>NZ_BAAAQX010000054.1:0-79178 GCF_039531895.1 Nonomuraea monospora
GGCGTGAGGCGCCGCGTGAGGGGTGGAGTGGGGGATGGCGTGAGGCGCGGTGTGAGGAGCGGAGTGAGGGGCGGGGTGAGGGATGGCGTGAGCGGTGGCGTGGAGGAGGGCATGTGGGGTGAGGTGGAGGAGAGCGTGAGGGGCGGGGTGGAAGAGGGCGTGAGGGGTCGGGTGGGAAGCGGGGTCATCGGCGTCGCCTCTTGAGCTTGAGGGCGATCAGGGTCACCAGGCCGACCGTGGCGTAGACGATCAGGCTGAAACCGAGTGTGGGCGGGCCTCCGGGCATCCTCTGGCTCCTTGGGTGTGGGTGGTGGCGGTGCGATGTGGGTCTGAGGATGCTCTGCGGGGGTGGGGTGGCGAGGCGCCGAATGGGGTTCTGTGGATAAGGGGCGGGGCTGTCGGGGTTGTCCTGTGGATGAAGGGGAGGGGCGTGCTGCAAAGAAGAGGGCCGAAGGGGCACAGGGCGGCCCCCTCGGCCCTTGGTTGGAGGAGTGTCAGCGCAGGCCGTAGGCCCGGTCGATGGTCTGGGTGGTCGAGCCGCCGGCCCCGTCCCAGGCGGTGACGCGCAGCGACACGTACCCACTGGTCTGTGCGAGCACCGGATGGCTCACCTCCACCCTGAACAGGCCGTCACCGCGCTTCACCACCCGCGAGGCCGCGTTCCAGGTGCCTCCGTCGTTGACGGAGTACTCCACCTGCACCCGCTTCACGTCGGAAGCCCGCCGCACCCCCGAGTGGGATCCGGCCTGGAGGTCGAAGGTGAAGGGGCGGCCGGCTGCCGCTCGGTTGAGGAGGTCGAGCGGGAGGTCGTACGTGATCTGGATGGCCGGCTGGAACGCGCAGGACGTCCCGAACGTGCAGGTGTAGCCGCGAGGCGCGGTCCGGGACGGGGGTGCGGAGGTGAAGGAGGCGGTCGTGGTGACCTTGGGTGAGAGGGAGCGGCCAGTGACGTCTACCGTCTCCAGCCGGTACGGCGCCGTCCCGTCCGGAACGACGAACGAACGGGGGTAGCGGCCCTTGACGGGCACCTCCTGGCCGGCGACGAACAGGCGCGGGGTGGATCTGCCCACGCCCAGGTCGCTGTAGTGGCGCGGGTCTGAGTCGCGCCAGCCCTCAGCCGGTACGAACCGATCCCCGTCCCGGCACAACGTGCACGGCAGCTCCACCGGATGACCGGACGGCACGTCGGCGGCGCCCGGCACCAGCGGGGCCTTGAACCACTCCTCGGAGATCCGCCGGTCGCGGCGGCTGAAGCGGTCGGCGGAGTGCAGGTCCAGGCCGTTGTTCGAGATCGTGCGGGACCACAGCACGTCGTCGGAGGCCGGGCCGTAGTACTCGGTGCGGGTGGCGGGCATGGTGACCGGGCCGCCGTAGGTGAGGCGGCCGGGTTCCTCGCCGGTGGTGGTCTCGCCGAACTCCCAGCCGCTCTGGCCGGCGCTGTCCGCGTGGTAGGCGGCGTTGACCCGGACGAGGTCCTTCAGATCCACCCGGGTGGGGCGGGACGGGACCTTGCCGCGGGTGTCGAAGCGCAGGTGGTAGACCACGTCCGGCCCCGTGTACGGCTCCAGGCGGATGGAGAGCGGCCCCCGGGAGAGCGCGGCGCTGAGGGCGCGGCCCTCGGCGGCGGTCAGGCCGAGGCGGTGGAAGCCGCCGGCGGGCACGCGGGCCAGGCCGCCGTCCACGTCGAGGTAGGAGACGATGCCCGCGGCGCCGCCCAGGTACGCGCGCAGCGCCGCGTCGTCCATGGCGACGGAGGCCGTCACGTACGGCCGGTCGGCGCCCTCGACCGGGATCCCGGCCAGCACGAGCTTGCCCTTGACGTCGACGTTCTGGAAGTCCTCGGGCCGCCCCCTGCCCACCGACACGAGGGGCAGCGTGGTGGTCTCGGTGAGCTTCCGCATGGACTCCATGTCGTACGCAGGACGCAGCCGCAGCTCACCGGCCGTGACGGACGACAGGACCGGAGGCTCCAGGTTCCACTGCTGGGACAGGCGGACCTTGCCCGCCTTCACGGAGGAGACCGGCGTGACGTACACGTCGTGTCCGCCGCCGACCGCGCCTCCGTAGATCGAGACCGGCTGCGTGCGATCGTCGAACGTGCGCACGTAGTAGGCGTTGCCGCCGCCGTCCGCCGGCACGGGCAGGTCGGGTCTGAGCCGGACGGTGTCGCGGGCGTCCAGGGTGACCGTCTCGTCGCCGCCGAGTGTGACGGTCTTGATGACCCAGCTGTTACGGTTGGTCAGGCGGTTCTCCGGGAGGATGCCGATGACCTCGTAGTCGCCGGCGGGCAGGAAGAACTCGCCGGTGCCCGCCCAGTCGGTGCGCAGGTAGTAGTAGCCGTACGGGTTGAACGGGTCCTCGGGGCTGTTGCCTCGCTTGAGCGGGATCGCGTACACGATGGGCTCGGACTGGTAGCCGGGGACGAACTCCTTGGTCCCGTACGAGTTGACCAGCTGCACGCCGAGCCGGTGCGTGGCCGGGCCGGTGTAGTAGCTGAACGGAGTCACCACGCGCGTCTCACCGGCGGCGGCCGTCACCCAGCCGCCGTACGCGCCCACGGAGCCCACGCGCGGATCCACGGTGAGGTCCACGGTGGCGGTGCCGTTCGCGGGGACGGTGACGCTGCGGGACCCCAGCTCGATCGCGCCGTCGGGGGCGGCCTTGCCGCTCCAGCCGCGCGTGGTGAGGGAGACGTCCAGGGTGACGGGGGCGGCGCCGGTGTTGCGGTAGGTGACCTGGCGGGTCGCCGGGTCCTTGGCCAGCACGCGGAAGTCTACGGAGGAGGTGGCGAAGAGCGTCTGGGTGACGGCGCGGGCCACGTCCACGCGCCCGCTGCCCTGCTCGAACCAGGTGTGCGCGTCGTTGCGGACGGCGGTCGAGGTGAGCGCGTCACGCAGCTCGGACGCCCGCCACTCCGGGTGCTGCTGCGCCAGGATCGCCGCGGCCCCCGCCACGTGCGGCGTCGCCATCGAGGTGCCGCTGAACGTCGTGTGCAGGTCGTCGCCGGGGATGCCGGGCAGCGACGACTCGGCCGAGCGGGCGGCCACGATGTCGACGCCGGGGGCGACGAGGTTCGGCTTGACGGCGGCGTCGTCCAGGCGCGGGCCGCGGCTGGAGAAGCCGGCCAGCTCCGTGCCCGTCACCTTGTCCACGGCGCCGACGGCCAGCGCCTCGTCCGCCGCCGCGGGGACGCTGACGGTGAGCGGGTCGTACTCGTTGCCCGCCGCGGTCACGAACAGCGTCCCGTGCTTCCTGGTCAGCTCGTTCAGGGCCTGGCTCATCGGGTCGGTGCCGTTGCCGCAGCAGGTGCCGAGGCTCAGGTTCACCACGTCGGCGCCCTGCCCGGCGGCCCACTCCATGCCCGCGATGGCCCAGGACCAGTCGCCGTTGCCGCTGTCGTCGAGCACCTTGCCGACCAGCAGCGACGCCGCCGGGGCGACGCCCTTGTAGGTGCCGCCCGCGCCGGCGAGCGTGGCGGCGACGTGCGTGCCGTGCCCCTTCTTGTCGGCGATGCCGGCTGCGGTGGTGAAGTTCTGGGTGGCGAGGATGCGGCCGGTGAAGTCGGGGTGGTTGACGTCGATGCCGGTGTCGAGCACGGCGACCTTGACGCCCTTGCCGTCGAACCCGCGCTCCCAGCCCGCGGGCGCGCCGATGAGCGGCACGCTCTGGTCGAGGGACACGCGCGTCTTGCGGTCCAGCCAGATCTTGCCGGCGCTGCTCGCCGACCGGCTGTTGAGGCTCGCGTCGGTACGCAGCCCCGCCCAGAACGTTCCCGCCTGACCTACGGGAACGGTCATCGCGGCGCCGTTGACGCTGGGGAGCGGGCGCACGTTCTCGGTGGCGGGCAGCGGCTTGGCCGTCCTGGCCAGACCCGAGCCGGTGACCAGGAGGGGGATGGCGGTGGTGCGCTGGTCGCGGGCCAGGGTCTCGACGTCGAACAGCTCCTCGTCGAGCGTGCCCGCCGCGACCATCCCGGCGGCGTCGGACGGCATGACCAGGTAGCCGCCGTCCTGGCTGGGCAGTGTGGCGAACGTGACCTCTGCTCCGTCCGGCCTGGGGGCCGGTTTGATGGCGATGGAGGGGGTGCCGCCGTTCTTCTTGCTGGGGGCGTACTCGACGACGTCGCCCGTGATGAGGGTGAGGGTGGTGGCCTGCTGGGTCTCGGCCGCCGGTTCCGGGGGTGGGGCCGCCTGGGCCGGCGGCGGGGTGATGGCGGTGGCCGTGAGGGCGAGCGTCAGGCCGGATAAGGCCGTGGCCAGCCGGGAGGGTAAGGAGGTCACCTCGGGCCCTTTCGGTCGGGAGGAACGCCTATTTCGGGAGCGCTCCCAATTCTTCCGAGTGGGCTTATTTCCGGAACATGATCAAGCTAATCGCGGGAGCCGGGTTGATCGCTGATCCGGGGGGAAGCGGGTACGGGGGGTGGCGATCGGCGATCGGAGGGGTGATGACCGGAGTGATTCCCGACAGCGCGTTCGGTGCGCGGGTGCGTGAGCGGCTGGCGGAGGAGCGGGTGATCTGGCTGACCACCGTCGGCGCCGACGGCACGCCGCAGCCCAACCCCGTGTGGTTCCTGTGGGAGGGCGGGGACAGCCTGCTGATCTACAACCGGGCCAACGCGCGGCGGCTCGCCCATCTGCGCCGGGGGCCGCAGGTGTCGCTGCACTTCAACACCGATGCGGGTGGTGGGGACGTGGTGGTGTTCAAGGGGGAGGCGGAGATTCTCGAAGGGCATCTGCTGGCGGGTGGGGTGCCTGGGTATATCGGGAAATATCGGGATCGGATCGCTGGCTGGGGTGTGGAGAAGTTCGAGCAGGACTATCCGATCGCGATGCGGGTGCGGCTGGTGTCTTTGCGGGGGTTCTGAGCTCAGGAGGGGTGGGGGCGGGGCTCGCCCTTCGGTGGGGCTGTGGTGTTGGCGGCCGCTTCCGTCAGGGACTGCCACCAGCGTTCCCGGTGCGTGGCCCGGAGCAGGCGGTTGTGCAGCCCGTGCAGCGCCTTCGTGTTGTGCGTGTTCACGTGCAGCTCCTCCGCCTCCGCCAGATGCCGCAGCGGACGCCCGTGGCAGGTTGAACAACCACACGTCCCCTCGCGCAGCCGCTCCACCGGCACGAACTCCAGCCGCTCCACCACGAACGCGCTGCGCGCCCCGCCGCGCCGCCACCCGCCCCGCGCCTCGTGCGGCTCGGGGTAGAGGTGCCGCAGCACCTCGCGGACGCCGATCGCACCCCATGAGGCCCCGTACGCCATCGCGCCCAGCGCGGCGACCCCGGCGGAGAGCAGCGGTAGCGGGATCGGCGGGTACGGCGGCCCGTCCTCGACGACCAGCGCCACCGGCGAGCCGTAGTCGGCGACCGTGCGGAGCAGCGTGCCGAGATCGCCGCTCACCCAGCGTGCGTGCACGGGCAGGACGGCGATGGCGTCGTCCCACTGAAGGGATTGTTCGAGGATGGTGTGCAGGGCTTCGTGGTCCCCTTCGCCGATATAGCCGGAATCGGTGAGCGGGGCCGTCGCGCCCGCCTCCACCTGGTCCGCGATCCAGTCGGCCGACAGCCGCGCCGTGCCCCGTACCCGGGCGGACCCGGCGTAGCGGCGGCGGTCGGCGAGCAGCGGTCCTTCGTAGCCGGCGCGGCGCACCATGCGGACCGCGTCGTGGCCGGCCTGGCCGGTGAAGACCAGGCCGGAGCCGGGGTGCCCGGCCAGCGTCGCCGCGTCGTAGACGTCTCGGACGCTGACCTGGACCAGCAGGCGCTCGTGGAGGTCCATGGCGCGCGCATCCTGGGGCCGAGGGGAGTCTTATCCCGAAATATCCCCATAAATCGGGGATGGTCCCGCCTGAGGGGAACGGCCGTAGCGGCGGGACAGTTCGTCCGCCGTCGCCGCCAGCCGTTCCCGCAACGCGGCGGGCCCCAGCACCTCCACGTCCGTGCCCAGCCTGAGGAACTCCCCGACCGCGTGCTCGATCGACTCGATCGGCACCGTGACCCGCGTCCACCCCTCCTCGTCAGGCGGCTGCGCGCTCTGCCTGGCCGCCGCCACCACCCCGGGCGTCATGAGATCGGCCAGCCGCTCCACGCCGCGCGGCGACAATCGCACCACGGCCTCGCCCCATCGCAGCCTGGCCTCGAACTCCGCCAGGTGCCCCGCCCAGTAGGCCCCCAGGTCGAACCCCTCCGGCCGGACGAACCTCTCCGCGAGCGGCTGCAGGTCGAGGATCTGCGAGACGCGGTACGTGCGCACGTCGCGCCCCGCCCTGGCCACGAGGTACCACCGCCCCGCCTTGACGACCAGCCCGTACGGCTCCAGCCGCCGCTCCACCTCCTGCGGCTCCTTCCACCGCCGGTACCTGATCTGGATGCGTCGCTCGTTCCACACGGCGTCGGCCACGGCGGCCAGGTAGGTCGTCGGATCGGAGTCGCGGTACCAGGTGGGCGCGTCGAGCAGGAAGCGTTCCTGGATGCGGCCCGCGCGGTCGCGCAGCTCGACCGGGAGGGCGGCCATCAGCTTGAGCTGCGCCGCCGCCACCACGGTGCCCAGCCCCAGCTCGGCCGCAGGGCCGGGCAGCCCCGCCAGGAACAGGGACTCCGCCTCGTCCGCCGTCAGCCCGGTCAGCCGGGTGCGGTAGCCGTCGAGGAGCTGGTAGCCGCCCTTCGGGCCCGCGTCGCCGTAGAGCGGGATTCCGGCGCCGTGCAGGGACTCGACGTCGCGGTAGATCGTGCGTACCGAGACTTCCAGCCGCTCCGCCAGCTCCTGCGCGGTCATCCGGCCGCGCGTCTGCAGCAGCAGGAGGATGGAGACGAGACGGGAAGCACGCACATCACTGACACTACCTGTCAGTGACCCTCCCGTAGGTTCGCCGCATGAACGACTTCGACTTTCTCACCGGTCACTGGAACGTGGTCAACCGCCGCCTCGTCAAGCCGCTGTCCGGCAGCGACGAATGGGACGAGTTCCCCGGCCGGTCCGTCGCCACCCGGCACTTCGGGGGCGCGGCCAGCTTCGACGAGATCGAGTTCCCCACCAAGGGGTCCCATGGGCTGACGCTGCGGGTGTACGACCCGGAGACCCGGCAGTGGTCCATCTACTGGGCCAGCAGCGCCAGCGGGCGGCTCGACACCAGGCCGATGGTGGGCGCGTTCGAGGGGGAGAGGGGCGTCTTCTACGGCGAGGAGACGCACGAGGGCAGGCCGGTGCGCTGCCGGTTCCTCTGGACGAGAAGCGGCGCCGACGCCGCGCGCTGGGAGCAGGCGTTCTCCGAGGACGACGGGCGGACCTGGGAGACGAACTGGACGATGGACTTCAGCCGAGCGTGACCGCCGAGGCGGGACCGGCGGGGAGGGCCCGGGTCTCGGAGTTGGAGCGCAGCCAGAAGACCGCCGCCACCGCCACGGCCGCGATGAGCAGCACCAGGCCGCCGACCACGACCACCCACCACCAGCCGGACCGCACCGGCTTGGCCTCGTAGAGCGGCACGTCGGGCAGCATGTCGGGGGTGTACTCGAGCCGCCGCGTGCTGGGCGCGTCGGGCGGTCCCTGCTCGTCGGGCGGCGCGGGGTGGGGGTAGCGGTGCCGGATCGTCTGGTTGGGGTCGGGATCCTGCGGGCCGGGCTGCTCTCGCGTCATGGTCCCCTCGGACACGCTGCGGATTATCGGGATACGTCAACATTGTCACACTTACCCGGGCTGCCCCGTCCAGCTTCCATGACAGCAGTACTTGTCACGGGCGGCAGCGGGCGCCTCGGCCGCGCCGTCGTGCAGAAGCTGGTCGAGGCCGGATACGACGTGCGCGCGACCAGTCGTACGGCGCGGCCCGCGAGCGGCGGCGTGCGGTGGGCGGTCGCGGACCTGACCACCGGGAGCGGCGTGGCGGAGGCGGTGTCGGGGGTGGACGTCGTCCTGCACCTCGCCTCGGCGCCCTATCGGGGCCGCTACACGCGCAAGGTGGAGCTGGACGGCACGTCGGCGCTGCTCGAGGCCGCCCGGGAGGCCGGGGTGCGGCATCTGGTCTACGTCTCGATCGTCGGCGTGGACCGGGTGCCGTGGGGCTACTTCCGTACGAAACTGCGGGCCGAGCGCCTCGTCCGGGACGGCCGGGTGCCGTGGACGATCGTCCGGGCCACACAGTTCCACGAGTTCGTGGAGCTGGGGCTGCGGAGCATGGCCAAGCTCGGCGTGGTGGTCGCCGATCCGGGCGTCACCATGCAGACGGTGGACGTGCGGGACGTGGCCGAGCACCTGGTGGCGGTCGCCGGGCGCGGGCCGTCGGGAAAGGTGGAGGAGTACGGCGGGCCAGGAGTGCTGGCGATGGACGAGGCGGCGCGGAGCTGGCTGCGGGCCAGGGGGCTGCGCAGGCCGGTGCTGCGCCTGCGCCTGCCCGGCGGGTTCGGCCGGGCCGCCCGCGCCGGTCATCTCACCACGAAGGCCCAGCCCGCCGGGAAGATCACCTGGGACGCGTATCTGCGCCGGTCTCAGCCCTGACCCTGGCCGTAGGGCGGCTGCCAACCGGGAGGCTGCTGAGGCCCAGGCTGCCCCGGCTGCCCAGGTTGGGGTCCCGGCTGCCACTCCGGCTGACCAGGCTGGCCCGGCTGAGGTCCGGGCTGCCACTCGGGCTGCCCCGGCTGGCCAGGCTGGGGGCCGGGCTGAGGGCCGGGCTGAGGTCCGGGCTGCCACTCGGGCTGCCCCGGCTGGCCAGGCTGGGGGCCGGGCTGAGGGCCGGGCTGAGGTCCGGGCTGCCACTCGGGCTGGCCAGGCTGTCCGGGCTGCCAGCCAGGCTGTCCCGGCTGGGGCCCGGCCTGCCATTCGGGCTGCCCCTGCCACGCCCCCTGGCCGACCGGCTGCTGCGGCTTCCTGGGGATGACCACCGCCCAGACCAGCAACGCGAGCCCGACCGCCTGCAGAATCATCGCGAACGCGTTGAGGACGGCGAAGACCGGCTCAGCAGTCAAAGGCCCGAGCGACTCGAACAGGGCCTGCGCGAAGAGGGCCAGCCCACCGCTGGCCAGCCCCGCCAGCAGCAGCACGACGCACCCCACCATGCCCACCACCGAGGCGCGGCCGTGCTCCTTCCTGCGTGCCGCCATGAGCGCGGCTCCGCCCAGCAGCACGACGAACGTCACGATCAAATTGAGGACGTTGAGGATGGTGGAAAGCATCAATCAGCTCCAGGGGCTCGGGTGAGTGACTCGACGACGCTACGCGGACTCACGAAGTTCTTCCACCGCGCGAGTGATCGAATCGAGATCGTGGCCGCCCTCGTACCGCACCCCGTTCAGGAACAGTGACGGCGTGCCGCGCACGCCGCTGTCGCGGCCGGACTCCTCGTCCACGCCGATCCTGGCGACGTGGCGGGCCACGTCCGACCAGGGTTCGACGTCGAGTTCGGCGGCGTAGTGCTCCAGGTCGGCGTCGGTGAGGAAGCGCTGGTTGTCGTAGAGGATGTCGTGCATCTCCCAGAATTTGCCCCGGTCGGCGGCGGCCTCGGCGACGGTCGCGGCGGCGGCGGCGCGCGGGTGCAGGGTGCGCAGCGGGTAGTGGCGGAAGACCAGCCGCACGTCGGGGTTCTTCCTGAGGATCTCCTCCAGGATGGGGTGCAGCCGCCCGCAGTAGGGGCATTCGAAGTCGCCGTACTCGACGATCGTGATGCGGGCGTCGGCGGGGCCGCGTACGTGGTCGCCGGGGCCGACGGGGACGGCCAGCGTGGTGGGCAGGTCCTCGGCGGGCTCGGCGTCGGGCGGCGCGCACACCCCGCCCCGGTCCCACGCCATGCGGAAGATCAGCCAGCCCAGCGCGGCCGACAGCAGCGAGCCCGCCAGGATGCCGATCTTGGCCTGGTCGTGCAGGGCGGGGTCCTCGAAGGCCAGCTCCACGATGAACAGCGCCACCGTGAACCCGATGCCCGACACGGCGGCCCCGCCCAGCAACTGCCCCCACACCAGGTTGCCGGGCAGCACGCCCCAGCCCAGCCGCAGCGGCAGCCAGGTGCCCAGCGAGATCCCGATGAACTTGCCGAGCAGCAGCCCCAGCGCCACGCCGATGGCGACCGGTGAGGTGGCGGCGGCCCGCAGGGTCTCCCCGTCGAGCCGGACACCCGCGTTGGCCAGGGCGAAGACGGGCACGATGACGTAGCTGCTCCACGGGTGCAGCCGCAGTTGCAGGCGCTCGTTCACGGAGACGGCCCGCTGGACGCGCAGCGCGGCCTGCCGGGCGGCGCGGGCGCTGGGCTCGCTGGTGAACTCCTGCACGGCCTCCCCGGCGAGCAGCAGCTTGTGGTCGGTGGGCGCGTACACGAAGACGAGGATCCCGAGCGCGATGCCGACCAGCGTCGGGTGGATGCCGCTCTCCAGCGTGGCCACCCACAGCGCGAACCCCAGCACGATGTACGCGGGCGCCCGCCAGATCTTCAGCCATCGCAGCGTCATGATGGCCGCCAGCAGCACCACGGCGGTGACCAGGGCGGTCACGGACAGGTTCTCGGTGTAGAAGAGCGCGATGATGATGATGGCGAGGACGTCGTCCACGATGGCCAGCGTCAGCAGGAACGCGCGCAGCGGGTCGGGGCAGCGCGCGCCCACGATGGCGAGCAGGCCCAGCACGAAGGCGGTGTCGGTGGCGATCGGCACGCCCCAGCCGCCCGCGCCGGGGCCGCCGTAGTTGAGCAGCAAGTAGACGCCGGCCGGCACGAGCATGCCGCCGAACGCGGCGACGGCAGGCACGGCGATCAGGCGGCGGTCCCTGAGCTGCCCGAGCCGCACCTCGTAGGAGACCTCCAGGCCGATGAGGAAGAAGAAGACGGTCATCAGCCCGTCGTTGACCCAGTGGCGCAGGTCCAGCGAGAACTGGGCGTCGCCGAAGGAGATGCCCATCGAGGTGTGCCAGAACGCCTCGTAGGTGTCGCCCCACGGCGAGTTCGCCCAGATCAGGGCCAGCGCGGTGGCGACGAGCAGCACGCTGGTGCCGCCTGCCTCTGTCCTCAGGAACGCGCGCAACATCGTAGATCTCCCCCCGGAGATCTGATCCTAGATGCGTCGCGGGAGTGCGTTCCCGCCGCACCCTGGCTAGAGGAACAGGCGCGCGGCGGCGTCCCTGGCCAGGAGGAACCCGACGATCGCCATCCCCCAGCTCAGCATCGACGACGAGTGCTTGACCAGCCAGGCCCGCAGCCGCTCCAGCTTGGGCTCCAGCCGCGCGCCCGCCGCCGCGCGCACGCCCATGAGCGCCAGCGCCGGCAGGATCATGATCAGCACGTACGCCGCCAGCAACGGCACCCACTGGCCCGCAGCCAGGCCGGAGGTCGTCATCATGCCGACCGCGGCCAGGTACGGCACCATGGTGGCCACTTCGAGCGTCCCGGCGGCCAGGCCCACCAGCACCATCGTGCGCGGCCCGCCCATCCGGGGCTCGAAGGTGCGCTCGGGCAGGTTCCGCTTGGCGCGCCACTTGGGGTCGAAGCGCCAGCTCAGCGCGAACAGCCCCACGCCGAGGACGAGCTGCGCGATGAGCGCGGCCCGGCTGTTGAGCGCGTCGCCGAAGGTGTCCATGGCCGTGGAGAGCCCGAGCATCAGCGCCACGCCCACCAGGAAGTAGAAGACCGTCACGGTGGCGAGATAGACGAACAGCCGGGAGGTCCGCGACCGGTCCAGGCCGAGCATCAGGTAGACGGGGATGCCGAGGGTGCCGAAGCTCGTGCTGTCGAGCACCGCCAGCCCCGCGAGAGCGAGCAGCAACGCGATGGTCATGCGGACATCATGCTGATCGCGGGCCGGTGCCCGCCTCCTCCGGCGGGTCGAACCGGATGTACATCCTTCTGCTCACGAGGCCGAGGGAGCGGCTCAGCGCCGGCGCCCTCGGCCTCGCGGGCTGTTACAGGTTGCGCAGGTAGGCCAGGGACGGCGCGAAGAAGTACTCGCCGCCCTTCATGGTGACGGTCTGGGCGACCTGGGCCTGCGGGTCGGACTTCCCGGGCTTGCCCCACGCCTTGGGGAAGGTGACCTTGAGGTCGCGCTCACCCTGCCCGATGACGGGGTCGTGCCCGGTCGCCTCGACCTCGAAGTCCGCGTTGTTCGCCCAGCTCTGCTGGGTGAACTCGAACTGGTCGAGCAGGCTGCCGTTGAACGCCATGAACAGCAGCCCGACCTCACCGCTCGGCCGGTTCTCCGGCGGTGAGTCGTCCCACGGCTGGTCGGCGCGCTCGCCGTAGGTCTGGCCGCGCCTGGCCATGAGCACGTTGCGCCCGAACGAGCGCGGGTTGGTCTTCCTGACGTGCCCGGAGAACGGGCACTTGGAGCCGTCGTCGCCGTCGAAGGTGAAGTCGTTGGCCACCGGCCCGCCGCCGGCCTTGGGCTTGAGCGTCAGGGGAGTGCCGTCCTTGAAGCGGCCGACGAGCATCGCGCCCGCCCGCTCCCGGTCCACCCCGCTCAGGCCCAGGCTGTCGGCCAGGTCCCGCTCGATCTCCTTGAACGCCCGCACGTTCTGCTCCAGTTTCCTGAACACCAGGTAGCTGCCGTGGTGGCGGACGGGGTTCGGCGCGAACGGGTCGGGCACCAGGACGTTGCCCAGCGGGAACGCCGGGTCCCAGAGCTTCCTCGGCTCCCTGTCCACCTCGTCCTTCAGGAACAGCGGCTGGCTGCGGCCGTCCACGTAGCCGAAGTGCTCGATGCCGTCGCCGGCCGGGTTGCGCATGCCCTGCCCCCGCTCCTCGCCGAGCAGCCGGGCGCTCTGCGGCAGCTCGCCCACGATCTCCTCGCGCAGGCTCTCCACCGGCTCCGCCTCCGCGTCGCCGATGAGGATGACGGCGTGGATCTCGCGCTGGTAGACGCGCTCCCACTCCTCCACCGCGGGGTCGTTCACCTGGGCGACCCGCCGCTTCATGCCGTCGCGGAAGACCGGGTCGGCGAACTTGCGCACGTCCTCCACCGAGTGGCCGAGGTCGCGGTAGCCGGCCTTGCTGATGCCGATGCCGACGTACGGGGTTCCGCGGCGGCGGCCGGCGGCGAAGTCCCGCACCTCCTGCAGATGCTTGCGTGCCGACTTCATCTTCGTGGTCGCGACCCAGCGCAGGAACCGCCTGCCCTCGGCCACGTCGTTGAACCGGACGAACAGCACGGACAGGTGCTCGCGGACGTGCGCCCGCAGGATGTTCGGCTGCAGGTTGTCGAGCATGCCCTTGGTGTCCGCGTCGAGCGTGGCCGAGTCCCAGGCCAGAGGTAGTTCGTTGTTCAGGTCGACAGGCATTGCCGTGTCCCTTCCCCGTTTCCGATGAAATCGGGCCCCCTGAGCGCGCCACGGCGACCTCGCCCCCCGGCGATCCCCCGTCTTCCGACGCGCCCCATGGGTAGGACTCGCGAGTACGCGAGAAAGTTTCCTGAAAAGGGACAGGCTGTATTTCCCGATCAGTTCACGATTTCCCGATCAGCTCACGGTGAGGGACGTCCGCGCCAGGTTGCCGTTCTTGCAGCGGACGGTCACGGCGTAGGTGCCGGGCTTGGCCGCCTTGAGGCTGGGCGACCAGGCGACCGTGGGCGTGCCGGGCGCGGTGCGGGCCGGGCTGAACGCGCCGGAGGTGACGTCGCGCACCTGGGAGCCGCCGCAGACCGCCGTCACCTTCACCGTCGCGCCCGCCGCGGCGGTGGCGGGGGAGACGCCGGCGCCCGCGTTGATCGCGGCCAGAGTGGCGGTTCCGTCCGAGGGGGGCTGGGTGGCCGTGGTGGTGGGCTTGGGCGTGCTCGTGGTCGGGGTGGGCTTCGGGGTCGCGGTCGGCGTGCCGGTCGGGGTCGGCGCGGGGGACGGGTTGCTCTGCCCGAAGACCACGTCCGAGCAGGAGTAGAACGCCTCGGGGCTGTCGCCGCGCTGCCAGATCGCGTAGATCAGGTGGCGGCCCTGACGGGACGGCAGCTTGGCGGTCATCGTGTAGTAGCCGTCGGCCACCGTCGGGTTCGTCACCGTGTGGAAGGGCGCGGACTCCAGGTCCGACCACTTCAGCGGCTTGGCCGGGTCGTAGCTCTCCTTGGTGATGTACAGCTCGAAGGCGCCCTTGTGCGGGGCGGTCGCCCGGTACTTGAAGGTGTGGGTGGCGCCGCTCGTCATGGTCGTCGCCGGCCAGTCGGCGCGGGCCTGGTCGAAGCCGCGGTACTTGTCGCGGCCCGCGCTGCACAGCTTGCCGTCGGGGATGATCTCGCGGTGCCTGCCGGCGGCGTCGGCGATGTTGACCTCGTTCCAGTCGTACAGGGGCTGGGTGCCGCCGGTCGCCACCGCCTGCTTGCACGCGGCCGACTTGGGGCTCTCCGGGCCCTCGCTGTAGCAGACCATCGTGCGGCTGGGCGGGTTGCTCATGGTGCCGTGGGCGGAGGCGGTGCCCGGGGCGACGGCGAGCACGAGCAGCGTGGGGGCGGTCAGGGTGGCGGCGATGACGGCCTTGCGGTTGATCTGCATGCGCACCACCTTGGAGCACCGGAAACGCCGAAATATGGCGGTTAAGTGTCCTTTAAGGCTGGCTTAGACACCTTTTCAAGCCGCAACCACACCTGCACCTGAGCACCGCCCAGCGACGAGCGATCCAGCCGCAGCGACCCGCCGGTCGACTCGGCCAGCCGCCGCGCGATGTCCAGCCCGAGCCCGGTGGACCCGCTCCCGCTGGCGCCCCGCTCCAGCGCCGCCTCCGGGTCGGGGATCCCGGGCCCCGCGTCGGCGACCAGGATGCCGACCACGTCGCGACCCTCGTGCAGCGTGACGCTGAACGCCGTCCCCTCCGCCGTGTGCCGGAACACGTTCCCGAGCAGTGCGTCCACCACCGCCGTCAGCTCACCGGCCGGGACGGGCGCCCGCACCGGCAGCGTGGCACCGACGAGCTGCCACGGCCGCCCCTGGTCCTCCGCCAGCGCCGACCAGAACGCCAGCCGCTCGCGCAGCACCTGCGCCGCGTCGCACGAGCGGGCCGCCCGCGCCGGGCGCCGGGCCGCCGAGATGATCGTGGTCACCTCGCTCTCCAGCCTGGCCAGGGCCTGCCTGCTGGGCTCCGCCTGCGGGCCGAGCTGGTCGAGGCTGAGCCGCAGCGCGGTCAGCGGCGTGCGCAGGCGGTGCGAGAGGTCGGCGGCCAGCTCCCGCTCCGCCGCCAGGAGGTGGGTGACGCGGCCGGCCATCGTGTTGAACGCGTTGGCCGCCGCCTTCAGCTCGGGCGGGCCGTCGGGGTGGATGCGCTCGCTCAGGTCGCCGGAGCCGAGCGCGGTGGCCGCCGTGCCGAGGCGGCGCGCCGCCCGTACGACGCGGGCCCCGAGCCGGTCGCCGACCAGCACCGAGCCGAGCACCAGCACCACGGCCACGCCTGTCAGCACCGCCCAGGAGGCCGGCACGCCCCGGTTGAGGTCGTCGGCGGGCACGAACACCTCGATCACCGCGCCCCGGTCGCCGTCCAGCGCGACGGGGCGCAGCAGCACGTACCCGCCGTCCAGCTCGACCGTGCTCGCCCTGGTCTGCGCGGCGGCTCCGGCCACCTGCGCGGCCGGCGCGCGTGACGTGCCGACCGTCGCGCCGCCCTTGACGTGCACGGCCAGCAGGCCGCGCCGCCCCGCCTCGGTACGCGCCATCGCGAGCCCGAGATCGTCGCTCGCCGTGGTCAGCGCCAGCACCGGCACCAGCGCCGCAGCCTGCCGCTCGGCGCCCGCGACCGCCCTGCTCTGCGCGGTCTCCCTGACGATCAACCCCAGCGGCACCAGGAAGGCCAGCGCCACCATCGAGGTGACGGCGACCATCAGGACCGCGAGCGTCCTCCTCATCGCGGTGCTGACATTGGGGGTGCTGACAACATGAACCCGACGCCGCGTACGGTGTGCAGGTAGCGGGGCCTGGAGGCGCTCTCGCCCAGCTTGCGGCGCAGCCACGACAGGTGCACGTCGATCGTCTGGTCGTCGCCGTAGGCGAGCTGCCAGACCTCCGCCAGCAGCTCCTTGCGGGTGACCACCCGGTCGGCGCGGGCGGCCAGGTAGGCCAGCAGGTCGAACTCGCGCCTGGTCAGCGCGAGCGGCCCGCCGTCGAGCACGGCCTCGCGCCGGTCCACGTCCACGAACAGGCCGCCGACCTCGATGGTGTGCGGCGCGGGCGCGGACCTGGCCCGGCGCAGCACCGCGTCCAGGCGGGCGCTGAGATGGTCGCCGGAGAACGGCTTGACCAGGTAGTCGTCGGCGCCCGCGCGCAGCAGCCTGACGATCTCGGCCTCGTCGTCGCGGGCGGTGGCCACGATGACCGGCACGTCGGAGATGCCGCGCACCATGCGCAGCGCCTCGGATCCGTCCAGGTCGGGCAGGCCCAGATCGAGGATGACGGCGTCGGGAGGGGACTGCGAGATCTCCCTGAGCGCGTCCAGGGCGCATCCGGCGCTGCGGACGGCGTGCCGGCGCCGGCCCAGCTCGTGGATGATCGCCGATCTGACGAATTCATCGTCTTCGACTACGAGAACCGTCGCCATGGGGCACCACCGTACATAATGCCTCTCATGCGTCGAGCCCTGAGATATGCGGCGATCTGGTGCGGTGCCACCGTGGTCGCGGTGTCGGTCTCGTGGTTCGGCGTGCGGGGGGTGCTGCGCAACGAGTTCGTGGACGACGTGGACGTGGAGCCGTTCCTCGCGCAGACGATCGCGGCCGACGAGCGGCCCGCCACGCGCCCGCCTGCCGTACGTCCGGATGCCACCCGCCCGCCTGCCACCCGCCCGCCTGCCACGCGCCCGCCTGCCACGCGCCCGCCTGCCACACGTCCGGATGCCACGCGTCCAGAGGCGACGCCCGCCGCGTCCGTCACGCGCGAGGCGCCGGAGCGGAGCCGCACCCCGGCGCCCACCGCGACACGGCCGGCGACCCCCGCGCCCTCCGCGCCCTCCGCGACGCTCAAGGTGGTGAAGGCGAAGGGCGGCGAGGTGGCGTTCACGCTCGGCCCGGCGGGCTGCCGCCTGGTCTCGGCCACCCCGGTCAGCGGCTACACCGCCAAGATCGCCCGAGCCGACGGCTGGATCCGGGTGGACCTGGTGAAGGGCGAGCACGGCACCGCCGTGTTCTGCATCGGACACGAGCAGCGCACCGACACGTGGGAGTACTGATGAGGAGCCGAGGCTGGAGCCGGTCGAGCGGCACCCGCGACACGCTGCTGAGCGCGGCCCGCGACGTCTTCCTGGCCAAGGGGTACGCCGACGCGACGGTCGCCGACATCGTGGAGACGTCCGGGATCAGCGTCGGCAGCCTGTACCACCACTTCGGCGGCAAGCCCGGCCTGTTCCTGGCGTTGTGGGAGCAGTTCATGCGCGGGCAGGAGGAGCGCACCTCACGGGCGGCCAAGGCGGTCAAGGGCGCGGCGGGGTCGGAGAAGTTCCTGGCCGGAGCGCGGGCGTACCTGGAGGGCTCGTGGGAGCAGCGCGAGGTGGCCAGGCTGTTCCTGGAGAGCGACGGGCCGGTGGAGTTCACCACGCTGCGCAGGCAGCGCGGCTGGAACTGGATCGGCGGCAACAAGCGCCTGCTCGGCCTGGACGACTCGCGGGAGAGCCAGGTGCTGGTGGTGCTGCTCACCACCATGATGGGCGAGGCGGGCCGCGAGGTGGCCGCGTGCGAGTCCGACCGCGACGCGACGGTCACCATCGACGAGACCATCCGGCTGGTGAGGCGGCTGCTGCCTACGCCCGAAGGCGTAGCGGAGCCGACTCCCTGAAGACGACTCCGGTCGTGCCGTGACGTGGCAGCGTGGACGCATGGACGCACTCCGGAGGTCGCTGGGCTGGCTGTCGCTGCTCTACGCGCTGGTCTTCGCCACGTTCGCGCTGCTGCACGCCGGAGTCGAGCTGGGGCCTGTGTGGCAGCCGGTGATCGTGCCCGCCGCGATCGTGGAGACCCTGTGCTGCGTGGTGCTGGTCGGCGGCGGCTGCGGCGCGCTGGCCCGGCGGCCCTGGGCCTGGGACGGGCTGATCTACACGCACGCGGCGGCGCTCGGCGGGGTGCTGCTGGGGATGCTGGCGCTGGCCTTCGGCGCGGAGGCGGCGCCCGACGAGGGGAACGCGCTGCTCACCGCGTATCACGGCATCATGGCGCTCGCGCTGGCCGCCGGGCTGAGCGGCGCCTTCTACGTCTCCAGGGTGCGTCGCTAGCTCTGGCCGGCTACGTCTCCAGAGTGCGCAGGTGATCGGCGGCCTCGGGCAGTTGCTCCTCGCTGAACACCCGGATCCCGTTCCGCTCCAGCAGCGCCGTCGTCACGCCCTGCCCGGGTGCCCTGCGCCCCTGGAAGCTGCCGTCGTAGATCGCGAGGGCCCCGCACGAGGGGCTGCCCTCCTTCAGCACCGCCATCCGGATGCCGTGCGAGCGCGCCACGGCCAGCGCCTCGCGCGCGCCCGCCAGGAACTCGGCCGTCACGTCGGACCCGTCCGTCGCCACCACGCGGGCGTCCCCGGCCAGGACGGCCGCCCCGCCCGCGCCGCCCTCGATCTCGGCGGCGAGCCTCGGCACCGGCAGCCCGCCCTCCACCTCGGGGCAGAACGGCACCAGCCGCCCCTCCTCGCGCCACCCGGCGAGCCAGGCGGCCGAGCTGGTCTTCGCGCCGCCGTCGTAGCGCACCTTGCGGCCCATCAGGCAGGCGCTGACGAGGATCTTCTCCACGTACCCGATCCTATGAGCGCGATCGGCAGCAGCGAGACCCCGGCCAGCCCGGCCGCCGCCCAGAACGCGGGCGTGAACGGCTCCGCCGCGCCCGCCCTGGTGAACACCTGCAGCAGCACGGTCAGCAGCGCCACCCCGAACGGCGCGGCGAGCCGCAGCACGATCGTGCTCAGCGTCGTCGCCGCAGGGACGGCGGACGGCTCCAGCGTCGTGTACGCGGCCGCCATCACCGACGTCGCCACCAGCCCGTGGCCGAGCCCGAGCGTGAACATCGGCACGTACCCGCCGCCGGTCAGCAGGAACGCCACGATGCTCGCCACCACCAGCACCACCCCCGCCGCCGCGACGCCGCGCGGCCCCCTGCTGTCGGTGAGCCTGCCGGCCAGCGGCATCGTGAGGGCGGCACCGATCCCCAGCGGGGCCAGCAGCAGGCCCGCCTCCAGCGCGCCGCCGCCCTCGGCGAGCTGGCTGTGCAGCGGGACGAGCACGGTGAAGCCGAGCATCGCGGCCGAGTAGCACGCCAGGGCGAGCACCGCCGCGGCGAACGTGCGGTCGCGGAACAGCCGCAGGTCCACCAGCGACGTGACGCGCAGCGACCGCACGGCGAAGACGGCCACCAGGGCCGCGCCGATCCACGAGGCCGGGTGCAGGAGCGAGGCGCCGTTCCCCACCTCGGTCAGGCCGTAGATCAGGGCGACCAGGCCGGGAGACAGCAGGGCCAGGCCGAGCACGTCCAGACGCTGCCCCGCGCCGATCCCGCGCCCCGCGCCGTTCGCGGGCTCCTCGTCGTGCGCGTGCAGCGAGCCGCTCCCGCGCGGCAGCAGCAGGAGCGCGGCCAGCAGCGCCACCGCGCAGACCGGCACGTTCACCAGGAACAGCCACCGCCAGCCGGGGCCCTGCACGATCAGCCCGCCGAGCGGCGGCCCGAGCACGGGCACCAGCATGGCGGGCACCGAGATGAGGCTCATCGCCCGCCCCAGCCGCTCCTTGCCCGCCGCCTGCGCCAGCATCACCTGCCCGACCGGCTGGAGCAGGCCCCCGCCCAGCCCCTGCACGGCGCGGAAGACGGCCAGGCTGCCCAGCGACCAGGCGGCGGCGCAGAGCGCGGAGCCGGCGATGAAGAGCACGAGCGAGACGAGCCAGACGGCCCGCACCCCGAACCGGCCGACGGCCCAGCCGGTGACCGGCACCGTCATGGACATCGCCAGCAGGTACGAGGTAGCCGCCCACTGGACGTCGGCGAGCGAGGTGTGGAACTCGGCGGCCAGGGTGCCGAGCGCGACGTTGACGATCGTGGTGTCGAGCATCGTCATGACGACCCCGAGCAGGACCACCAGGCCGGTGGACCGGAGGGACGTTCGTACGGCGTATCGCATATCGTACACCGTAACACTTTCGTACGCTGTCTAGAATCGGTGCCGTGACATCGATCTGGTCGAGACCCACCCCGCCCCGCCGCCCCGTGCTGAGCAGGGAGGCGATCGTGGCCGCGGCCATCGCCGTGGCCGACGCCGAAGGGCTGGACGCCGTCTCGATCAGGCGCGTGGCCACCGAGCTGGACGCCCGCGCCATGACGCTGTACTCCTACATCGAGCGCAAGGAGGACCTCCTCGCGCTGATGGCCGACGAGATCGCCGCAGAGGCGGTGGCCGAGGAGCCGCTGCCCGCCGACTGGCGCGAGGCGCTGACGCTGCTCGCCCGGCGGGAGCTGGAGCTGGTGCGGCGGCACCCGTGGCGGGTGGACCTGATCTCGCACCGGGTGGCCGTCGGGCCCAACGGGCTGCGGCACGTGGAGCAGAAGCTGTCGGCCTTCGACGGCCTCGGCGTCGACCGGCTGACGGCGTGGCGGTTCCTGGCGGTGTTCAACGACTACATGACCGGGTTCGTGGTCAGGCAGGCCGTGGAGCGCCGCGCGCCCAGGGAGCGGGGGATCGGCGAGGCCGAGCGGGCCGCGCTGGCGGAGCCGTACATCAAGGAGCTGATCGACGGCGGCGAGTTCCCCCGCCTGGCGCCGATGATCGAGCAGGGCGTGCAGGGGGCCGACGACAACTTCGAGCGCGGGCTCACCTGGGTGCTGGACGGGATGGAGGGCTCCCTCAGGGGCGGCGGCGCCGGGCGATAGCCTTACCCCCGATGAACACCGTCGTCTCCACCGTCGTCATCTCCGGCTCCCTGCTGCTGATGCTGATGAGCCTGATCACCGCGATCCGCGACCGGCCGATGGGCATGGTGCTGCTGGTCGGGTTCGCCCTGCTGGAGGTGGCCGTGCTGGTGCAGGCGGGGTTCGTCATAGCGGCGGTGGCCGGTGGCGAGGGGCCCGCCGACAAGGTGACGCTGTTCGGCTACGTCGGCGGCGAGGTGCTGATCCCGCCCGCGGGCGTGTTCCTGGCGCTGGCCGAGCGGAGCAGGTGGGGGCCGGCGATCCTCACCGTGGCCGGGTTCGCCATCGCGGTGATGACGGCCAGGCTGCTGCAGATCTGGCAGGGCACGGCGTGACCACCGCCATCGGCGCCGGGCCAGGCCGGGCGCTGATCGCCGTCTACGGACTGTTCTCGCTGGCCGCCGGGTCGCGGGCGGCCGTGCAGATCGCCACCAGGTTCGGTGAGGCGCCGCTGGCGTACTCGCTGTCGGCGTTCGCGGCGGCGGTCTACATCCTGCTCACGGTCGCGCTCTGGCGCGGCGCGCGCCGCCTCGCGCTGGTCGCGCTCGGCATCGAGCTGGCCGGAGTGCTGATCATCGGCACGCTCAGCCTGCTCGACCAGGCCGCCTTCCCCGACGAGACCGTGTGGTCCGCCTACGGCAAGGGCTACCTGTTCATCCCGCTCGTGCTGCCCCTCGTGGGCCTGTTCTGGCTGCGGCGCAGGCGTTAACGCCCGGCGTGCCTGGGCAGTGACACACCCCATGAGCACGATCGAACATTCCGAAGACGTCAGGGTCCCCGTACGGGTGGCCTACAACCAATGGACACAGTTCGAGAGCTTCCCCGAGTTCATGGAGGGCGTGGAGTCGGTCAAGCAGCTCAGTGACACGCGGACGGCCTGGGTGGCGGAGATCGCCGGTGTCAGGCGCGAGTTCGAGGCGGAGATCACCGAGCAGCACCCCGACGAGCGCATCGCCTGGCGCAGTGTCGACAAGCCGCACCAGGCCGGGGTGGTGACCTTCCACCGGATCGACGAGGACACGACCAGGGTCACGCTCCAGATGGAGTACGACCCGGAGGGGTTCCTCGAGATCGCGGGTGACAAGCTGCAGATCGTCCGCATGCGCGTCGTCGGCGACGTCAAGCGCTTCAAGTCCTTCATCGAGTCGCGCGGCGGCGAGACCGGCGGCTGGCGCGGCGACGTGCCGGGGCCGCACCAGCGCGAGCACGAGCACGGCTCCACGTACGGCGGCGCCGGGAGCGTTCCGCCGGGCACGGTGGGCGGCGACTATCCGCCCGCCGGTGGTGACTACCCGCCCGCCGGTGGCGGGGGCCAGTCGCCGGGCGGCACGCTGCCGCCTCCTGGGCCGGTGCCTCCGGGTTCGCCTGGTTCGGTGCCGCCCGGTTCGCCGCCTCCTCCCGTCCTCTGAGGTCCGCGAGACCCCCGGAGACCCGTCTCCGGGGGTTTCGTCATGTCTGGGGCACGCCGCCAGGAATAAATGCATATTTCGGTCCTGTTAAGGTGTCATTCGTCCCATGATTTGATGAGTGGAGGACACTTCCCGCCATGAGCGTGCTCGCCCAAGAGTCCCGAGGCAGAACCACCCCGCTGGCCTGGCTCCTCGTGCTGGGAATCGTCCTCGCCGCACTGAACCTGCGCACCGGCGTCACCAGCGTCGGCCCCCTGCTCGACCAGCTCGCCGCCGGGCTCGGCATGTCGAGCGTCGGCACCGGGCTGCTGACCACCCTGCCCGTCCTCGCCTTCGCCAGCGTCGGCGCGATCACCCCGACGCTGGCCAGGCGGATCGGCGAGCACCGGCTGCTGCTGCTCGCCCTCGTCACCCTCGGCGTCGGGCTGCTGGTCAGGTCGCTGGTCGGGTCGGCCCCGGTGTTCCTGCTGAGCAGCGCCGTCGCGCTGTCCGGCGGCGCCGTCGGCAACGTGCTCATCCCGACGCTGATCAAGCGTCACTTCCCGGCCCGCACCGGGCTCATGACCACCGTCTACACCACGGCGCTGGCCGCCGGCACCATGCTGGCCGCCGCCGCGACCGTGCCGATCGAGCGCGCCTCGGGGGACTGGCACATCGCGCTCGGCGTGTGGGCGGCCCTGGCCGCCGTCGCCGCCATTCCGTGGCTTGCGCTGCTGCGCAGTGAGCCGGAGCGGACCATCGGCGGCCGGGACGAGGGCCTGCGCGGCCTGCTGAAGAGCAAGCTCGCCTGGATGATCGCGGTCTACTTCGGCACCCAGTCGATGATCGCGTACATCATGTTCGGCTGGCTCGCCACCATCCTCACCGACAGCGGCTACAGCACCTCGGAGGCCGGGCTGATCCTCGGCGTGTTCACCGCGCTGAACATCCCCGTCTCCATCGCCGTGCCCATGATCGCCTCGCGGTTCCGCGACCAGCGGCCCACCGTGGTCGGGCTCGTCGTGTTCTACGTGATCGGCTTCCTCGGGCTGTGGTTCGCGCCGCCGTCCACCGCGATGGTCTGGGTCGTGTTCATCGCCGTGGGGATGGGGTCGTTCCCGCTGGCGCTGATGATGCTGGCGCTGCGCACCCGCACGCCGGAGACCACGGCCGCGCTGTCGGCCTTCGGGCAGAGCGCCGGCTACCTCATCTCGGGCGCGGGCCCGCTGCTGGTCGGCGTGCTGCGCGAGGCCACCGGCGGGTGGGCGGTGCCGTACACGCTGATCTTCGTGGTGCTCGCCGCGCAGCTCCTGACCGGCCTGTACGCGGGCCGCAACCGTTACCTGGAGGACGAGAGAATGGCCGGGTGAACTCCACTCTCGTCACCTTCCCCAGCGGCCGCACCCGTGGCCGCTCCACGATCGTCGAGGCCGTGCCGTCGGGGGAGCGGCACGGCCTCGTCGTGTCCGAGACGCCGTTCCACCCTCTCGACCACACCTGGCCCGACCAGCCCGCCGACCGGGGCACGATCGGCGGCCTGCCGGTCCTCGACTGCGTGACAGGAGCCCGGTCGGCCACCGGCGAGATCTTCCTCGGCGCGGACATCCCGGCCAGGCGCGGCGCGGACGGCTGGGACTGGCTGGTGGTGCACGTCACCGGGACGCCGCTGCCCACGGGCACGGAAGTGGACCTCGAGGTGGACGCCGACTGGCGTGCGGCGCTCTCCGCCGGGCACACCGCCTGCCACCTGGCCGCGCTCGCGCTCAACGCCGCCCTGGCCGGCCGGTGGCGCAAGGAGACGCGGCCCGACTCGCTCGGCAGCCCCGACTTCGACCAGGCCGCCATCACCTCCTCCCGCATCACCCCGAACGGCAGCGTGGACGTCTACCGCCTGGGCAAGTCGCTGCGCAAGAAGGGCTTCTCCGCCGACGACCTGGACCCGGAGAAGATCGCCCGCGAGGTCAACGACCGGCTGGCCGCCTGGGTGGCCGCCGACGCCCCCGTCCGGGTGGAGGTGCCGGACGCCGGGCTGACGGCCCGCCGCACCTGGCACTGCTCGCTGCCGGACGGCGAGGCGTCCATCCCGTGCGGCGGCACCCACGTGAGCAGCAGCGGAGAGCTGGGCGCCGTCGAGGTCGCGCTGTCGCTCGACGACGCCACGCTCACCATGCGCACCGGCCGCGCCGGCTGAGGTCACGACGGCTGGAGGTGGCCGATCTTGTCCGGGTTGGCCAGCACGTAGACCGTCTCGATCTTGCCGTCGCTGATCAGCAGCGAGATGACGCTGATCACCTTCCCGCCCGCCGAGACGAGGATCGCGGGCGCGTTGTTCAGCGTCGCCAGGCTCAGCGACATGCCGGGCAGGTCCGTCATGCCGATCGAGACCATGAACTTGGCGATGTTCTCCGGGGTGTTGATCGACAGCAGGTAGCGGCCGACGTTCTCCGCGCCGGTGATGACCCGCAGCGCCGCCCTGGCCTTGCCGCCGCCGTCGCTGACCATCGTCACCTGGTCGGAGAACAGCTCGATCAGCGCGTCCAGGTCGCCTCCGGTGGAGGCGCCCATGAACCGCTCGGTGATCCGCTTGCGCTCGTCCCTGTCCACGTCGAAGCGCGGGCGCTTGTCCCGCACGTGCTCCCTGGCGCGCCTGGCGAGCTGCCTGGTGGCCGGCTCGGCCCGCCCGATGATCTCCGCGATCTCCGCGAACGGCAGGTCGAACGCCTCCCGCAACACGAACACCGCCCGTTCGAGCGGCGACAGCGTCTCCAGCACCACCAGCATCGCCATCTCCACCGAGTCGGCCAGCTCGGCCTGCTCGGCCGCGTCCGGCGCGGTGCTGATCGGCTCGGGCAGCCACGGCCCCACGTACGACTCGCGCCGCGACCTGGCCCACCGCAGCCGGTCGATGGCCAGCCGCGAGGTCACCGTGACCAGGAACGCCTTGGGATCGTCCACGGTCGACTCGTCCACCCCCGACCAGCGCAGCCACGCCTCCTGGACGACGTCCTCCGCGTCGACGACGCTGCCCAGGATCCGGTAGGCGACCGCGATCAACAGGCTTCGGTGATCCTCAAATGTCGGCATAAGACCAAAGACGTATCACGCGGGCTCCGGCGTGACACGAGGGGTGCGGAACTCCGTTACACTTGCTGATCGTAAGGGGCTATGGCGCAGTTGGTAGCGCGCCTCCATGGCATGGAGGAGGTCTGGGGTTCGAATCCCCATAGCTCCACATAGAGTTCCTCGAATGACGATCATCGCGCGAGAGACCTCGTTCGACGAGGCCGAGATCTTCAAGCTGTACGACTCCGTCGGCTGGAACGTGTGGACCCGTGACATCGCCAAGGTCTGCCGGGGGCTGGCCAACTCGCACCTCGTCCTCACCGCCAGGGGCGACGACGGGCGGCTGCAGGGCCTGGCACGCACGGTGTCCGACGACGAGGTGGTGTGTTACGTCCAGGAGTTGCTGGTCGACCAGCAGTTTCAGGGGCAGGGCATCGGGCGGCTGCTGCTGGAGCGGCTCATGGAGCGCTACGCGCACTGCCGGTACTTCGTGCTGACGACCGACCACGAGTCCACCCCCGACGGGCCCGCCAACCACGCCTTCTACCGGCGGATGGGGCTGGTCGAGCACCACGAGCAGGGGCTGTCGGCGTTCGGCCGGCGCGTGACGGGCGAGAACGACTAAGTGCTCAGGCGGTGAGCACTTAAAGGCGGACAATGGGGTCATGCGAGCCGATCGACTGGTGGCCGCGCTGCTGCTGATGCAGGCGCGCGGCCGGGTGACCGCCGCCGAGCTGGCCGGGAAGCTGGAGGTGTCCGTGGCCACGGCGCGGCGCGACCTCGAAGCGCTGTCCGCCGCCGGATTGCCCGTCTACCCGCAGCCCGGCAGGGGCGGCGGCTGGTCGCTGCTCGGCGGGGCCCGCACCGACCTGAGCGGGCTCACCGAGCACGAGGCGCAGGCGCTGTTCCTGCTCGCCGGTCCTGCCGCGCCGGACGCGCCCGAGCTGCGGTCCGCGCTGCGCAAGCTGCTGCGGGCGCTGCCGCAGACGTTCAGGGACGAGGCCGAGGCGGCGGCCGGCGCGGTGGTCGTCGACCCCGCCCGCTGGGGCGAGCCGGACAGGGAACGGCCCGAGCTGGTACGCGTCCTGCAACGCGCCACCGTCCGGCGGCGCCGGGTCAGGCTCGTCTACCAGGGCCGTCGCGGCAGCGAGCCCACCGGGCGGCTCGTCGATCCCTGGGGGCTGGTGGACAAGGACGACGTCTGGTACCTGCTGGCCGGGACCGAGCGCGGGCAGCGCACGTTCCGGGTCGACCGGATCACGGCGGCGGAGGTCACGGACGAGGAGTTCGAGCGGCCGGACGACTTCGAGCTGTCGCGGGCCTGGGCGGGCGTCGTGGAGGAGATGGAGCGGCGGCGCTCCACGGTCTCCGCGACCGTGCTCATCTCCGCCAGGCTCCTGCCCATCCTGCGCGACCACTTCGGGCGGCACTTCGAGAGCCTGGGGGAGACGGAGGACGGGCGGGTGCGGGCGCGGGTGGCCGCGCCGATGGCGCTGACCATCGCCGAGCAGCTCGCCGGGTGGGGCGCGCGGGTGGAGGTCGAGGAGCCGCAGGAGGTCAGGGACGAGCTGGCCAGGATCGGCGCCGAGCTGGTCGAGCGCAACTCGTGATCATTGAACGGCGCCGCAGGCCACCGCCCGCCGCCGCAGGTCACCGCATGGTTGAGGACAGGGCCGCGTGCTCCCAGCGGATCTGCTCCCACGCCTGCTCCACGTGCCGCCGCTCCGTCGCCGCCGCCCCGACGGCCAGCCGCAGCAGCACCCGGCCGCCCGCCTTCGTGTGCGTCAGGTACATCGAGCCGCTCGCGTTGAGCAGCTCCATCAGCCGCAGCGTGGCCCGGTCCGCCTCATCCGCGTCGTCCACTCCCGGCCACAGGGGGCGGAAGCACACCAGCCCGAGCGGATGCGGCTCGTGCAGCTCGAACCCCGGGTCCGCGCCGACCCAGCCGGCCAGCTCCGCCGCCAGCTCGACGCCCTTGCGGATGTGCGCCCGCAGCCCCTCCGCCCCGTACCAGCGGATCACCGACCAGAGCTTCAGCGCCCTGAACCGGCGGCCCAGCGGCACCTGCCAGTCCCGGTAGTCCACGACGGAGCCGGTCGAGGTGGCGGCGTTCCTGAGGTACTCGGGCAGGATCGACAGCGCGCCGAGGAGCGGCTCCCGGTCGGCGGTCCAGAGCACGCCGCAGTCGAAGTTGGTGAGCAGCCACTTGTGCGGGTTCGTCGCGTACGAGTCCGCGTACTCCGCCACGCCGTCGTTCAGCCACCGGAACTCGGGACAGATCGCCGCGACCCCGGCGTAGGCGGCGTCCACGTGCAGCCAGACGCCGCGCTCCCGGCACACCTGCCCGATGGCGGGCACCGGATCGACGGCGGTGGTCGAGGTGGTGCCCACGGTCGCGCACACCATCGCGGGGACGGCGCCCGCGGCCTCGTCGGCGGCCAGCAGCTCGCGCAGGTGGGCCGGGTTCATGGCGAGCGTGCGCGGGTCCACGTCCACCAGCCGCACGCCCGCCGCGCCCAGCCCGGCGATCCGCGCCGCCTTCTCCAGGGACGAGTGCGTCTGCGACGTCACGTACAGCGTGTACCGCCGGTCGATCCCCTCGGTCGCGGCCCGCCCGCCGCTCGCCCTGTGCAGCGCCGCCAGCAGGGCGACCAGGCAGGCGCTCGACGCGGAGTCCTGGATGACGCCGCCGCCCGCCGCGTCGGTGCGGAAGCGCTCGGGCAGCCCGATCAGCTCGGCCAGCCAGTCGACCACCACGGTCTCCAGCTCCGTGCACGCCGGGCTGGTGACCCACAGCATGCCCTGCACGCCCAGCCCGCTGGACAGCAGGTCGCCCAGGACGGCCGGGCCGCTGGCGTTGGAGGGGAAGTAGGCGAAGAAGCCGGGATGCTGCCAGTGCGTGATGCCGGGCAGCAGGATCCGCCCCAGATCCGACAGCACGCTCTCGAACGGCTCGCCGCGCTCTGGCGGCGACGCGGGCAGGGCGCGCCGGATCTCACCCGGCTTGACCTGGGACATCACGGGGTTGGACTCGATGCCGGCGAGGTAGTCCGCGATCCAGTCGATGACCTGCTTGCCGTGGCGGCGGAACTCCTCAGGCGTCATGTGAGGGCTCATCCGACCACTCTGGCCGCAGCGGCACCGGTTCGCAAAGGGGACGGGCCGGAGGCTTTCGCCTCCGGCCCGTTCTATCTCAAGCGGTCTGACGACCGCCGAGGGTCAGTAGTGGTAGTGGCGCCGGTGACGCCTGCCACCGAGTGACTTGCTGAGGTGGATGCCGCCCGGCAGGTGCACGGACACGTAGCGGCGGCCGTCGGGGGTGGTCGAGACGTTGAAGCGCCGATTGCCGAAGCTGTGACCGACGCCGTGCCGTGACAGGTTGATCCGGAACGGCCCCACTTTGATTGACTTGCGGTAGTGCCAGCCCAATGTCCCTCCTCCGCCATCGTGCGCTCAATGAGAAGAACGTGCGGGACGGCTGCGCGGTTCCCCGCTCTCCAAGGTGCTCTCCAAGGTGCTCGCCAAGGCTTCGAGCGCGTGGGGGTAGTCGCGTTCGGAGGGGGCGGCGTACCCGATCAGCAGGCCGTCCCGTCCGGTCCCGTGCCACAGAGGCGAGGCCGGGCGCAGGGCGATGCCCGCGCGCTCGCACGCGGCCAGCGCCTCGGGCTCGGCGGGGCCGCCGGGCGGCAGCAGGAGGAGGGCGCGCAGGCCCGCCGCGACGCCGGGCAGGCTCGCGCCCGGCAGCGCGGAGGACAGGCGGGCCCGCAACCGCTCGCGCCGCCGCCGGTACCGCAGGCGCGCGGCCCTGATGTGGCGATCGTAGTCGTGCGTCTCGATCAGCCGGGCCAGCACGAGCTGGCCGAGCACCTCCGTGTGGGCGTCGGCGTGCAGCTTGGCCCGCGTCACCGGGCCGATCAGCGCGGGTGGCACCGCCATCCAGCCCAGGCGCATGGCCGGGCCCAGCGACTCCGACGTGGTGCCGCAGTAGACGACCTGGTCCGGCGCCGTGCCCTGGAAGGCGCCCACCGGCTGGCGGTCGTAGCGGAACTCGCCGTCGTAGTCGTCCTCCACGACCAGCCCGCCCCACTCACGCAGCGCCAGGCGGCGGGACGGGTGCAGCGGGACGCCCGTCGGGTACTGGTGGGCGGGCGTGACCACCGCGGCGGACACGCCGGGGGTGAGGGTGCCGGTCCGCGCGCCCAGCTCGTCCACCGGCAGGGGTACGATCTCGCGGCCCGTCCCGCGCACCACGTCGCGGTAGAAGTCGTGGCCGGGGTCCTCCATGGCGAACGGGTCGTCGCCTGGTACGACGCTCGCCAGGAGGTTGATCGACTGCACGAAGCCCGTGGTGACGACGATCAGGTCGGGGGTGGTGCGGACGCCTCGGGTTCTGGCGAGGTAGGCGGCCAGGGCCGTGCGCAGCTCGATCCGGCCGCGCGGGTCGCAGGAGCCGAAGACGGTGGCGGGGGCGGTGGCCAGGACGTGGCGGGTGGCGCGCAGCCAGGCACGGGCGGGGAAGGCCGACACGTCGGGTTGCCCGGGGCGCAGGTCGTGCACCGGCACAGGGTCAGGAGGAGGCGCATCCCAGGGCGCGGCCAGACCCGGGCCAGTGGCCGAGGTGCGGGAGGCAGTGGCGGGGGCGCTGGAGGCGGCCAAGGCGCGGGAGGCGGCGGCGGGCGTGCCGCGCGTGCCGCGCATGGCGGGCATGCTGGGTGTGCTGGGCATGGCGTGCATAGCGGGGGTGCCGGGCGTGGCGGGCATGCTGGGCGGCGTGCCGGGCGTGGCGGGCATGCTGGGCGGCGTGCCGGGCGTGCCGGGCGTGGCGGGCATGCGGGGCGTGCCGGGCGTGGTGGTGGGGTGCCCGTCCACATGGGCGCTGTCCGGGCCCGCGACCTGTGTGCCGGAGCCCGGGTGGGTGGTCAGGTAGCCCTCGGCGACGAGCTGGTCGTAGGCGGCGCTCACCGTACCCCGTGACAGCCGCAGCTCGGCGGCCAGTGCCCGGGTGGAGGGGAGCCGGGTGCCGGGCGGCAGCCGCCCGTCACCGACCGCCTGCCGCAGCGCCTCCTCCAGCGCCCGCCGCCGCCCGCCCGAGACGGACAGCTCCAGATGCAGGTCCACCCCCGAACCGGCCCACAGTTTGCGCACGGAACCGGACCTTACCTCTGGTCCGATACCAAGGTTACGGTGACGGGGCAGCCGGAAACCAGGAAGGACGAGAGCCACATGATCGTGATCGCTCACCTGAGCGACATCCACATCGGCGCCACCCCCGAGAGCGTCGCCCGCACCGCCGCAGTCATGCGTTACCTGGACGCCATCCCCGGCGACCTCGACGCGGTCCTCGTCACCGGCGACATCGCCGACCACGCCACGCGGGAGGAGTACGAGACGGCCGCCAAGCTGCTCGCCTCGCGCCACCCCGTCCTGGTCGGCCCGGGCAACCACGACGTCAGGCGCGAGTTCCGCCGGTCGCTGCTGGGCGAGGAGCCGGCGGACGGCCCGGTCAACCAGGTGCTGCGCACCGGCCGCGCGGTCTACGCGATGTGCGACTCCGCCATCCCCGGCAGGAACGAGGGCCACCTGGACGACGAGACGCTCGCCTGGCTGGAGGGCGTGCTGGACGGCACGGACCTGCCGGTGTTCGTGGCCTTCCACCATCCGCCGGTGAAGCTGCACGGCCCGCCGTGCGACGGGATCAGGTTGCACGAGACGGCGCGGCTGGAGGAGCTGCTGGCCGGCCGCTCGAACGTGCCCGCCGTGCTGGTGGGGCACGCGCACACGGCCGCCGCCACCAGCTTCGCGGGCCGGCCGCTGCTGGTGGGCGGCGGGGTGGTCTCCACGCTGACGTTGCCGTGGGAGGGCGGCACGAGCTTCGACAACTGCGTCGATTTCGGCCTGCCGCCCCTGATCGCCTTCCACGTCCTCGACGACGAGGGCAGGATGACGACGCACTACCGCGCCGTCATCCCGTAAGCCCGCTACCGTTCGGTGAGCTCGATGAACGTCACCGAGTACGCCGGGAAGTCGTAGCTGAAGGACTGGGAGAAGCCGCTCACCTGCCGCCGCTCAGGCGCCACCCGGTCCGGGTCGGAGATCGAGTTGGTGTCCGACGGGTCGCCGGTCAGTGAGGTGACCGTGGCGGTGGGCCTGAACCGCGCGGAGCCCAGGTCCACGGTGCTGCGCACGGCGGTGTCCTGGGCGTTGACGACCTTCAGCGTCACCGACTTCCCGTCCCTGGACACCACCTGGTAGAGCGGCTCGACCCGGGAGCTGTCCACGAAGTCGTTGATCTGCTGCCCGTCCAGCCAGGTCGTGATCCTGCGCCCGCTGACCTGCACCTTCAGGTGGTAGTCGCGGCCGGTCTGGACCGTGGTGGTGGAGGTGGCGATCGAGGACTTGCCGCCGTTGACCGCCTTCTCGATGGCCGACTGGGTGTTGTTCCAGCCGCCGACGTTCCACCAGTAGAAGTTGCCGGTGTCGCGGACGCCGAACATCACCAGGAAGCCCTCGGCCCCGGCGGTCTTGCGGGCGGTGAGCTCGATCGTGTAGTTCGACCAGTCGGCCGAGCCCGCCGTGGATCGGGCGTCCTCGACCTGCGCCGTCTGGGCGTAGGCGCCGTCCTGCACCGTCCAGGTGCCCAGGCCCGGCGTCCACCTGCCGGCGCCGGCGGAGAAGTCGTCCGACAGCAGCACGGTGCCGTCGGCGGCGGTGACCTTGACGTCGTCGTAGCGGACGGCGGTGTTCCAGGCGCCGACGCCGATCGCGCCCTTGATGTCCTCGACGGGCCTGGCCTCGCCCTCGAACGTGCTGGGCACCACGCGCTCGCCCACGTTGGTGGAGAACAGGCGTTGCACGTGGTAGCTCGGCGACCCGTACGCCTGGTCGTTGTCGAACCAGATCAGGTCCGGCGTCCAGTCCACGTAGTCGACGTTGGCCAGCAGCGGCGCGTACGAGGCCAGCTCCACGACGTCGGAGTTGCGTTCGAGCCCGGTCATGTACGACGCCTCGGCCAGCGCGTTGAAGAACGTGTTGCCCCTGGAGGCATACTCGCCGACGAACACCTTCGGCCCCTCGCGGTCGTAGGAGTCGTAGCGGTGGTTGTTGGCCAGGAACCAGTCGGGGTTGTTGTAGTAGTGCTCGTCCACCAGGTCGGCCCGCTGGTCGCGGGCGAACTGCCACATGCGGTCGAACCAGGCGCCCTGCGACGTCTGCCCCGAGTTACTGATGATCTTGATGTCGGGGTGCTTCGCCCGGATCGCGTCGGCGAACTTCGGATAGTTGGTGAAGAACTCCTCGTAGATCTCCTCGTTCCCGAGCCCGATGTACTCCAGCCCGAACGGCTTGGGATGCCCCAGCTCGGCCCGCTTCTTCCCCCAGGCCGAGGTGACGGGCCCGTTGGCGAACTCGATCAGGTCGAGCGTGTCCTGCACCCAGCGGGCCAGCTTGGCCTCGTCGGTGAGCGGCCGGTTCTCGCCGCAGCCGTTCACTCCGACCGACAGCACGGGCAGCGCCTCGGCCCCGAGGTCCTCGGCGAACTGGAAGTACTCGTAGTAGCCGATGCCGTAGCTCTGGTTGTAGCCCCAGAAGTTGAAGTTCGTCGGCCGCTCCTCGACGGGGCCGATCGTCTCCTTCCACTGGTAGATGCGGCGCCGGTCGCCGGTCTCGGCGTACGGGTCGTAGGTGCCGACGTTGGTCACGCAGCCGCCGGGGAAGCGCAGGAACCGCGGCTTCAGGTCCGCGATCAGCTCGGCCAGGTCGGTGCGCATGCCGTGGCCCTTGAACGTGTCGCGGGGGAACAGCGAGACCATGTCCAGGTCGGTCCGCCCGGCGGGGGCCTGCACGACGAGGCGTCCGGCGTCGGTGGTGGCGGAGGCGGTGAACGACGCGCGGTACTTCGCCCAGCCGCCCGCCCTGACCCGCACGGTGGCCTTGCCGAGCACGGTCGTGCCGTCCTCGACGGTGATCGTGAGCGGCCCGGCCTCGGCGCGCCTGGCCCACACGGAGAAGTCGTAACGCTCGCCCTCGGCCAGCGGCAGGCCGCGGTTGAACCCGGCGTTCACCACTCCGGCCGTGCCCTCGCCCGTCACGTCGAGCTGCAGGTAGTTGCGGTTGTTGATGTTCAACGGCTGCTCGCCGGTGACAGCGGGCGTGACGGTGGCGCCGCGCTCGGCCTCGCTCCAGGCGGTCAGGCCCGTGTAGGAGGGCTCGTCCACGGAGTTGAACTCGAACGAGCGGTTCTGCACCAGCTCGGCGTAGAGCCCGCCGTCGGCGGCGTGGTTGATGTCCTCGTAGAAGACGCCGTACAGGTCGGGGCTGACCTTGGTGCCCTTCGCCCTGGTGTCCACGCTGAGCTTGCCCGAGGTGTAGCCCTCGACGCGGAACTTGGTGGCGTCCGTGCCGAGGACGAGCCTGCCGTCGCTGACCGCGACGCCGCGATCGCCGGAGGAGAGCGTGACCTTGCCGCCGCCCGCGTCCTTGAGCTGGAAGGGCGTGGCCTGCGTGCCCAGCCGGACGGGGCTGGTGGCTTGCAGGTACCTGCCGCTCTCGACGTCCTTGAGCGCGCCGGCCTCGGCGGTCAGGACCAGCCCGGTCATGGGCGCCTTGGCGGAGGCCCGCACGACGCCGGAGCGGTCGGCCGTCAGGTACGGCGCCGCCGCCGCGCGCAGCGTGAACGGCCCTTCCGGCACCACGGCCGCCCCCTCGGACGCCTTGATCGCGATGTAGTCGAAGTCGGCCCGCATGGAGGCGCCGTTCTGCGCCGACAGCCCGAAGAGCCCGACCTGACCGATCGCGAGCTCGGCCGTCAGCTTGGCGGCCTGCACCCAGGCCGTGCCGTCCCAGTAGGAGGAGGTGAACTCGTCGCCGGTCCTGGCCAGCTTGACGATCTCGGTGGTGGAGCCGGGCCTGGCGGCGAAGGCGGAGGTGAAGGCGGCCCCGACCTCGGTGGCGGTCTCGATCACCGGCCCGCCGGCGAACCCGACGTGGGCCAGGCCGGCGCGCACGTAGTTGTCCCAGTCCTGCCAGGCCAGCAGGCCCGCGCTCTGGTAGTCGAGCGTGACGGGGGCGCTGAGCTTGGTGACCACCTCGAAGTCGCCGTCGGGCACGTCCACGAGGAAGAGGTTCCTGGCGTTGTTGGTGGCCTGGTGGGTGTCGCCGGTCAGGGTGTCGAGGTGCAGTGCGCTGCCGGACAGGCTCCAGCGGGAGTCGTCGGGCGAGAGCACCGTCCAGTCCTCGCCGAGGGTGGTGCCGTCGAACTGGTCGACGACGGCGCCGTCCGGGATGGGCTCCGCCAGGGCCGCGGCCGGTGGCGCGCTCAGCAGACCGGCCAAGAGCAGGGCGGGTAAGGCGATGCGCAACATGAGTGGGGGGCTCCTCAAGTGTTGTTAGCGTTAACAATCGAGTGAGCGTTAACAACCGCGATCGGCGACAACCTAAGGAGCGCCCGGGGCGGGCGTCAAGACCCATCCGTGTAACCCGACCGTAATGTGGCGGCCTATTGACGACACCGGTTGTTAGCGTTCACAGTCGGGGCCAAGCCAGGAAAGGAGCACGACTGTGGGATCCACCCTGGGGCGCCGCCTGCCGGTCATGGCCGACGTGGCCAAGGAGGCCGGCGTGTCGCATCAGACGGTCTCCCGCGTGCTCAACGACCATCCGAACGTGCGCAGCGAGACCCGTACCCGGGTGCTCGAGGCGATCGACAAGCTCGGCTACCGCCGCAACCTCGTCGCCCGCGCCCTGGTCACCAAGCACTCCAGAACGCTCGGCGTGGTCAGCTTCGACACCACGCTGTACGGGCCGGCCAGCACCGTCTACGGCATCGAGCAGGCGGCCAGGGCGGCCGGCTACTTCGTCAGCATCGTCAGCCTCAAGTCGATCGACAAGGCAGGCGTGCGCGACGCCCTCGACTACCTGGCCGACCAGGGCGTGGACGGCATCGTGGTGGTCGCCCCGCAGCGCTCGGCCGCCCAGGCCCTGGCCGATCTGCCGCTCGGCGTGCCCACGGTCGCCGTCGAGGGCGGCGAGGCGGGGGACGTGTCCGTCGTCTGCGTCGACCAGGTCGCGGGCGGCAGGCTCGCCACCGAGCACCTGCTGTCGCTGGGGCACGAGACGGTCTGGCACGTCAGCGGGCCCTCCGACTGGCTGGAGGCCGAGGGGCGCGTGGCCGGGTGGCGGGCCGCGCTGGAGCAGGCGGGCCGCGAGGCCCCGCGACCGCTGGCCGGTGACTGGAGCCCGCGCTCGGGATACGAGGCGGGGCGCAGCCTGGCGAGCATGAGGAACGTGACCGCGGTCTTCGTCGCCAACGACCAGATGGCGCTGGGCGTGCTGCGGGCGTTCACCGAGCAGGGGGTGAGAGTGCCCGAGCGGGTGAGTGTGGTCGGCTTCGACGACATCCCCGAGTCGGAGTTCTTCTCGCCGCCGCTCACGACCATCAGGCAGGACTTCGACGCGGTGGGCAGGCACAGCATCGAGGTGCTCGTACGGCAGCTCGAAGGCGGTCCGCAGGAGCGGCAGCGGCTCGTGGTGCCGCCCACGTTCGTGCCCAGGCTGAGCACGGCCGGGGCCTAGAGCCGTACGGGAAGGCAGGACGCGCTGGCGCCCGACTCGGGTTGTTAGCGTTCACATCAGAAGGGAACCCCCCACGTGTTCAAGAGGATCTCGGCGTTATTGCTCGCCGGTTTGACCGCGATGTCGGTGGCTTCGTGCGGCGGCGGTGGCGGCACCACCACCGCGGGCACGGGCGGCGGTGACGAGCCGATCACCATGGGCTTCTCCCAGGTCGGCGCGGAGAGCGGCTGGCGGACCGCGAACACCAAGTCCGTGCAGGACTCGGCGAAGAACGCGGGCATCACGCTCAAGTTCTCCGACGCCCAGCAGAAGCAGGAGAACCAGATCAAGGCCATCCGCTCCTACATCCAGCAGAAGGTGGACGTGATCGCCTTCTCGCCGGTGGTGGAGTCGGGCTGGGACACGGTGCTGAAGGAGGCGCAGAACGCGAAGATCCCGGTCATCCTGACCGACCGCGCGGTCGACTCCAAGGACACCTCCCTCTACAAGACCTTCCTCGGCTCCGACTTCGTCGTGGAGGGCAAGAAGGCCGGCGAGTGGCTGGTGCAGGAGTACAAGGACTCCACCGACAAGGTGAACATCGTCGAGCTGCAGGGCACCACGGGCTCGGCCCCGGCCAACGACCGCAAGGCGGGCTTCGCCGAGGTCATCGGGGCCGACCAGAAGTTCCAGATCGTCGCCTCGCAGACCGGTGACTTCACCCGGGCCAAGGGCAAGGAGGTCATGGAGGCCTTCCTGAAGTCGCAGCCGGACATCGACGTGCTCTACGCGCACAACGACGACATGGGGCTCGGCGCGATCGAGGCGATCGAGGGCGCGGGCAAGGTGCCCGGCAAGGACATCAAGATCATCACCGTGGACGCCGTCAAGGACGGCATGCAGGCGCTCGCCGACGGAAAGATCAACTTCATCGTCGAGTGCTCGCCGCTGCTCGGCCCGCAGCTCATGGACCTGGCCAAGAAGGTCGTCAAGGGCGAGCAGGTGCCCACCCGCGTGATCACGGTGGAGACCACGTTCACGCAGGAGCAGGCCAAGCAGGTGCTCTCCACCCGCCAGTACTGATCCGCCGCTGGACGCGGAGCCACTGCGGGAGTAGGGACGAGGTGAGGCGGCCCGGGACGAGGCCGGGCCGCCATCACGGAAGGGAAGGCGGATGGCGGTATCCGCACCGGTCCTGACGATGAGCGGGATCGGCAAACAGTTTCCGGGGGTGAAGGCCCTGGACGGCGTGGGCCTGCGGCTGCTGCCCGGCGAGGTGCACGCGCTGATGGGAGAGAACGGCGCGGGCAAGTCCACCCTGATCAAGGTGCTCACCGGCGTCTACCCCGCCGACACGGGCACCGTGGAGCTGAACCAGGAACAGGTCGCGTTCGGCAGCCCCCTGGAGGCGCAGCAGGCCGGCATCAGCACGGTCTACCAGGAGGTCAACCTCTGCACGAACCTGTCGGTGGCCGAGAACATCCTGCTCGGCCGCGAGCCCCGCAAGCGGGGCCGCATCCACTGGAAGCGCATGCGGGCCAGGGCCGTCGAGCTGCTGTCGCGGCTGGAGCTGAGCCTGGACGTCTCGGCGCCGCTGTCGTCGTACTCGCTGGCCATCCAGCAGATGGTGGCCATCGCGCGGGCGATCGACGTGGACGCCAGGGTGCTGATCCTCGACGAGCCGACGTCCAGCCTGGACGCCGACGAGGTGCGGCAGCTCTTCAGGGTGATGCGGCGGCTGAAGGAGGAGGGCATCGCCATCCTCTTCGTCTCCCACTTCCTCGACCAGGTCTACGAGATCTCCGACCGGATGACGATCCTGCGCAACGGCCGGCTCGTCGGCGAGTACCTGACGGCGGAGCTGCCACAGGTCGAGCTGGTCGCCAAGATGATCGGCAAGGAGCTGGCCGCGCTGGAGCGGCTGCACGGCGAGGCCAAGGTGTTCGACCGGCCGCTGGTCCAGGCGCGCATGCTGGGCAGGGCGGGGGCGATCGAGCCGTTCAGCCTGACCATTCACGAGGGCGAGGTCGTGGGCCTGGCGGGGCTGCTCGGCTCCGGGCGTACGGAGATCGCCAGGCTGCTGTTCGGCGCCGACCACGCGACCGCGGGCGAGCTCACGATCGGCGGGTCGGTGGAGTCGCTGCGCACGCCGCGCGCGGCCATGACCCACAAGATCGCGTTCTGCTCGGAGAACCGCAAGGCCGACGGGCTCATCCCCGACCTGACCGTGCGCGAGAACATCATCCTGGCCCTCCAGGCCACCAGGGGCTGGACCAGGCCGGTGCCGCGCGAGCAGCAGGACGAGCTGGTCGGCAGGTACGTCAAGGCCCTGAAGATCAGCCCGCCCAACCCCGAGCACCTGGTGCGCAACCTCAGCGGCGGCAACCAGCAGAAGGTGCTGCTGGCCAGGTGGCTGATCCTGGAGCCCAGGCTGCTCATCCTGGACGAGCCCACCCGGGGCATCGACGTCGGCGCCAAGACCGAGATCCAGCGGCTGGTGGCCGAGCTGTCGGACGGCGGGATGGCGGTGCTGTTCATCTCCGCCGAGCTGGAGGAGGTGCTGCGGCTCAGCCACAAGGTGGAGGTGCTGCGGGACCGGCGGCTGGTGGCCGAGCTGCCCAACGACGCGCAGCTCACCAGTGACGTGCTGCTGGAGACCATCGCGAGCGGAGGGCGGGCCTCATGAGACGTCTGCTGTGGCCGCTGGTCGTCCTGGCCCTGCTGCTGGCGCTGAACGTGTTCTTCACGCCCAGCTTCTTCTCGATCGAGGTCAAGGACGGCCACCTGTACGGCAGCCTGATCGACATCCTGCGCTTCGGCGCCCCGCTGATCCTGGTCTCGCTGGGCATGACGCTGGTCATCGCGACCGGCGGCATCGACCTGTCGGTCGGCTCGGTGGTGGCGATCTCGGGCGCGCTGGCCTGCCTGCAGATCAGCCAGGACGCGAGCGTGTTCACCGCCGTGGCGCTGGCGCTCGCGCTCTGCCTGGTGCTGGGGCTGTGGAACGGGTTCCTGGTCGCGGTCGTCGGCATCCAGCCGATCATCGCCACGCTCATCCTCATGGTGGCGGGGCGCGGCCTGGCCCAGCTCATCACCGACGGGCAGATCATCACGGTCAACAGCCCGGCGTACAAGGTGATCGGCGGCGGCTACTGGCTGACGGTGCCGTTCGGCATCCTCATCGTGATCGCGGTGTTCGCGATCACCACGTTCCTGACCAGGCGGCTGGCGCTGGGCATGCTGATCGAGTCGGTCGGCGGCAACGCCGAGGCCAGCAGGCTGGCGGGGATCAGGGCGCGCGGGATCATCATCATGGTCTACGCGTTCGTCGCCCTGTGCGCGGGCGTGGCCGGGCTGATGATCAGCTCGAACGTGTCCAGCGCCGACGGCAACAACGCCGGCCTGTGGATCGAGCTGGACGCGATCCTGGCCGTGGTGATCGGCGGCACCTCGCTGGCGGGCGGCCGGTTCTCGCTGGGCGGCACCGTGCTGGGCGCGCTCATCATCCAGACGCTGACCACGACGATCTACTCCATCGGCGTGCCGCCGGAGACGACGCTGCTGTTCAAGGCGCTGGTCGTGACCGCGGTCTGCCTCATCCAGTCGCCGTCCTTCCGGGCGAAGGTGTTCGGCGGGCGCGGGCGGTCGGCGCCACCCAGCCCCGCCCCTGAGGAGAAGGTGAGGGTCACCGCGTGACCACGCTGACGCTCGGCAGGGCCTCGGTCCCGGCCAAGTACCTGCCCGTCCTGGTGACCGGGTGCCTGCTGGCGGCCATGTTCGTGGCGGGCGGGATCCGCTACGAGGGGTTCGCCAGCGGGCAGGTGCTGCTGAACGTCTTCATCGACAACGCCTTCCTGCTGGTGGTGGCGGTCGGGATGACGTTCGTGATCCTCACCGGGGGCATCGACCTGTCGGTGGGCTCGGTGGTGGCGCTGTCCACGATGATCTCGGCCAGCCTGATGGCGGGGCCGGGGTGGCCGCCGTACCTGGTGGTGCCGCTGGTGCTGCTCATCGGGTCGGGCCTGGGGCTGGTGATGGGCTACATCGTGCACGCCTTCGACATCCAGCCGTTCATCGTGACGCTGGCGGGCATGTTCCTGGCGCGGGGGCTGTGTTACACGATCGGCACGGACTCGATCCCGATCGAGGACGCCACGTTCACGGCGTTCGCGCAGACCAGGATCGACCTGTTCGCGGATCTGTGGATCTCACCGAGCGTGATCATCGCCGTGGTGGTGGTCATCGTGGCCACGTACGTGCTGCACTACACCCGCTTCGGCCGCTCGGTCTACGCGACGGGCGGCAGCGAGCAGTCGGCGCTGCTGATGGGCCTGCCCGTGGCGCGGACGAAGATCACCGTCTACACGATCAGCGGGTTCTGCTCTGCGCTGGGCGGTGTCCTGCTGTCGTTCTACATGCTCTCCGGTTATGGCCTGCACGCCGTGGGCATGGAGCTGGACGCGATCGCCGCGGTGGTCATCGGCGGGACGCTGCTGACCGGCGGCAGCGGCTTCCTGCTGGGGACCGTGCTCGGGGTGCTCGTGCTGGGGCTGATTCAGACGATCATCAGTTTCGAAGGGACGCTGTCGTCGTGGTGGACCAAGATCTTCATCGGAATGTTGCTCTTCGTCTTCATCCTGCTGCAGCGCCTGTTCTCGGCCCGCACACGCCGCTGACCTGCGTGAAAGTTACCTGAAAGTTTCTGTGAGGTTATGTCCGAGCGTTGACATAGTCTTTGTTAGCGATAACAATCAGCGGAAACGAGTGCGAACTTTGTTCTGATTCGTCACGTTCTGTGATCGAATTCCACACTTCTCACCGGCAGCCGCCGCGTCCTGCGTCTGCCGCGACCCCCATGGAAAGGGATGCACATGAGGTTGGGACGAATCGGGGGCGTGGTGTCCGCCATCGCGCTCGCCGCGACCATGACGGCCTGTGGCTCGAGCACGAAGACCGTGGACCAGGAGGCCTCCGCCTCCGCGGCCGCAGGTAACGCGGGCGCCCTGATCGGCGTCACCATGCCCACCAAGTCCTCCGAGCGCTGGATCCACGACGGCGACAACGTCAAGAAGCAGCTCGAGCAGCTCGGCTACAAGGTCGACCTCCAGTACGCCGAGAACGACATCCCGACGCAGGCCAACCAGATCGAGAACCAGATCACCAAGGGCGCCAAGCTCCTGATCATCGCCTCGATCGACGGCACGGCGATCACCTCGCAGCTCCAGCAGGCCGCCGACGCGAAGATCCCGGTCATCGCCTACGACCGGCTGATCCGCAACAGCCCGAACGTCGACTACTACGCCACCTTCGACAACTTCAAGGTCGGCGTGCAGCAGGCGACCTCGCTGCTCAAGGGCCTCGGCGTCGAGGACGGCAAGAAGGGCCCCTTCAACGTCGAGCTGTTCGGCGGCTCGCCCGACGACAACAACGCCACGTTCTTCTGGAACGGCGCCATGTCGGTGCTTCAGCCGAAGATCGACGACGGCACCCTGAAGATCGCCAGCGGCCAGACCGACTTCAAGCAGGCCGCCATCCTCCGGTGGGACCCCGCCACGGCGCAGAAGCGCATGGAGGACATCATCACCAAGACCTACACCGGTAGCACCAAGGTCGACGGTGTCCTGTCCCCCTACGACGGCCTGTCCATCGGCATCCTGTCGGCGCTGAAGAGCTCCGGCTACAGCAAGCCGTACCCGATCGTCACCGGTCAGGACGCCGAGCTGCAGTCGGTCAAGTCGATCGTGGCCGACGAGCAGTACTCCACGATCTTCAAGGACACCCGCAAGCTCGCCGAGCAGACGGTGAAGATGGCCGACGCCGTGCTCAAGGGCGGCCAGCCCGAGGTGAACAACACCAAGGACTACGACAACGGCAACAAGGTCGTGCCCTCGTACCTGCTCGACCCGGTGATCGTCGACAAGACGAACTACAAGGACGTCATCATCGGCGGCAACTACTACACCGAGGACCAGCTCAAGTAGGGGTTCAGCCCCGGGGACCCGGTCCCCGGGGCTTTTCCTGAGCGAGGGGATATGACCGAGCACATCTTGCGGATGAGCGGGATCACCAAGACGTTCCCCGGCGTCAAGGCGCTGCAGGACGTCAACCTGTCGGTGAAGAACGGCGAGATCCACGCCATCTGCGGCGAGAACGGCGCCGGCAAGTCGACGCTGATGAAGGTGCTGTCCGGGGTCTACCCGCACGGCGACTACGAGGGCGAGATCTTCTTCGAGGGCAAGCGCTGCGAGTTCGGCGGCATCCGCGACAGCGAGCACGCCGGCATCGTGATCATCCATCAGGAACTGGCGCTGAGCCCTCAGCTGTCGATCGCGGAGAACATCTTCCTCGGCAACGAACGCGCCAAGCGCGGCGTCATCGACTGGAACCGCACCAACTACGAGGCCGGCGAGCTGATGAAGCGCGTCGGCCTGCGCGAGAACCCGACGACGACCATCTCCGACATCGGGGTGGGCAAGCAGCAGCTCGTCGAGATCGCCAAGGCGCTGTCGAAGGAGGTGAAGCTGCTCATCCTCGACGAGCCCACCGCGGCGCTCAACGACGACGACTCCGCTCACCTGCTCGACCTGCTGCGCGGGCTGCGCGACGAGGGCATCACCTGCGTGATCATCTCGCACAAGCTCAACGAGGTGACCGCGATCGCCGACTCCGTCACGATCATCCGTGACGGCCGCACGATCGAGACGCTGGACATGGTCGGCGACCACGTCAGCGAGGACCGCATCATCGCCGGCATGGTCGGCCGCGCCCTCGACAACCGCTACCCGCCGCACGAGCCGACGATCGGCGAGGAGGCGCTGCGCATCGAGGACTGGACGGTCTACAGCCCCAGCCAGCCCGACCGCAAGATCGTGGACGGGGCCGCGCTCATGCTGCGGCGCGGGGAGATCGTCGGCCTGGCCGGGCTGATGGGCGCCGGGCGCACCGAGCTGGCGATGAGCCTGTTCGGGCGCACGTACGGGGTGCGCATCTCCGGCAAGGTCTTCAAGGACGGCAAGCCGATCGAGATCCGCAACGTCCAGGACGCGATCCACCACGGCATCGCCTACGCCTCCGAGGACCGCAAGCGGTACGGGCTCAACCTCATCCAGGACATCAAGACCAACATCAGCGCGGCGGGGCTCCAGGGCCTGGCCAAGCGCGGCTGGGTGAACGAGAACGAGGAATACCGGGTCGCCGAAGAGTTCCACAAGAGCATGAACATCAAGGCGCCCAGCGTCAACAGCGTCGTGGGCCAGCTCTCGGGCGGCAACCAGCAGAAGGTCGTGCTGTCCAAGTGGATCATGACCGAGCCGGACGTGCTCATCCTCGACGAGCCCACCCGCGGCATCGACGTCGGCGCCAAGTACGAGATCTACACGATCATCAACCGCCTGGCCGACGAGGGCAAGGCCGTGCTGGTGATCTCTTCCGAGTTGCCTGAGCTGCTTGGCCTGTGCGACCGCATCTACACACTCTCTGAAGGTCGCATCACCGGCGAGGTTCCCCGCCAGGAGGCCACCCAGGAAAGCCTCATGCACCTCATGACCAAGGGACAGGAGTAGCTCTGATGAGCAGCGTAACGCCCGCCGACGTCAAGGTCGGCACCGCGGGCGACGGGGGAGGGCCGCGGCAGCCGGGCCGGGTGTCGTTCGGCGGAATGTCGCTCAACCTGCGATCCAGCGGCATCTACATCGCCTTCGCGGCGATCATCGTGCTGTTCTCGATTCTGACCGACGGCGCGCTGCTCACGCCGCAGAACATCTCGAACATCATCGTCCAGAACTCCTACGTCCTGATCCTCGCGATCGGGATGATCCTGATCATCATCGCCGGGCACATCGACCTGTCGGTCGGCTCGGTGGTGGCGGTCACGGGAGCGCTGGCGGCGGTGCTCATGGTGAACATGGGCTGGCCGTGGCCGCTGGCCCTGGCGGCCACGCTGGTGGCCGGCGCGCTCATCGGAGCCTGGCAGGGCTACTGGATCGCCTACTTCGGCATCCCGGCCTTCATCGTGACCCTGGCCGGCATGCTGCTGTTCCGGGCGCTGACGATGACCGTCCTGGGCAACCAGGGCATCGGCCCGTTCCCCGACCAGGTCCGTACGCTGGCCAACGGCTTCACCGACGGCTACCTCGGCAACGTCGGCCTCGGCGCGCTCGGCGGCGCCGACCTGTTCAGCCTGCTGATCGGCGCGGTCGCGATCGCCGGCATGCTCACCTCGGCGTTGCGCACCAGGAACGCCCGCAGGGGTTACGGCCAGGCGGTCGAGCCGATGGCGATGTTCGTGCTGAAGATGGTGGCGGGCGCCGCGATCATCCTGTTCCTGGTGGTGCAGCTCGCCAGGTTCAAGAACCTCCCGTGGGTGCTGGTCCTGCTGGCGGTCCTGGTGCTCGGCTACTCCCTGATGGCCAACCGCACGGTCTTCGGCCGGCAGATCTACGCCATCGGCGGCAACCTCCAGGCGGCCGTCATGTCCGGCGTGAAGGTCAAGTCGGTCGTCTTCTGGATCTTCGTCAACATGGGCGTGCTGTCGGCCATCGCCGGCATCATCTTCGCCGGCCGGCTCAACCAGGCGGGCCCCACCGCGGGCAACAGCTTCGAGCTGGACGCCATCGCGGCGGCCTTCATCGGCGGCGCGGCCGTTCAGGGCGGCGTCGGCAAGGTCGTGGGCGCCATCACCGGCGGTCTGATCATGGCTGTGATCAACAACGGCATGTCCCTGATCGGCTCCCCGAGCGAGCGGGTCATGCTCGTCAAGGGCATCGTGCTCCTGGCGGCGGTCGCGTTCGACGTGTGGACGAAGCGCCGGGCCGGGGCCGCTCGCTAGTAAGATCCCCGGAGCCCAGCGGAAAGGAGAGACCGTGACGACACCGAAGCGCCGACTGCCGGTCATGGCCGACGTGGCCAAGGAGGCGGGCGTGTCGCATCAGACGGTCTCCCGGGTGCTCAACGACCATCCCAACGTGCGGGCCGACACCCGCGCCCGGGTGGAGGCGGCGATCACCCGGCTGGGCTACCGGCGCAACCTCGTGGCCCGCGCCCTGGTCACCAAGCGTTCGAGGACCCTCGGCGTGGTGAGCTTCGACACCACGCTGTATGGTCCGGCCAGCACCATCTACGGCATCGAGCAGGCGGCCAGGACCGCGGGTTACTTCGTCAGCATCGTCAGCCTGAAGTCGATCGACGCCGACACCGTGCGCGACGCCATCGAGTACCTGGCCGAGCAGGGCGTGGACGGCGTCGTGGTGGTCGCCCCGCAACGCTCGGCCGCCCGCGCCCTGGAGACGCTGCCGACCGGCCTGCCCGCGGTGGCGGTCGAGGGCACGCACAGGGCCGACGTCTCGGTGGTGTGCATCGACCAGATGGAAGGCGCCAAGCTGGCCACGCGGCACCTGCTCGACCAGGGCCACGAGACGGTCTGGCACGTCAGCGGACCGCACGACTGGATGGAGACCGAGGGCAGGCTCGAAGGCTGGCGCGCCGCGCTGGAGGAGGCGGGCCGTCCGGTGCCGGAGCCGCTGGCCGGCGACTGGAGCCCGCGCGCCGGCTACGAGGCGGGCAAGAGCCTGGCCGCGATGGACGGCGTCACGGCCGTCTTCGCGGCCAACGACCAGATGGCGCTGGGCGTGCTGCGCGCCCTGTCGGAGAAGGGCGTGCGGGTGCCCCACCAGATCAGCGTGGTCGGCTTCGACGACATCCCCGAGTCGGAGTTCTTCTCCCCGCCGCTGACCACGGTCAGGCAGGACTTCGACGTGGTGGGCCGGCACTGCATCGAGGTGCTGCTGCGGCAGATCGACCTCGGCTACGCCGCGTACGAGCGGCTGGTCGTGCGTCCCAGCTTCGTCGTCAGGTCGAGTACGGCGCCCATCCGGTAGATGATGAGCATGCCCCCGACAATCCCTGGAGTTCAATGTGAGCGCTAACAAATACGTCGTAGGAGTGGACTTCGGCACGCTCTCAGGGCGTGCCGTCGTCGTACGGGTGAGTGACGGCGCTGAGCTGGGCAGCGCTGTCCACGAGTACGAGCACCGCGTCATCGAGCACACCCTGCCGGGCACCGAGGTGCGCCTGGGGCCGGACTGGGCGCTGCAGTCGCCGCAGGACTGGATCGACGTGATGCGGATCGCCGTGCCCCAGGCGATCGCCGCCGCCGGGGTGCCCGCCGGGGAGATCATCGGCATCGGCACCGACTTCACCGCCTGCACCGTCCTGCCGGCCACGGCCGACGGCACTCCGCTGTGCTTCGAGACGCCGGCCGAGCCGCACGCCTGGCCCAAGCTGTGGAAGCACCACGCCGCCCAGCCGCACGCCGACCGGATCAACGAGCTGGCCGCGCGCAGGGGCGAGAGCTGGCTGCCGCGCTACGGCGGCAAGATCTCCTCGGAGTGGGAGTTCGCCAAGGGCCTCCAGGTCCTGGAGGAGGCCCCCGAGGTCTACGCCAGGGCGGAGCGCTGGATCGAGGCCGCCGACTGGATCATCTGGCAGCTCACCGGCGTCGAGAGCCGCAACATCTGCACGGTCGGCTACAAGGGCGTCTTCCAGGACGGCGCCTACCCGTCGGAGGAGTACCTGGCCGAGCTGAACCCCGGCTTCGCCGGGTTCGCCGGCAAGCTGGCCACCGGCGAGGTCGGCGACAAGGTCGGCGACGTCACGCTGGCGCCGCTGGGCGGCCTGGCCGGGCGACTGACCGCGCGCGCGGCCGAGTGGACGGGCATCCCCGAGGGCGCCGCCGTGGCCGTCGGCAACGTGGACGCGCACGTCACCGCCGCCGCCGCGGACGCCGTGCGGCCCGGCCAGATGGTGGCCATCATGGGCACCTCCACCTGCCACATCATGCCCAGCGACCAGCTCGCCGAGGTGCCCGGCATGTGCGGCGTCGTCCGCGACGGCATCGTGCCAGGCCTGTGGGGCTACGAGGCAGGGCAGTCGGCCGTGGGCGACATCTTCGCCTGGTTCGTCGACAACTTCGGCACCGACGGGCACGAGCGCCTGACCGAGCTGGCCGAGAAGCAGGCCGTGGGCCAGCACGGGCTGGTCGCCCTCGACTGGTTCGGCGGCAACCGCTCGGTGCTGGTGGACCACAACCTCTCCGGCGTGATCATCGGCCAGACCCTGGCCACCAAGCCCGAGGACGTCTACCGCGCGCTCATCGAGTCCACCGCGTTCGGCGCCCGCATGATCGTCGAGACGTTCGAGAAGTCGGGCGTGCCGGTCGAGGAGTTCATCGTCGCCGGCGGCCTGCTGAAGAACCGCTTCCTCATGCAGGTCTACTCCGACGTGCTGCGCCGCCCCCTGTCGATCATCGCCTCCGACCAGGGCCCCGCGCTCGGCTCGGCCATCCACGCGGCCGTCGCCGCCGGCGAGTACGCCTCCATCGAGGAGGCCGCCGCGGCCATGGGCAAGCGCACCGAGAACGCGTACGTGCCCGACGAGGCACGCGCCGACGCCTACGACCGGCTCTACGCCGAGTACCGCAGGCTCCACGACTTCTTCGGAGACGGACAGATGCTGCACGCGCTGCGTGCGATCAGGAACGAGGCACAAGCGTGATGGACTTGCGGAAGACCGTCGCGGACCTGCACGCCGAGCTGGTCCGCTACAACCTGGTGGTCTGGACGGCGGGCAACGTCTCCGGCCGCGTGCCCGGCGAGGACCTGTTCGTCATCAAGCCCTCAGGGGTCTCCTACGACGAGCTGACGCCGGAGAACATGGTCGTGTGCGACCTCGACGGCAACCTCCTGGAAGGCGAGCACTCGCCGTCCAGCGACACCGCCGCGCACGCCTACGTCTACCGCAACATGCCCGAGGTGGGCGGCGTCGTGCACACCCACTCCACCTACGCCTCCGCCTGGGCCGCCCGCGGCGAGGCCATCCCGTGCGTGCTGACCGCGATGGCCGACGAGTTCGGCGGCGAGATCCCTGTCGGGCCGTTCGCGCTGATCGGCGACGACTCGATCGGCCAGGGCATCGTTGAGACGCTCAAGGGCCACCGCTCCAAGGCCGTCCTCATGCAGAACCACGGGGTGTTCAGCATCGGCAAGGACGCCAAGGCCGCGGTGAAGGCCGCCGTGATGTGCGAGGACGTGGCGCGTACGGTGCACGTGGCCCGCCAGCTCGGCGACCCGCTGCCCATCGCGCAGGACGACATCGACCGCCTGTACGACCGCTATCAGAACGTCTACGGACAGAGGAGCCCGCGTTGAACATCTGGTTTCTGACCGGCAGTCAGGGACTCTACGGCGAGGACACGCTGCGTCAGGTGGCCGAGCAGTCCCAGCGGATCGCCGAGCAGCTCCCCATGCCGGTGGAGTGGAAGCCCGTCCTGACCGACGCGGCCGCCATCCGGCGGATCATGCTGGAGGCCAACGCCGACGATTCCTGCGCCGGCGTGATCGCGTGGATGCACACGTTCTCCCCGGCCAAGATGTGGATCGCCGGGCTCGACGCGCTGCGCAAGCCGCTGCTGCACCTGCACACGCAGGCCAACGTCGAGCTGCCGTGGGCCACCATCGACATGGACTTCATGAACCTGAACCAGGCCGCGCACGGCGACCGCGAGTTCGGGCACATCCAGACCAGGCTCGGCGTGCCGCGCAAGACCGTGGCAGGGCACGTCAGTGACCCAGCCGTGGGCGAGCGCGTCCTGTCCTGGCTGCGCGCCGCCAAGGGCCTGGCCGAGGTGCGCACACTCAAGCTGGCCCGCTTCGGCGACAACATGCGCGACGTGGCGGTCACCGAGGGCGACAAGGTCGAGGCGCAGCTCCGCTTCGGCGTCTCGGTCAACACCTACGGCGTCAACGACCTGGTCGAGGCCGTGGACGCGGCCTCCGACGCCGACGTGACGGCGCTGGTCAAGGAGTACGCCGAGCAGTACACCGTGGCGCCCGAGCTGCTCGGCGAGCGCAACGAGTCGCTGCGCTACGCCGCCAGGATCGAGCTGGGCCTGCGCGGCTTCCTGGAGGCCGGCGGGTTCAGGGCGTTCACCACCAACTTCGAGGACCTCGGCGGCCTGCGCCAGCTCCCCGGCCTGGCCGTGCAGCGGCTTATGGCCGACGGGTACGGCTTCGGCGGCGAGGGCGACTGGAAGACCTCGGTCCTGCTGCGCACCCTCAAGGCCATGACGCCCGGTGGCACGTCCTTCATGGAGGACTACACCTACGACCTGACGCCCGGCAACGAGCTGATCCTGGGCGCGCACATGCTGGAGGTCTGCCCGTCCATCGCGGCCGGCACGCCGTCGTGCGAGATCCACCCGCTGGGCATCGGCGGACGTGAGGACCCGGTCCGGCTCGTGTTCGACGCCGAGCCGGGCCCCGGCATCGTGATCGGCCTGGCCGACATGGGCGACCGGTTCCGCCTGGTGGCCAACGAGATCGACGTGGTGACGCCGCCGCAGCCGCTGCCCAAGCTGCCGGTGGCCCGCGCCGTGTGGCAGCCGCGGCCGAACCTGCGCACCTCCACCGAGTCGTGGCTCACCGCCGGGGCTCCGCACCACACCGTGCTGTCCAAGGCCGTGGGTCGTGAGGAGTTGGTGGACCTGGCCGAGATGCTGGGGGTGGAGCTGGTCGTCATCGACGCCGGCACCACGACCGAGCGGTTCGCCAAGGAGCTGCGCTGGAACCAGGCGTACTACCGCCTGGCTCAGGGCTTCTGACGCGCGCCGCCGCCGTCCTCCCTCCTTCGGGTGGGAGGACGGCGGCGGCGGTGGTGCCGTGCTTCGGCTTCCCGGGCGGCGAGGTGGTCAGGCTTCGTCGGCCGGCTTGCGCGGGGCGTTCCTGCGCTGCTCCTCTGCGCGTTCGCGGCAGCGGCGCAGGAACTCCTCGTCGTCATCGGGGTTGGTGGCGGCGAAGCGGCCGGGGCGGTCGTACTCGGGGAAGGCGCTCGGCGTGGCCGGGGCCACGGCCCGCTCGGGGCGGCCCGCCACCAGCCAGGCGACCGACCCGATCAGCGGGAACAGCAGCACGATCAGCACCCAGGCGATCTTCGGCAGGTTCCGGCAGGCCACGTCGGGCGTGGTGAGCACGTCGAACAGGCAGTACAGCCACAGCACGAGCGTGACGAGGCCCACAACCTCGGACAGGACAAGCACGGCACACCTCCGGTCGGCGGCACCTGAAACTAGCGGCACCCGGGCGGGCTGACAAGGTGAAGCTGTGGGAAGGTAAGGCCGTGACGCTGAGCAATTGGGCTGGAAACACCACATTCCACGCAAAAGATGTGCACCATCCGACCTCTCTCGACGAGCTGCAGCGGCTCGTCGCGGCCAGCGCCCGCGTGCGGGCCCTCGGCAGCGGGCACTCCTTCAACCACGTCGCCGACACCACCGGCGATCTCGTGGTGCTGGACCGGATGCCCGGCCAGGTGGAGATCGACAGCGCCGCGGCCACCGCGCGGGTCGGGGCGCGCACGACGTACGCGACGCTCGCGCCGCAGTTGCACCAGGCCGGGTTCGCGCTGGCCAACCTGGCCTCGCTGCCGCACATCTCCGTCGGCGGCTCCGTCGCGACCGGCACGCACGGCTCGGGCGACGCCGTGCGCGGCCTGGCCGCCGCCGTGTCCGGCATCGAGCTGGTCACCGCCGACGGGTCGGTGCTGTCGCTCGCGCGCGGCGACGCCGACTTCCCCGGCGCCGTGGTGTCGGTCGGCGCCCTCGGCGTCGTCACCTCGCTCACGCTCGACCTCGTACCCGCCTTCGAGCTGCGCCAATACGTCCGCGAGGGCCTGAGCCAGGACGCGCTCGAACACTTCGACGACATCATGTCCAGCGGCTACAGCGTCAGCCTCTTCACCGACTACCGCGACACCCGCGTCTGGCTGAAGTGCTCCGACGAGCTGACCGACCCCGACTGGTACGGCACCACCCCCGCCGACGCCCCCCGGCACCCGCTGCCCAGCATGCCCGCCGACAGTTGCACGGGCCAGCTCGGCGTGCCCGGCGCCTGGTACGAGCGGCTGCCGCACTTCCGCGCCGACTACCCGCCCAGCGGCGCCGGCGACGAGCTGCAGTCGGAGCTGCTGCTGCCCCGGCGGCACGCGGTCGAGGCGCTGCGCGCGCTGTTCGCGATCGGCGATCGCATCCGGCCCGTGCTGCAGATCTCGGAGGTGCGCTCGATCGCCGCCGACGACCTGTGGCTGAGCCCCTTCAACGGCCGCGAGAGCATCGGCGTGCACTTCACCTGGGTCAAGGACGTCGCCGCCGTCATGCCGGTGCTGGAGCTGGTGGAGGAGACGCTGGCGCCGTTCGAGCCGATCCCGCACTGGGGCAAGCTGTTCACCCGCTGGCCCGAGTGCCCCGCCGACTTCCGCGAGCTGGCCCGCCGGCTCGACCCGGCCAGCAAGTTCGGCAACGACTTCACCCGCGTACTGCTGGGGGAGTAGCACCCGGCCGAGGGCATGCGCCCCCGGATGTAGCGGGTCACCGGTCCGGGGGACGATGTCACACCCCCACCCCGTCGGCCATCGTATGGGGCATGACCGATCACCCGTTCAGATTCGGCACGGTGGCCGGGCAGGCCCCCGACGCCGCCGCGTGGACCGGCCTGGCCCGCCGGGCGGAGGGCCTGGGCTACTCGACCCTGCTCGTGCCCGACACGCTCGGCACGTTCTCGCCGTTCACGGCCGCCGCGGTGGCGGCCACGGCCACCACCACGCTGCGCGTCGGCACGTACGTGCTCAGCGTCCCCAACCGCACGCCGCGAGCCGTCGCCTGGGAGAGCGCCACCCTGCACCAGCTCACCGGCGGCCGGTTCGAGCTGGGCCTGGGCGCCGGGCGGCCCGACGCCGAGAGCGACGCGGCGGCGCTCGGCGTGCGCTTCGGCACGCCCGGCCAGCGCATCGAGCGGCTCTCCGACACCATCGACGCCGTCCAGGACGTCAGGATCCTGGTCGCCGCCTCGGGCACCAGGCTGCTGCGGCTGGCCGCGCGCAAGGCCGACACCGTCGCGCTCGGCGTGCCGCCGCACTACACGGAGGAGCAGGTCGCGGCCAAGCTCGACGAGCTGTACGAGCTGGCCGGAGACCGCTTCCACGACCTGGAGCTGGCCATGAACCTGGTCTGCGCCGGGTCCGAGCCGCCCGAATGGGCGCTGCGGCGCTTCGGCCGCATCGGCACCGGCATCCTCACCGGCACGGTGACGGAGATGACCGACACGCTGCGGCGGCGGCGCGATCATCTCGGGGTCTCGTACGTGTCGGTGAACGCCCAGTTCATGGACAACTTCGCGCCCGTCGTGGAACGGCTCGCCGGAACCTGACAGGTTCTGACAGGTACGCCCGGCAGGATGAGTGCCATGACCGCAAAGGGCACCTTCGAGACCGCCGACTGGACGCCGCAACCGTCGTACGACGACCGCGACGGCGTCACCCTGGGCGTGGTGACGCTCACCAAGACCTTCTCCGGCGACCTGACCGGCACCAGCCTCGTCACCATGCTGATCGCCACCACGCCGGTGGACGAGTCGCGCTCGTACGTCGCGCTGGAGCGCATCGAGGGCACCCTGGAAGGGCGCTCGGGCAGCTTCGTCGTCCAGCACGACGCCACCAGCGACAACGGGGAGCAGACGCTGCGCATCAGGGTCGTGGCCGACTCCGGGACGGGCGAGCTGCGCGGGCTCAGAGGCGAGATGGACATCGTCATCGGCCCCGACGGAGGTCACTCCTACACCTTCGACTACACGCTCTGATCAGCTAACGTACCGACCAGCCGGTACGTCCGCTTGGGAGGAGCGCGTCGTGTGGGACCCCGAACTCGCCGAGCTGGAGCGCCGCAGGGAGCTGGCCGAGCGCATGGGAGGCGCGGAACGGGTCGCCCGCCAGCACGCCACGGGCCGCCTCACCATCCGTGAGCGGCTCGCCGCCCTCACCGACTCCTGGCAGGAGATCGGCGCGCTCGCCGGGCGCGCCACCGACGGCGGCTTCACCCCGTCGAACGTCATCATCGGCCGCGCCCGCGTGGACGGCCGCCGGATCGTCGTGGCCGGCGACGACTTCACCGTGCGCGGCGGCGCCGCCGACGCCGCCATCCATGAGAAGCAGATCCTCGCCGAGCGCATGGCCGGCGAGCTGCGGGTGCCGCTCGTCCGGCTCATCGACGGCACCGGGGGCGGCGGGAGCGTCAAGCAACTGGAGGACCACGGGCGCACGTACGTGCCCTACAACCCCGGCTGGGACCAGGTGGTGGCCAACCTGGGCAGGGTCCCGGTGATCGCGCTGGCCCTCGGCCCCGTCGCCGGGCTCGGCGCCGCCAGGCTCGTCACCTCGCACGTGTCGATCATGGTGAAGGAGCTCTCGCAGGTGTTCATCGCGGGGCCCGCCGTGGTGGAGGCGGGGATGGGCGAGAGCGTCACCAAGGAGGAGCTGGGCGGCTGGCGCGCCGTGTCGGCGGCGGGCACGGTCGATCTGGTGGCGGGGTCGGAGGCGGAGGCGTTCGAGCTGGCCAGGAAGGTGCTGGCGTACCTGCCGCAGAGCGCCTGGCAGCCGCCGCCCGTGCTCGCGGACCCCGCCGACGACGCCGGCCGGGCCGCGCCCGAGTTGCGCGAGATCGTCCCCAGGGACCGCCGCCGGCCGTACGACATGCGGCGCGTCCTGGACCTGGTCTTCGACACCGGCTCGGTGCTGGAGCTGGGGCGCAGGTTCGCGCCCTCGATCATCACCGCGCTGGCGCGGCTCGACGGCCGGCCCGTGGCGGTCCTGGCCTCCGACCCGCGCGTGTACGGCGGCGGCATGACGGCGGCCGGGGCCGACAAGACGGCCCGCTTCGTCGACCTGGCCGAGACGTTCCACCTGCCGGTCGTGCACCTGGTCGACCAGCCGGGCTTCGTCATCGGCACGGCCGCCGAGCGGGCCGGCACGATCCGGCGGGGCGCCCGCGCGCTGGCCGCCGTCTACCAGTCGACGGTGCCGTGGGCCTCCGTCCTCGTCCGCCGCGTCTTCGGCGTCGCCGGCGCCGCCCACCGGCCCCACTCCCGCTACAGCCTGCGCGTGGCCTGGCCGTCGGGCGACTGGGGGTCGCTGCCGATCGAGGGCGGGCTGGAGGTGGCGTTCAAGCGCATGCTGGCGGAGGCGGGGGAGGAGGCGGCCGCGCTGAAGGCCGAGATCGCGGAGCGGCTGGAGGCGGTCAGGTCGCCGTTCAGGACGGCGGAGGCGTTCCTGGTGGAGGACATCATCGACCCGGCGGGGACGCGGCCGGTCCTGACGGAGTGGGTCCACGACGCCTACGCGACCCTGGACCTCGGCCCCAACCCGGCCGCCCGCCCGTAGCCCCAGCCCTTCGGCAGCCCGGCCCGCACTTTCCCGAGCGCGGCGCCCTGATCGACGCCATCCTCCAGGAGAAGGTGACGGCCTGGACCGAGCTGGCCAAGGAGTCCCTCGCCGCCCCGGACGCCTGGGAGGGGCTGGTCGGCTTCCTGGAGCGGACGTGCGAGCTGCAGGCGCGCGACCGGGCCTTCACCGAGCTGGCCTGCCACTCCCACCTCGACGCGGGGGCCGAGGTCAACGGGCTGATCGAGCGGCTCGTCGAGCGGGCCCAGCGGGAGGGGGTTCTACGGGCCGACGTGGGGCCGACCGACCTGGCGTTCTTCGTGATGGCCAACTCCCGGGTGGCCGAGGCAGACCCAGGGCAGTGGCGCCGCCACTTCCACCTCATGCTCGACGCCCTGCGCGCTACGCGCCCTCAGGAAGCGTGAGCATCCTGTTCAGGATCGGGACGAGCTGCTCCTCCTCGTAGTCCAGGTGGCTCTCCAGCTCGGTGGCGAGCCGGTCGAGCTCCGCCCTGACCCCGTCGCCGCCCGCGTCGAGCAGCGCCCTGACCCGGCTCATCAGGCGGGACACCACCTGGTGCTCCGCGCGCAGCCTCGTCAGCGCCCCGGCCAGTTCGGGGTGCTCGGCGCCGAGGTGGGGGAAGAGCGTGCCGTCCTCGCCCTCGTGGTGCAGGTGCAGGGCGTCGCAGAACGCCAGGCAGTGCGTACGCAGATCCGCCCCCGCCGGCCGGGACTCCCGCAGCGCGGCCAGGTCCCTGCGGAAGCCGTCGTGTAGCTTGATCAGCTCGTCGCCCCAGGCGACGAGTCTCCGTTCGTCGGTCATGCCGGTTCCTTGCGCGAAAGATCGCCGTAGATCGCGGCGAAGAGCGCGGCCAGCAGGCCCGCCACCGCCGCCACCCCGAAGCTCCATCCGGCGCCGCCGCCCGACAGCACCGCCGCCCCCACCGCGCCCGCCACGCTGCTGCCGACGATCCTGACCAGCGAGTTGATCCCGCCGGCCGCCGCCGTCTTGGCCGGTTCCACGTGCTCGACGGCCATCGTGCCGAGCGCCGCGTAGCCGAGGCCGACGCCCAGCCCCAGCACGGTCGCGGCCCCGTACAGGTCGGCCCCCGACGACCTGGACACGGCCAGCCACAGCATGGCCGCCGCCACCAGCGCCGAGCCGCCCGCGACCAGCGCGGAGGCGGTGAAGCGGCGCATCAGCGGGCCCGCCAGCACGGAGACGACGAGCATCAGCACCGTCGTGGGCAGCAGGTAGAGCCCGACCTGCAGCACCGAGGCCCCGAGCGGGCCCTGCGCCACCGCCGACACCGTGGTGATGGCCGCGAACAGGGCGAACCCGAGCAGGAACGACGCCACGGTCGCCCCCACCGTCCCCCGGTGCAGGAGCATGGGGATCTCGATCAGCGGCGCGGCGGTGCGGCGCGCGGTCGCCACCCACACCCCGGCCACCACCACGGCTCCGGCCAGCAGCCCGAGCGTCGCCGGTGAGGTCCAGCCCCAGGCCGCGCCCTTGCTGACCGCCAGCAGCAGGCAGACCAGCCACACCGCGACCAGCGCCGCCCCGGCCAGGTCGGGCCGCCCGGAGGCGCGTACGGGCGTCTCCCGGATCACCGCCGCCACCAGGGCGAAGCTCAGCACGCCGAGCCCGGTCAGCGTCCAGAACACCGCCCGGTGGTCGCCGCCGAGCAGCCCCGCGAGGATCATCCCGCCGCCGCTGCCGACGCCGATCGTGGCGCTGAGCAGGCCGATCGCGCTCGGCAGCCGGTGGGCGGGCACGGCCTCCCTGGCCAGGCCCATGGCCAGCGGCAGCAGCGGGGCCGCGGCGCCCTGCAGCACCCTGCCGACGATCAGCGTGGCCAGCGTGCCGGAGGCGGCGGCGAGCGCAGAACCGGCCACGAGGAGGCCGAGGGAGACCAGCGACACGCGGCGCCGGCCGTACATGTCGCCCAGGCGCGACAGCAGCGGGATGGACACCGCGCCCGACAGCAGCCCGGCGGTCAGCGCCCAGGAGGCGGTGGTCGGCGGGACGCCGAGCAGGCGTTGCAGCCCTGGCAGCAGCGGCACCACGACGGTCATCTGCAGGGTCCCCACGGCCACCCCGAAGGCGAGCACCGCGATGGCCCAGAAGTTTTTATACATGTATAAAAAGTAACATGACAGGATGCCGACGCGTACAGGACGACCGCCGAAGATCTCCCGAGCCGAGATCGTGACCGCCGCCAACCGGGTGATCGAGGAGGACGGCGTGGCCGCGCTGACCATGCGACGGCTGGCCAAGGAGGTCGGCAGCACCGCCATGGCGCTCTACCACCACGTACGCGACAAGGACGAGCTGCTCCTGCTGCTGCTCGACGCCTACGCCGCCACCGCGCCCAGGCCCGAGCTGCCCGAGGAGCCGCGCGAGCGGCTGGTCGCCGCCGCCGTCGCCATGCACGACGCGCTGTCGGGCCGCCCCTGGGCCGTGGACGTGCTCAGGGCCGACGACCTGCTCTCCGTGGGCGCGCTGTGGTACCCCGAGCGGATCGTGGACGCCGCCGTGCGCGCGGGGCTGACGACGGAGGAGGCGGTGGACGCGTACCGGATCATCTGGCACTACACGGCCGGTGAGATCTCCGCCGCGGCGGCGGCCCGCGCGCGGCGCGAGGAGGGCGGGACCACCTACCGGGAGCGGGTGTTCGCCGACCTGGACGCCGCCGAGTTCCCCAGGCTGAGCGAGGTGGGGGCGCGATGGGGGGAGCTGACCGCCCACGACACCTACGTCAAGGGGGTGCGCGCGCTGGTGCGCGGACTGCTGCCCTGAACGGGGATCGTACGGCGAGCCCGCACGGAGGCTTGCCGCAAGCCGGTGGCGCGGCGGGCTGCTGCCCTGAACGGGGGTCTCACCGAAAACCGGTGGCCCGGGGGCGGCGTCCGTGAAACCGTCAGGGGGCGATGATCCAGTGGACCGAGGCGGGGCAGGAGCGCACGGCGGCCTGGCGCTCCGCCCTCGGCGCGCCGCCGCCCGGGCGGGTCGTCGTCGCCGACGACCGCATGCCCGCCGCCACCGCCTACCGCCTGGCCTGCGAGGGCACCGCGCTGCTGTGGCGCGGCGACTTCCAGGGCGCCAGGCAGCTCCTGTCCGCCATGGGCCGGCGCTGCAAGCCGGCCGCGCCCGGCAGCGGCTTCCACCGCCACCGCCAGGCGCAGTCCCAGCGCGCCCGCACGCTCGGCATGCTGCTCGTCCCCTACGCGGAGGGGCACGTCGTGCCGCTGCGCAGGGCGCCCGACGTCCGGGAGGCGTGCGCCGAGGTGCACGGCGCAGACGCGCCGCCCGCCGTCGGCCCGCTCCGCGAACTGCTCGGCCTGATCGGCGCGCACGAGTGGCGCAAGAAGGGCGTGCACGTGCCGGCGCTCGGCGCCCGCGTCCACCCGCACCACGGCGTGTTCTCCCCGATCAGGGGCGAGTACGTCGACCTGGTCGCCGAGGCGCCGCTGCCTGGCGACCGGCTGGCCTTCGACGTCGGCACCGGCACCGGCGTGCTGGCGGCCGTGCTCGCCAGGCGCGGCGTCCGCCGGGTCGTGGCCACCGACCTCGACCGGCGGGCCGTCGCGTGCGCCGGCGACAACGTGGCCCGCCTCGGCCTGGACGACCGGGTTGAGGTGGTGCGGGCCGACCTGTTCCCGCCGGGGCGCGCGCCGCTGGTCGTGTGCAACCCGCCCTGGGTGCCCGCCACGCCGCTCTCGCCGCTCGACCACGCCGTCTACGATCCGGACGGGCGGATGTTGCGCGGGTTCCTGGGCGGGCTAAGCGCGCATCTGGAGCCCGGGGGTGAGGGGTGGCTCATCCTGTCGGACCTGGCCGAGCACCTGGGGTTGCGGACGCGTGCGGAGTTGCTGGGGGAGTTCGAGCGGGCGGGGCTGCGGGTGGCGGGGCGGCTGGACGTCGCGCCGCGGCACCGGCGGGCCTTCGACGGTGACGACCCGCTGCACGCGGCCAGGGCCGCCGAGGTGACCTCCCTGTGGCGGCTCACCCCCTGAAGGATTTCTCGCCGTACTTCGGTGCGGGTCTTCGAGGGAGAGAAGGGCAGGCGTGCCGGGCGAGCAGCGCACACGCCCAGGACGGCCGTTCGGGCGTTGGAGGCGAGCGCGGGCGGCGGCTCGGCCGCCTGGGCGGGTGCGGGCGGCGGCTCGGGCGGCGGCTTGGGCGCTTGGGGCGGGTGCGGGCGGCGGCTCGGGCGGCGCGGCGGTGGGATGGGCGCGGGTGCGGGCGGAGGGGCGGGATGCTCGGGCGCTCGGGGCTTGAGGTGCGGGCGGCGGGTCAGGCGCTGAAGGCCTTGCGGTAGGCCGAGGGGGAGGTGCGCATGGCGCGGGTGAAGTGGTGACGGAAGGTGACCGGGCTCTCGAAGCCGACCGCCGCCCCGATCTCCTCCACCGGCGCCGCCGTGGCCTCCAGCAGCGGCAGGCTGGCCGCGACCCGCTGGGAGATGACCCAGCGCAGCGGGCTGGTGCCGGTCTGCCGTTTGAACCGCCTGATGAACGTGCGCTCCGCCATGTGCGCCACCCTGGCCAGGTCCGCCACGGCGATCGGCTCGGCCAGGTGGTCCATGGCGTAGGCCATCGCCCTGGCCACCGCGTCGTCGTCCTCGACCGGGGTGACGGCGGCCTGGATGAACTGGGCCTGGCCGCCTTCCCGGTGCGGCGGCACGACGAGGCGGCGGGCCACGGTGTTGGCGACGCCGGGGCCGTGGTCGCGGCGGACGAGGTGGATCAGCAGGTCGAGCCCGGCGGCGCTGCCCGCGCTGGTCAGCACGTCGCCGTCGTCCACGTACAGGACGGAGGGGTTGACCAGGACGGCGGGGAAGCGTTCCTGCAGCAGGCCGGCGTAGCGCCAGTGCGTGGTGGCGGGGCGGCCGTCGAGGAGGCCGGCCGCCGCGAGCGCGAACGCGCCCGAGCAGATCGACACCATGCGGGCGCCCCGCTCGTACGCCGCCCGCAGCGCCCCGGTCAGCGCCGTGGAGACGGGCCCGCGGACGTCGGCCACGCCGGGCACGATCACGGTGTCGGCCGTGGCCAGCGCCTCCAGCCCGTGCGCCGCCGCCATGGTGAACCCGCCGACCACGCGCAGCGGCCCGAGCGTCTCGGCGCACACCGTGAGGTCGTACCAGGGGATCTCCAGCTCGGGCCTGGGCAGCCCGAACAGCTCGACGACGCAGCCCAGCTCGAACGGCGCCATCCCGTCGAACGCCAGTACAGCGACACGATGGGGCCGGGCGGGAGGGGGCAGCAGCATGCCCGCATGTTAGCCGGAGCCTCTCCGCGGCAGGAGAGATATATGCATATTTCGGGAGTGCAGACCGTTTTGCCCGATCACCGCTACGAGCAGGCGGAGATCACCGAGGCGTTCTCCCGGCTGACCGACTGCGACGAGGAGCTGCTGAGGCGATTCCACCAGGCCACCGGGGTGCAGGGCCGCAACCTGGCGCTGCCGCTGGCCGACTACGCCAAGCTCGACTCCTTCGCGCGCGCCAACGACGCCTACGTGGAGCTGGCGCTGGAGCTCGGCGAGCGGGCCCTGGCGGGCGCCCTGCACAAGGCGGACGTGTGCCCGGAGAAGGTCGACCACCTGCTGTTCTGCTCCACCACGGGCGTCTCCACCCCCTCGCTGGACGCCAAGCTGGCGCAGCGAATGGGGCTGCGGCCCGACGTGAAACGGGTGCCCGTGTTCGGCCTGGGCTGCGCGGCCGGCGCGGCCGGGCTCTCCCGCCTGCACGACTACCTGCGCGGCTGGCCCGACCACGTGGCGGTGCTGGTGTGCGTGGAGCTGTGCTCGCTGACGATCCAGCGCGACGACACCTCGATCGCGAACCTGGTGGCCAGCGGCCTGTTCGGGGACGGCGCGGCGGCCGTCGTGGCGACGGGGCGCGGCCCCGGCCCCGAGGTGGTCGCCACCCGCAGCAGGCTCTATCCCGGCACCGAGCACCTGATGGGCTGGGAGGTGGGCGACCACGGCTTCCGCATCGTGCTGGACGCCGACCTGACGGGCTTCGTGGAGCAGGTGCTGGCCGGCGACATCAAGGCGTTCCTGGCCGACTACGGGCTGACCCCCGAGCAGGTCGCCACCTGGGTCTGCCATCCCGGGGGCCCCAAGGTCATCGAGAAGATCGTGGAGACGCTCGGCCTGCCGGCCAAGGCGCTCGACGTGACCTGGAGCTCGCTGCGCGAGAACGGGAACCTCTCGTCGGTCTCGGTGCTGCACGTGCTCCAGGAGACGCGGGGCAGACCGGGGGCTCCCGCCGTGCTCATGGCGCTGGGGCCGGGGTTCTCCGCCGAGCTGCTGTTGCTGCACTGGTGATCGCGTACGCGCTGCTCATCGGCCTGGTCGTGGCGGAACGGCTGGCCGAGCTCGTCGTGGCCAGGCGCAACCTGGCCTGGGCCAGGGCGAGGGGCGGCGTCGAGTACGGCGCGGGGCACTACCCCTGGATCGTGCTGGCGCACGTGGCGCTGCTGGCGGCGGCGCCGGCCGAGGTGTGGCTGCTCGGCAGGCCGTTCGTGCCGCTGCTCGGCTGGCCGATGCTCGCCGTGGTCGTTCTCGCCCAGGGGTTGCGCTGGTGGTGCATCCGCACGCTGGGACACCGGTGGAACACGCGGGTCGTGGTGGTGCCGGGCCTGCCGCTGGTGAACCGGGGCCCGTACCGGCTGCTGCGGCACCCCAACTACGTGGCCGTGGTCGCCGAAGGCATCGCGCTGCCCCTCGTGCACTCGGCCTGGCTGACCGCCCTGGCGTTCACGATCGCGAACGCGCTGCTTCTCACGGTTCGCATCCGGGTGGAGAACGCCGCGCTGGCACACTAGCCCGGCCTGGAGACCGTGATCCGCGGCAGGTCCTCGGGCGCCTTGCCGGGATACAGGCCGGTCAGCAGCGTGCTGACGGTGTAGAGGTGCCAGGCCAGGGCCGGTTTGCCGACGACCGGGCCGGCGAACAGGGCGCGTACCTCGTCCGGCTCGACGATGGGGGCCAGGGCGTCGAGGCTGCCGAGCACCTGGTCGCGCAGGAGGTCCGTGAGTGCGGGGCCGGGGCTGGTCCGCCAGCTCCAGCCGCCGCCGGTCTTGGCGGTGGGCAGGTGCGGGGGAGGGGTGGGCAGGCGTGACTGCCAGAGGAGGCGGCGGGGCGGGGTGGCGCCTTCGGTGAAACGCCACGGTTTTCCCTCGATCGGTACATCCCGTAATTCTGGGGCTAATCGCAATATAAGCGTATAAATAACCTCTTCGGAGAGTCGCCAGCTCTGGTCGAGGCTCAGCGCCGCCCGTACCACGCGATTGTCCAGGAACGGCCGGACGGGGTCGCCGCGACGCAGCGAGCCCGCGCGGGCGCTGGCCTGCCAGCGGCCCACCTTGTACCAGATGTAGAGGTGGTCCAGCGCCTCCAGCCGGTCCTGGCGGGCGAGCCAGGGCGCGGCCAGGGCGCGGGCGTGCTCGTTCGCCTCGGCGGTGAAGAGCTTGGCGTCCTTGCGGAACGTGGTGTCGATGCGCCGCCGCAACGCCTCGTCGCCGAGGTCGCTCTGCAGCAGGTTCAGGCTGCCCGCGCGCAGCGTCTCGCCGCTCTGGCCCGACATGGTGGGCTTGCCGGCGTACGGGAGGTAGCTCACGATCGACTCGTACGCCGAGGTCATGCCCTCGCAGGTGCGCAGCGTCTCCCAGGCGCGGCTGAGCGGATGCTCGACCAGCACCGCGTCCTTGGCGGCGGTCTGCGGCGGCGCGATGACGGTGTGCTCCACGCCGAGCCGGTCCGCGATCATGCGGGCGATGATCACGTCCGGGTGCGTGTCGAGCCCGTTCGTCGTCGCCCTGAACGGCACCCCGGCCGCGTGCAGCAGCGCCGCCAGGATGCGGGTGTCGCGCCCGCCGGTCAGCGCGAGGTTCACCGGCTCGCCCAGGTCGCGCAGCGGGGCCACGGTCGCCAGCAGCGCGTCCGCCAGCTCACCGACCGCCGCCCGCTTGCGCCTGGCCGACGCGGGCGCGGGCGCCGCCTGGGGCAGCGGGGTCTCGATGATGGTCCGCGCGCCGTCCCGCACGATGAGGCGGGAGTTGGGCCGCAACGCCGTCACCCCCTTGTACGGCGTCTCGTCCGACAGGAAGAACCCCTGCCTGACCATCGACTGCAGGGCCAGCACGTCGAACTCGACCCGTTCGTCGGTCCTGTCGGCGGCCACCAGGTGCACGAGCAGGGCGCGGCTGCCGACGACGTGCAGGTCCGGCGTCTCGGCGTGGAAGACGGGGCAGACCCGGTTGATCGCGGTGCTCGCGCCCAGCTCGCCGTCGCTCGCGAACCAGGCGGAGAAGCAGCCGCCTACAGGATCGGCCACCGTGTCTGCTGGAAGTGCGGCGACCTGGGTGGGGTCGGCGAGGTGGCCGTTGAGCCCGACCGCGCGGCCGGCGCGCTCCCAGATCAGCGGCGGCTGCCGTGAGTCGTCCGGCTCGTTGGTCCAGGCCAGCAGCGAGACGCCCCGGCCGTGCCATTCCGCGCCCCTGATCACGTCTGGAGGCACAGGAAAGGCCCATTCGATAACGGAACGGGCTCTATTCAGAACCGCGGGGGAAATGTCGCGCCGCTTGGCGGCCATCCCCAAATAGACGCGCATCACACCAGGCATACCGGATTACCTCATTTGTCACAAGTGATCACGTATTGATCGCGGTTTGCGCTCGCTTACGTCACCGGCCCGGCCGTCCTGAGGCGATTTCCGTCGTACGACTCGGAGGTGGTTGAGATGAAATTTCGTCCTTTGGTGGTTGGTGCAGGTCTTGTCGCGCTCCTGGGTCTGGCGGCCTGTGGCGGCGGCGCCCAGCAGGCGACCAGCGGTGACAGCGCCCCCAGGGCGACCGCGCCCCAGCAACCGGCCATGCCGCAGGACGGATCAGGCGAGGCCGAGACCAAGGCGTCGGCCGAGGCTTCCGCGCCTGCCCGGGAGGACAGCGAGAAGGACACGACGACCGCGCAGATCTCCACGTTCGCCCTGGACGTGGACACCGCCTCGTACGGCTACGCCCGCCGTACCCTCCAGGAGGGCCGCTGGCCCGCGCCCGGGGAGATCAGGCCGGAGGAGTGGGTGAACGCCTTCCGCCAGGACTACGCGCAGCCGGCGGGCGACGGCTTCACCGTGCACGTGGACGGCGCGAGGCTGCCGCAGCGGGACGAGGCCGTCCTGCGGGTGGGCCTGCAGACGCGCGCCTCCGACTCGGCGGAGCGGCGGCCGGCGAACCTGACGTTCGTGGTGGACGTGTCCGGCTCGATGGCCGACGACGGCCGGCTGAACCTGGTCAAGTCCGCCCTGCTGAAGCTGCTCGACCAGCTCGCCCCCGGTGACCAGGTCTCGATCGTGGCCTTCAGCGACAGCGCCGAGGTGCTGGCCACCATGACCCCGCTGACCGCGAGGGAGGAGCTGCGCGCGGCGGTGGAGCGGCTGGCGGTCGAGGGCGGCACGAACCTCCAGGAGGGCGTGCTGACCGGCTACCGGGAGGCGGTCAAGGCGTTCCGTCCCGCCGCCACCAACCGCGTCATCCTGCTCTCCGACGGCCTGGCCAACCAGGGCGCCACGGAGTGGCAGACCATCTCGGACCAGGTCAAGGAGCAGGCCGCCAAGCAGCTCACCCTGCTCACGGTCGGCGTCGGCCGCGACTACGGCGACGAGCTGATGGAGCGCCTGGCCGACACCGGCGACGGCATGGCCGTGTACGTCAGCAGCGAGGAGGAGGCCACCAAGCTGTTCACCACGCAACTGGCAGGCACCCTCGACCTGCGCGCCCGTGACGCCAAGGCGCAGGTCGTCTTCAACCAGTCGGTGGTGGAGAGCTACCGGCTCGTCGGGTACGAGAACCGCGCCCTTTCCGCCGAGGAGTTCCGCGACGACAGCCGCGACGGCGGCGAGATCGGCCCCGGTCACTCCGTCACCGCCCTGTACGCGCTCAAGCTCAAGCCCGGGGCCGACGGCCAGCTCGCCCAGGCCACCGTGCGCTGGCAGGACCCCGACACCAGGGCCGCCTCCGAGGCCGGCGAGTCGCTGAGCTCCGGCGAGCTGTCCGCCTCGCTGTGGGACAAGGCGCCCGTCAGGCTCCAGGTGGACGTCGCGGTGGCGGCGTTCGCGCTGTACCTGAGGGACCGTGAGGCGTTCGGGCTCGACCTGTCGGCGCTCGGCGAGCACACCACCCGGCTGGCGGCCGCCTCGGAGGACCCGATGGTCTCCGAGCTGGTCACTCTCATCGACAAGGCCAGAGCGGTCGGCTGATCGTCGCAGGCCCCTCGGTTGACGCGTGCTCAGGTGGTCCCGAAGTCGGATACACTTTTACACGCAACGAGGGGCTATGGCGCAGTTGGTAGCGCGCCTCCATGGCATGGAGGAGGTCTGGGGTTCGAATCCCCATAGCTCCACAGGCAGCCCGCCCGATCGATCCGATCGGGCGGGCTTTTTGCGTGCTGATCGATAGCGGTATCGAACTGGAGTTCGTATCATGGAGTGATGAACCCTGTGGAACTGCCTGAGATCTGGCGCCCGCCCCTCGTGGCGGCGGTCCCCGACGGCGCGGCGCGTTACCTGCTGGCCTGGAGCGACGACGCCCAGGGCGCGCGATGGGGCTACCTGCTGTGGCCGCCGCGCACGCTGGAGGCGCACGAGGGGGTGCGGCACGAGGCGAGCGCCCGCTGGGTGCACTGGGAGGAGATCCGCCCGGTCGCCGGCGAGGACTACAGCACGGTCCCGATCGCCGATCCCCTGACGGCCGGCGGCTTCTCTGACTAAGGTCAGAGAATGGATGCCACGGCGATCGCGCGGGTGCGCCGCTTCCAGCGCACCGTGACACAGCGCATCGGAGCGCTCGACGACGGGTTCATGGGCCGCGACCGGCCCCTCGGGCAGGCCCGGCTGCTCTGGGAGATCGGCCACGGCGGCAGCGAGGTGCGCGCGCTGCGAGCCCGGCTGGAGCTCGACTCCGGATACCTGAGCAGGCTGCTGCGCGCCCTGGAGGCCGACGGCCTGATCGTGGTCGAGGCGGGCGGGCCCGACGGGCGGGTCCGCACCGCCAGGCTCACCCCGGCGGGCGCCGCCGAGTGGCGGGAGCTCGACCGCCGCTCCGACGAGTCGGCCGCCGCCATGCTCGCGCCGCTGTCCGCCGGGCAGCGCGAGCGGCTGGTGAGCGCGATGGCCGAGGTCGAGCGCCTGCTCGCCGCCTCCATGGTGGAGGTCGGCGTGCTCGACCCGCGCCACCCCGCCGCCCGCCACTGCCTGACGGCCTACGTGACCGAGCTGGGCGGACGCTTCGAGGGCGGGTTCGACCCGGCGCGCAGCCTCCCGGCCACCGACGCCGAGCTGTGCCCGCCCGCCGGGATGCTGCTCGTGGCCACGCTGCACGCCGAGCCGGTGGGCTGCGTGGCGCTCAAGCTGCACCCCGAGACGGCGACGGCCGAGCTCAAACGCATGTGGGTCGATCCGTCCAGCCGGGGTCTCGGCCTGGGGCGCCGGCTGCTCGCCGAGGCGGAGTCGCACGCCGCCGCGCGGGGCGTGCGCACGCTGCGCCTGGAGACCAACCGGGCGCTCACCGAGGCCATCGCCCTCTACCGGTCGTCAGGGTACGCCGAGGTGCCCGCGTTCAACGACGAGCGCTACGCGCACCACTGGTTCGAGAAGCACCTGCCTTCCTGAACGGCTCACTGCACGCGGGCCAGCCGGTAGCCGTCGTTCTCCTGCCACAACAGCCACGGGCCCGACGCCAGCACCAGGCCGGGCCGCTTCAGCGTGACGCCCGTCCGGGGATCGTGCACCAGCGAGAAGCTGCCCGTCGTGTAGACGACCAGCCGGTCCCCGGCCGTCATGCGCGGCCGGTCGCCCTTGAGCTGCTTCGGCACTGCGCCGAACGTCCTCGTCGACCGCCGCCAGTCGCCGGACGAGCCCGAGTGCAGCACGCCCCCGGCCACCCAGGCGAACGCCGTGCCGGTGGCGGCGGCGTACCACTTCTGCAGGGGCTTGCCCATCGTCTGCGGACGCACCCCCTCAGGCAGCGGCAGCTCGGCCGCGACCTTCAGCGTCCGCACGTCCACCATCCGCAGCTTCCTGGCGTTGGCCGGCTCGACGGTGAACAGGTAGGGGTAGGAGAACGCCACCGCCGTCCCGTCCTTGAGCGTCGTGCCGGGCTTCGCGCAGCCGGTGGCCACCCACGGCTGCCCCATGACGTCGCTGCCGACGATCACGCCGCCGTCCACCCAGACGGGGGCCTCCGGGTCGGCGCCCTGCGGGCTGATCGTGCGCGTGGCCCCGTCGGCCGTGCGGCAGTGCTGCTCGCCGCCCTGCGTCCAGGTGCGCAGCCCGTCCGCCGCGCCCAGGCCCGCCTGCGCGAGGAAGCCCGCGCCCTCGGGCGTGCCGCCGCTCGCGGGAGCCTGCGCCGCCTTCCCGCCGGGGGTGAGGCCGAGCACGGTGCCGTCGGAGCCGATCGCCGCGGGGGTGAACCGCTCGCCGGACGCCATGCGGGCCCCGATCGTGGCCAGGCTCGTCACGGCCACGACCGTCCGCAGCCGCTCCTCGAACGCCCGGGTGTCGGGCCGCCGCCCAGGGGGGACCGTGATGGTCCTCGTCGGCGTGGGCCGGCCCGAAGGCCGCGGCGAGCCGGTGATCGTCATGGTGACGGTGGGCCGCGGTTCCGGGACGACCGTGACGGTGGGCTCAGGGGCGACCGTCGCGGCCGTCTCGCCGTCCCCGCCGCGCAGCGTCAGCGGCGCCGCGACGAGCACCGCGGTCACGCCGGACACCCCGGCCAGCCAGGCCGCGCGGCGGTTCCTGCGCCGGACGGACACCGACCGGTGGATCCGGTCCGCCAGGCCGGGCGGCGGGTCGCCCGCGCCGGCCTCGCCGAGCAGCGTGGCCAGCCGGTTCTCCAGGTCATCCATGCCGGACCTCCGCCCCGGGCGACCGGTTCCCCAGGTCATCCATGATCCACCTCCGTACGGTCGACGGCCTCGCGGAGCCGGGCGAGCCCCCGCGACGCCTGGCTCTTGACGCTGCTCCGGCTGCAGCCCAGCAGCCGGGCGATCTCCTCGTCGCTGCGCTCCTCGACGTAACGCAGCACCAGGACGGCGCGCGTACGGGGTGGCAGCTCGGCGACCCGGGAGCGCACCCCCGCGTCGTCCAGCAGGCGGGCCAGGCCGAGGTCCTCGGCCACGGGCTCAGGCGGCGCCGCCACACTGACCTCGCGCCTGGGCCGCCGCCAGCGGTTGGCCATGATGCGGATCATGGCCGTGCGGACGTACCCCTCGGGGGAGTCCTTCCGCCGCACGGCGGACCAGCGCAGGCCGGTGCGGGTGAGCGCCTCCTGCACCAGGTCCTCGGCGTCGTGCCGGTTCTGGGTCAGGACCATGGCGTAGCGGTACAGCGCAGGCAGGCGCTGCGCCACGAAATTCTCGAACGTCGGATCGTCCACTCGCACCTCCGCCCCCTTAGGACACCTCAGGAAGCCGGGCGGTTGAGTCGTACGGAAAGTGGGTGATCAGTGCATGGGGGTCAGGGGCTAGAGGGTGCGGCGGAAGGTGTGGCGGTAGGCGAGCGGTGACACGCCGACGGCCGCGTGCAGGTGCTGCCGCAGCGAGACCGCCGTGCCGAACCCCGCCCGCCTGGCCACCTCCTCCACGCCCAGCTCCGTCGTCTCCAGCAGCCGCCTGGCGTGCTGCACGCGCTGCCCGTTCAGCCACTTGGCCGGGCTCTGCCCGGTCTCCTCGCGAAAGCGCCTGGTGAACGTGCGCACGCTCATCCTGGCGTGCCCGGCCAGCGCGTTCAGGTCGAGCGGGGCGTCGAGGTGGGCGAGCATCCAGTCGCGGGTGGCCGCCGTGCCGCCGCCGCTGCCGTACGGGAGGGGCCGTTCGATGTACTGGGCCTGGCCGCCGTCCCGCCACGGCGGCATGACGCAGCGCCTGGCCGCCCGGTTGGCCACCTCGCTGCCGTGGTCGCGCCTGACCACGTGCAGGCACAGGTCCAGGCCCGCGGCCACGCCCGCCGAGGTCAGCACGTCGCCGTCGTCCACGAACAGCACGTCGGGGTCCAGCTTGACCTGGGGGAAGAGCGCGGCGAAGCGGGCGGCCTCCCGCCAGTGCGTGGTGGCGGGGCGGCCGTCGAGCAGGCCGGCCGCCGCCAGCACGAACGAGCCCGTGCAGATCGACATCGTCCTCGGCCGTCCCTGCAGCGCCTCCCGCAGCGGGTCCTTGATCGTGCCGTCCTTCATCGCGCGGCCCGCGTGGATGCCGGGCACCACGACGGTGTCGGCGGTGTCGAGCACGGACAGGTCGTGGTCGGGCAGCACGCTGTAGCCCGCGCTGCACCGCACCGGCATGCGGTCCTGCGAGCAGGTGACCACCTCGTACAGTTTCTCGCCCGACGCCGTCTCCGCCGCCCAGAACACCTGGCCGGGCACGCCGAGGTCGAGCGGGGCGAAGTGGTCGAGCACCACGACGGCGACGCGATGACGTTCCATGGCCGGATTCTTGCACATATTGGCTTTCCGGCCACTCGTGACCATGTAAGGGGATAAATCACTATTGGCGGATGACAATGAGCACCACCCGCCGGGGGCTGCACCGGGCCTGGTACGTGGCGGCCGTCGCGTTCGTGGCGATCCTGGGATCGGCGGGCTTCCGCGCCACCCCAGGCGTGCTGATCACCCCGCTGCAGGAGGAGTTCGGCTGGTCGGCCGGCACCATCTCGCTGGCCGTCTCCGTGAACCTGGTGCTCTACGGGCTGACCGCCCCCTTCGCCGCCGCCCTCATGGACCGCTTCGGCATGCGCCGCGTGGTCGCCGTCGCGCTGCTGCTGATCGCGGCGGGCAGCGGCCTCACCGTGCTCATGACGGCGAGCTGGCAGCTCCTGCTCTGCTGGGGCGTGCTGGTCGGGCTGGGCACGGGGTCGATGGCGCTGGTGTTCGCGGCGACCGTGGTGGACCGCTGGTTCGTGCGCCACCGCGGGCTGGTGACCGGCGTGCTCACCGCCGCCGGCGCGACCGGGCAGCTCGTGTTCCTGCCGGTGCTCGCCCACCTCGCGCAGGGGCCAGGGTGGCGCTTCGCCTCCCTGACCGTGGCCGTGGCGGCGCTGGCCGTGGTGCCGTTCGTGTGGTGGCTGCTGCGCGACCGTCCAGAGGACGTGGGCACCACCGCGCTCGGCGCGGCTCCCGGCGCGGTCCGCACGGAGCCCGCCAGGACCAACGCGGCGCTCAGGGCCGTCACCGTGCTCGTCTCCGCCGCGCGGACCCGGCCGTTCTGGCTGCTCGCCGGCGGCTTCGCGATCTGCGGGGCCAGCACGAACGGCCTCGTCGGCACCCACTTCATCCCCGCCGCCCACGACCACGGCATGGCCGAGCCCGTCGCCGCGGGCCTGCTGGCGATCATCGGCATCTTCGACATCGCGGGCACGATCGCCTCGGGCTGGCTCAGCGACAAGATCGACCCCAAGGTGCTGCTCGGCGTCTACTACGCCCTGCGCGGGCTGTCGCTGATGGTGCTGCCCGGCCTGTTCGCGGCCACCACCGAGCCCAGCATGCTGATCTTCATCATCTTCTACGGGCTCGACTGGGTCGCCACCGTGCCGCCCACGGTCGCGCTGTGCCGGCGGATCTACGGGGCCGACGGGGCCGTGGTCTTCGGCTGGGTGTTCGGCTCCCACCAGGTCGGCGCCGCTATCGCGGCCGTCGGGGCCGGGCTCACCCGCGACCACCTGGGCGCCTACGACCTCGCCTGGTACGCCGCCGGCGCCCTGTGCCTCCTGGCCGCCGGCATGTCCCTGGCCATCGGGCATGCTAGAGGGCGATGAACGCCGAGCTTTATGTCCTGCCCCTGGTCGTGCGGATCGAGCGAGCCGCGCCGCCCGAGCGTACCGACGCCCTCGAAGCCGCCGCCATGGCCGTGCTGAGCCTGCTGGACGACCCTGGAGAGTTCGCCGAGGAACTGGCCGCCTGGCAGTCCACCGGGAAGATCCGCAAGGTCGTGCGGCGGGCGCGGGGCGCCGAGTGGCGCCGCGCCGTCGCGCTGCCCGGCCGCACGATCGAGCACCGCACCGCCGAGGTGCGCGTGCACCCGCCCGTGCCCCTCGACGACTGGCCGCGCGACCTGGCCCGGCTCCAGGTGTCGGGCACCGAGCTGACCGACACCGCCGCCCCCGGGCCCGCCGCGGCGCCGGTGCTGTGGGCCAACCCGGCGCTGGAGATGTCGGCGGGCAAGGCCATGGCGCAGGCCGGGCACGCCGCCCAGCTCGCCTGGTGGGCCAGCGACGCCCGGGAGCGGGCGGCCTGGCGGGAGCGCGGGCTGGCGGTGTCCGTGCGGACGGCGGCCGGGCAGGGGGAGTTCGACGCCATGGTGGCGGCCGGGCTGCCCGTGGTGCGTGACGCGGGGTTCACCGAGATCGAGCCGGGGTCGTGCACGTTCGTGGCCGACGCGCCCTGGCTGGCGGGCCGCGTCGCCAGGCCGTGAGCGCGGCATCGCGTCGGCCGCCCGCCGCCTCGTGAGTGCGCCATCAGACCTTGAAGACGTCCGCGATCACGCCGCCCGCCGGGGTGATCCTGGCGGGTGACGGGCTGTCGTAGACCACGATGAGCCTGCCGTCCGACAGCCGCGCCAGCCCTTCCGGATGGTCGCAGCCCACGCCGTACGGCAGCTCCAGCACGGTCTCCAGTTCGTCGGCGGGGACGATGCCCTGCCGCTTGTCGCCGGGCCGCCAGCGCACCACCCGCACCGGGCCGTCGAGGTCCATGGTCGGCCCCGCCAGGAGCAGCAGCGCGTTGCCGTCCGGGCACATGTCGCGCACGCCGAGCCCGCTCAGGTTCAGGAAGTGCTTGCGGTACGGCTCGCTCAGCCGCAGCCGCCCCTTGCCCGCGTCCTCGACCCGCAGCTCCAGCACCACCGCCCAGCCCCGCAGGACGGGCCCGCGCAGGCCGAGATAGACGCGGTCCGGCGTGACCACGATGCCCTCGACGTCGAGCCCGTTGTCCTTGCCCGGCAGGGCCAGGAACGGGGCGAGATGTGGATCGTTCCGCAGGTGCGAGGTGAGGCTCTGGCCGCCCGACAGCACCGAGCCCTTGCGCGGCTCCTCGGTGCGGGGGTCGAGGGGCAGGCGGGCCAGGATGAAGCGGTTCTCCTCCCTGACCACGGTGGCCAGCCGCTCGGGCCCTCGCTCGGGGTCCTTGGGCTTGACCTTCTTGCGTTTCAGGCTGTGCGAGCCGACCAGCCAGAGGTAGCCGTTCGCCCGGGCCAGGCCCTCGATGTCGGCCTCGTCCTCGGGGCCCGCGGGCAGGGCAATGTAGTCGGCCAGCATGAAGGTGCGCTGGTCGCCGTAGTGGTCGCCGGTCCAGGTCAGATGTTCGAAGGAGGCGGTCTCGTCGCCGGCCACCCAGAGGCCGGTGGAGCTCTGCCGGATCGCCGAGAGGTTCGTGTGCGTCTGGGCCGCTCGCGAGGCGTGGTCGAATCGCAGCTCAACCTGTTCCACCCCGCCATGATTGCACTTCGGTAGCTTCCGGGGCGCAATGGCGGGATATGTCGTACGCTCCCGTCGTGCTCCATGGGGAAGATGAGATCAAGGATTCCCGAGTGAGAACGGCCGAAAGGCGCGTGATCCCGGCTTCTCCGCCCAAACGCTCCCGCATAGGCGATCTGCGTATGCGGGTGGTGTACCGGGGGCTGGCCTTGGCCGCCGCCGTCGCCGCGGTCGTCGCCGCGGCGGTGGTCGTGGTGCTCCCGTCCGAGCCGGACGAGGTCGTGGCGGGGCCGGCAACCGCGCCGCCGACCGCGCCGCCCTCGTCCGGCTCCGCCCCATCCGCGGACGGCGCCGCCGCCGGCCCGTCCGCCAGTGCGCCCTCAGCGAACGTGCCCACCATGGATGCGGCTGCTACGGGTGCGCCCTCAGCGAACGCGCCCGCCAGTGGAGCGCCCGCCACCCCGGCCGCGGCGTCGTCCTCGGCTCCCCGGGACACGCCGACCCCAGGCTCCTCGCTGGCGCCCGGTTACACGGCCATGGAGGCCCTGTACGCCGACCCGCGGGTCCCCCGGCTGACCCGCGCGGTCAAGCGCATGCGCCTGCCCTCCCCAGGCAAGCGCTTCGTCAAGGACACGCGTTCCGGCCTGGCGGTGCCGAGGTTGGCGGGGCCGTGGAAGTCGTACGGGGCGGCGCCGTTCACCACCAAGCAGGTGCTGCCCAAGCAGCGCGGCACCAGCCTGCGCGGGATGTTCGTGACCTGCCCGCTGCCGATCATGGAGCAGAAGTCGCCCCGCGACACGGCCCTGCTGGCCGCCCGCTGGACGCTCAACCACCACCCCAAGGGCTCCCGGATCACCTGGCTGGCCTCGCAGCCTGCCAAGGGCGGCTGGCTGCTCGTCTACCGGGTCAACTACGGCAAACGCACGTCGCGGGCCGCCGTCGTGGTCATGGACGGGGGAACAAGCAAACCGGGTCTTGCGTTCGTAACAGTGCCTGACTCGCAGCGCAAGCAGTGGCGTGACATCGGCCGCGTGGCCTCAGGGGTGCGTGTTCTAGGCTAGAAAGATCATGAATGCGGCGATAATGGGGAGTGACGCCGTGGAACGCTCTGGACCGCCGCAGGCCCCGAACAAGGGCAAGGGCAAGCCGCCCTGGCGCTCGGAAGGCCTGCCGGGCACGCCCGGAGGCAAGCCCAAGATCAACTGGTGGCGTTTCGTCGTCACCCTGCTCGTCGTCTACGCCGGCTTCTTCGTCGTCTCGTCGTTCGTCGACAGCGGCTCCGTCGAGACGATTTCCTACACCGAGTTCACCAAGCAGGTGAACGCCAAGAACGTCAAGGACATCTACGCCCAGGGCCTGTCGGTCGAAGGCGACCTGCGGACGGCGGCGAAGAACCCGGAGGGCGGCGAGCAGTACACCAAGTTCGCCACCGAGATCCCGGCCTTCGCCAACACCGACCAGCTCGACCAGCAGCTCGCCACGGGGCAGGTCGAGATCACCTCGCAGCCCATCACCCGGGGCTTCTTCTCCAACCTTCTGCTGTCGCTGCTCCCCGTGCTGCTGCTGGCCGGCCTGTGGATCTGGATCATGCGGCGCGGGGCCAGCATGATGGGCGGCGGCCTGGGCGGGCTCGGCAAGTCGAAGGCGGCCAAGCCGGTCGAGGCCGGCAAGGTGCGCGTCACGTTCGAGGACGTCGCGGGCATCGACGAGGTCGAGAACGAGCTCGTCGAGATCGTCGACTACCTCAAGGACCCCGGCAAGTACCGCAAGCTGGGCGCCAAGCTGCCCAAGGGCGTGCTGCTGGCCGGCCCTCCCGGCACCGGCAAGACGCTGCTCGCCAGGGCGGTCGCCGGTGAGGCGAAGGTGCCGTACTTCTCGGCCAGCGCCTCCGAGTTCATCGAGATGATCGTCGGCGTGGGCGCCTCGCGCGTTCGCGACCTGTTCGAGGAGGCGCGCAAGGTGGCGCCGTCGATCGTGTTCATCGACGAGATCGACGCCATCGGGCGGGCCAGGGGCGGCGCGGGCGGCATCGGCGGCCACGACGAGCGCGAGCAGACGCTGAACCAGATCCTCACCGAGATGGACGGCTTCTCCGGGGCCGAGGGCGTGATCGTCATCGGCGCCACGAACCGGCCCGAGATCCTCGACCCGGCGCTGCTGCGTCCCGGGCGCTTCGACCGTACGGTGCAGGTGGGCCTGCCCGACGCGGCCGGGCGCGCGGCGATCCTGTCCGTGCACACGCGCGGCGTGCCGCTCGACGGCCAGGTCGACGTGCAGCAGCTCGCCAAGACCACGCCCGGCATGACCGGCGCCGACCTGGCGAACCTGGTCAACGAGGCCGCTCTGCTCGCCGCCAAGCGCGGCAAGGAGAAGGTCACGATGTCCGACTTCGCGGACGCGCTGGAGAAGCTGCAGCTCGGCGCGGCGCGCAGCATCGTCATGCCGGAGGAGGAGCGCACCAGGACGGCCTTCCACGAGGCCGGTCACGCGCTGCTGGGCATGCTGCAGCCGGGCGCCGACCCCGTACGGAAGATCTCGATCATCCCGCGCGGCCGGGCGCTGGGCGTCACGCTCTCCACGCCCGACACCGACCGGTACGCCTACGACGAGCAGTACCTGCGCGGGCGGATCACCGGCGCGCTCGGCGGCATGGCGGCCGAGCAGGTCGTGTACGGCGTCATCACCACCGGCGCGGAGAACGACCTGGAGCAGGTCACCATGATCGCGCGCGGCATGGTGGGCCGGTGGGGCATGTCGGAGAAGGTCGGCCCACTGACCATCCTGCCGAACGACGGCCAGCCGCCGCAGGCCTCGCCCGTCACGCTCGCCATGGTGGACGAGGAGGCGCGGCGGATCGTGGACGAGTGCTACGAGCGCGCCGTCCGCATCCTCACCGAGAACCGCGACAAGCTGGACGCGATCGTGGAGGCCCTGCTGGAGCACGAGACGCTGGACGAGATCGGCGCGTACACCGCCGCCGGGCTCCCCAGGCAGGCCGAGGACCGTCCGTCCGGCGCTCCGGTCCCGGCGCACTTTTCCGAGAATTAGGACAAATCGGACGTTGGTCCGAGCCCGGCGAGGGCAGCTTTCCCGAGACAGACTGATCGGGGGACCGTCGTGACATTGAATGACGAGCTTCTCGCCGGACTCGGAGACCAAGGAGTGGAGCAGATCGCCGGCATGCTCGGCACGGACGCGCTGACCGCCCGCAAGGTCATCGAGGCCGTGTCCGGAACCATCGTCGGCGGCATGGCCCGCAACGCCGCCCACCCCGACGGCGCCGACGCCCTGCGCGGAGCGCTGGACGACCACATGGACGCCGACCCGTTCAACGGTGACGTGGCCTCGCTGACCCGCGACGGGCACAGCATCCTCGGCCATGTGCTGGGCGGGCAGGGCACGGAGCAGGCGGCGGTGCGGCTCTCGCAGCTCGCCGGGGTGAACTCCGCGACCCTCATGAAGCTGCTGCCGCTGATCGCACCCATGATCATGTCGCTGCTGGCCGGCCGGGCCGCCAGCCGCGACATGGACGCCGACGCCGTGGCCGACGATCTGAACCGCGAGGAGTCCGCCATCCCCGGCGGGCTCGGCGAACTGCTCGGCAGCCTGCTGGGCAGCATCTTCGGCGGCGCGGCGGTGCCACGGCAGGCCGGCCCCTACGACCAGTACCACGATCCGCTCCGCAGCGAGCGGGAGGTGGCCCCGGGCAGGGCGAACCCCGACTGGTGACCGGTAGGCTAGGCCAGTGATCGTCTTGGCCTCTGCTTCCCCCGCCCGCCTCGCCCTGCTGCGCAACGCGGGTCTCGACCCGAAGGTGATCGTCAGCGGGGTCGACGAGGACGCCTACTCCGCCCACTCGCCGGCAGCGCTCAGCAAGGCGCTGGCCACGGCCAAGGCGGAGAAGGTCGCGGGCGGGCTCGAAGAGGGGCTGGTCATCGGCTGCGACTCGATCCTCGAGCTCGACGGGCGCCCGTACGGCAAGCCCGCCACCCGCGAGGAGGTGATCGAGCGCTGGCGCCTCATGCGGGGCCGCACGGGCCGCCTCGTCACCGGCCACTGCCTCGTCGACGTGGCGGCCGGCCGCCAGGTGGCCGAGGTCGCCACCACCGTCGTGCGCTTCGGCCAGCCCTCCGAGGAGGAGATCGCCGCCTACGCCGCCACCGACGAGCCGCTCGGCCTGGCCGGGGCGTTCAGCATCGAGGGGCGCGGCGGCTGGTTCGTCGAGGGCATCGAGGGCGACCACGGCAACGTGCTCGGCATCTCCCTGCCGCTCGTCCGCGACCTGCTCGCCGACCTGGGCTACGCGGTCACGTCGTTCTGGCGCTAGCCTGCCGGGCATGCGATCAGTGCGCGACTTCACGGCCGGCGTCGGCTTCTTCCTGCAAGGCTTCGGCTGGGTCGCCAGGAACGGCCGGTGGTGGCTGTTCGGGCTGATCCCGGCGCTGATCGCGTTCGCGCTCTACGCCGGGGTGCTCATCTACCTCGGGACGAACGCGATGAGCGTGGCCGAGTTCCTCACGCCGTTCGCCGACTCGTGGAGCTGGCGCGAGCTGTTCAGGACCCTCGTCGGCATCGCCCTGTTCGGCGGGGGCGTGGTGCTGGCCGTGCTGACGTTCGCGGCGCTCACGCTGGCCATCGGGGAGCCGTTCTACGAGAAGCTGTCGGCGGCGGTGGACGTGCTGGAGACGGAGCACGAGCAGCCGTGGTGGCGGACGTTGCCGCGCTCCATCCGCGACAGCCTGGTGACGCTCTTCTACGTGCTGCTGTTCACCATTCCGCTGTTCTTCCTGGGGTTCGTGCCGGTGGTGGGGCAGACGGTGGTGCCGGTCCTGGGCGCACTCGTTTCCGGATTTTTCCTGACAGTCGAGCTCACCACGCTCGCCCTCGAACGGCGCGGCCTGGCCCGCAAGCAACGCTTCGCCGTCCTGCGCGCCAACAAGGCCAGCGCTCTGGGGTTCGGGGTGGCCGTCTTCCTGCTCTTCCTGGTGCCCTTCATCGCCGTCATCGCCATGCCGGCGGCGGTGGCGGGGGCGGCGATGCTCGTACGTGAGCGGGTGGCTCCCGGTGGCGGGACTGGCGCGGACGGTCGGCCTGCCCAATTGCGGTGAGGCCGCCCTATCGGCCCTACCGTCCACCGTCCTGCCCAGTTGCGGTGAGGCCACCCACCGGCCCCGCCACTCACCGGCCCGCCACTCACCGGCCCGCCATCCGCCGGCCTGCCGTCCACCGCCCCGCCACCCTCCGCCGCGTCTCTCTCCGCCGCCTTTGCGCCCCCCTCTACGGCCCCCTCTGCGGCGCTTCCCTCCTCTGCGGTGCCGCCCTTGGCGCCTCCCTCTGCGGCGGCTGTTCGTCCCGGTTGAGCGGTCAGCCCTCGCCACGCCGCAGTTCGCCGGCCGCCGCCCCACCCCCATCGCGGCGGCGAGCCCGATTCGCCTCCCGAACCACCCCCCACGCATCCGCAACCGGCCCCAGATGCCCAAGCTTGTCGGGATTGATCACCGCCCGGATCGCCTGAACCTGCCCACCCAGGATGTCGAGCGCCAAAATATTGACCACCCTCCCATCCCGATCACGGAAGATCGCCCCGGGCTGACCGTTCATCTCACGTGGCTCCACCACACCACCGATCCGCACGAACGGCGTCACGAGCGCGGCCAGCGTCCGAGCCACACTCTCAGCCCCGAAGACCCCCTTGCCCCACAACGGCGCCTTACCCCCACTGTCACCGATCATCTGCACGTCAGCGGCCAGCAGCTTCCTCAATCCCTCCACGTCCCCCTCCCGGAAGGCGTCGAAGAACCGTTCGGCGAGCTCCGCACGTTCCCGCCGATCCGCCTCGAACCGGGCACGTCCCGCGTCCATGTGCCTGCGCGCCCGCACGGCGAGCTGCCGGCAAGCAGCCTCCGAACGTCCCACCGCCGACGCCACCTCGCCGAACCCGAACCCGAACACCTCCCGCAGCACGAAGACCGCCCGTTCGAGCGGGCTGAGCCGCTCCAGCAGCAACAGGGCCGCCATCGACACCGAGTCGGCCAGCTCCGCCGAGCGCTCCGGATCCTCGTACGGGTCGGACAGCAGCGGCTCGGGAAACCACTCCCCGGCATACTCCTCCCGCCGCACCCGGGCAGAACGCAGCACGTCGATCGCGATCCGGGACACCGTGGCCGCCAGGAACGCCTTGGCCGACTCCGGCTCCGTGGCTGAGGCCGCGTACCGCAGCCAGGTCTCCTGCACCGCGTCCTCGGCCTCACTCACGCTGCCCAAGATCCGGTAGGCGATCGAGAACAACAGCGGCCGCAACTCCTCGAACTCCTCAGCCCGCGTCACCCCGCCACCCCTCCACTCCCCGCACACACCCTCACGCCCATCCCCCTCCCGACCCGCATCTCTGTCTCCACCACCAAGACGAGACAGCCGGGACCTTCTGTGACATGGAACGCCCCACCGCCCCGCCGCCCGCCGCCCCACCGCCTACCGCCACCTCGCCGCTCGCCGCTCGCCGCTCGCCGCTCGCCGCTCGCCGCTCGCCGCTCGCGGTCCGCGGTCCGCCGCCATGTCACCGCGCGCCCCGCCGCCCCGCCGCCCCGCCGCGATGTCACAAAACGGAGGGGCTGTCTCGTCCCGGGAAAGACGGACCATCCCCCTAACAGGAGCTTGACCATGAACGAGCACAGCACATCCCACAAAGTGGCTTTGATCACCGGCGCGAACAAGGGAATCGGCCGCGCCGCCGCCGACCAACTCGCAGCACTTGGCATGACAATCCTGATCGGCGCCAGGGACCCACAGCGCGGCGCGGAAGCAGCAACGTCCGTACGCGCGGCAGGCGGCGACGCCCACGCACTCACCCTGGACGTAACCGACCAGTCCACCATCGACCAGACCGCCACCTGGATCGACCAGCGCTTCGGCCACCTCGACGTGCTGATCAACAACGCCGGCATCACCGGCTCAGGCCAGGTCTCCCCTCGGGACGCCGTCGACCAGATCCCCAGCACCGTGAACCTCGACATGGTCCGCACGGTGTTCGAAACGAACGTCTTCGGCGTGATCGCCCTGACCAACGCCCTGCTCCCGCTACTGAGGCGCTCTCCGTCGCCCCGCATCGTCAACGTCAGCAGCGGCGGCGGCTCCCTCACCATCGCCGCCAACCCGGACGGCCCGCTGACGGACCTGCCGGCGTCGGCGGCGTACTCGCCCTCCAAAACCGCGCTGAACGCCCTGACGGTGCAGTACGCCAACGAACTACGCAAGGACGGCATTCTGGTCAACGCAGCCGCTCCTGGCTACGTCGCGACGGACATCAACAACCACAGCGGCTTCCTCACCCCCACCCAGGGCGCCACGGTGCTGGTGCATCTGGCCACGCTCGACGGGAACGGACCTACCGGAGGGTTCTTCAGCGCTGAGGGACCGGTCCCGTGGTAACGAGACAGACAAGCCACCCGATCACCTGACCACACGGGCGCCGGCGCTGTCATCACCGGCGCCCACATGCTCCCCGCCCCCGTCCAGTCCCGCCCCCGTCCAGTCCCGCCCCCGTCCAGTCCCGCCCCCGTCCGGTCTGTCCAGCGCCCGGTCTGTCCAGCGCCCGGTCTGCCCCCCGCTCGGTCTGCCCCCCGCTCGGTCTGCCCCCCGCTCGGTCTGCCCCCCGCTCGGTCTGCCCCTCC
>NZ_BAAAQX010000055.1:0-72222 GCF_039531895.1 Nonomuraea monospora
CGAAGGCGAACCGATCCACCGCCTCCCGATCCGACAACCCCTCCAGACGTTGCAGCACCATCACCACCGCCACGATCATCGGCGGCACCGACCTGCGGCCGTCCTCGGCGAACAGGTCGGCGAACATTCCATCCGGGAACAAACTCCGGCACTCACGGTGCAGCACCGCGTAGATCGAGTTCGGCGCAATCCGCCCCTCGACGAAACTCACCGTGGAGGACAGCAACCCCGGCTGCATCGGAGTCTGGCCCACTGCCATCGCTCGATCTCTCCCCACGCCCGGTGACCAACACCGATCACCCTGGCACAAGAGGACAGACCAGCGCGAGAGAGATCAAAAAACACCAGTCACCTAGGTAAGGAGCGTGTAGTCCTCCAGCGTCGGCGGCCAGAGAGCGTCGTCGCCTGCCATGGCCTCCGGCTCGTACGTGTGCAGCTCCAGCGTGAGGTCATCGGCACACCAGTAGGCCGCCTCGCGATGCGTGTCACGGCCCTCGCACCAAAGCCGGCGCTCCCGATGGATGACGTACACGAAGTAGGCGTACGACTCGACGCCGCGGTGCGCGACACGGGCGCTTTCCAACGCTTCGTGCACCTCGTACACCACACCGGTGCGGCCGTCGAGGAAGAGGTACCAGGAGTCCAGCCCGTCGAGCATGAACAGCGCGCCGAGGTCGTCCGGCAGGCCCGCGCAGGCGCGCAGCTCGTCCACGCTGTCGGGCCAGTACTCGGTCAGGGGCTCGACGAAGCGGCGATTCTCGCCCGTCCAGCCGGGCTGGTTGAGGCCGTCCACGGACAGGCCGACCTCGGTCAGGAAGCGGCGGGTGGGCGCGTGCGTGATCGCGGGGTGGATCTCGTCGTCGTGCGGCGGGGTGACGCCGTCCGGGCCGTACAGGTCTTCCAGCAGTTCGCGCGTGACCCTGGTCGGAGGGCGGCGGAGCGGAAGCGGGGTGATGGCGCCGGGTCCGCCCGCCAGGCGTTCGTGATGGGCGAGGTGGTTGCTGACGTACGCGGGCGGGGACAGCTCGGCCGAGACCGGCCAGCCGCGCATGACGGCGGCCAGCTCCCCGTGCGCCGCCGCAGGCGGGGCGACGGCCTCGGCCAGGGCGGGCAGACCGATGGCGTACGCGGGCAGGCGCGGCTCGGCCGGCGGCAGCCGGGACGCGGCCTCCGCCACGCCGCGGGCGGCGGCCTCCGGGGCGTCGCGGTGCCGGCCGCAGTGCAGCAACCGCCACGTGTACGGGCCGATCGAGTCGAAGGCCAGAGCCAGCGTGCCGGCGGCGGCGCGGGCGTCCGCTGACAAGGCGTCCAGCCAGGCACGCGCCACCCGTACGTCCATCGGCAGGTCAGGGCCCGGGTCGGCGCCCTCGGCCCGGGCGGCGAGCGCGGCCAGCCCCGGCGAGGGATAGACCTGGCCGGCGGTGAACGGCGACCGCGCCGCCCGCTCGGCGTCGTACCAGGCGGTGAAGGCGGCGCGGTCGGTGGCCCGCGGGTCGTCCAGGTCCAGGACGTACGCCGGCGGGCCGAGACCTTCCGCGGCGTCCGCGCGGCTGAGCTCCACGAGCAGGCGGACGTGCGGGTTGACGGCCAGCGGAAGGACGAGGCCGGCGAACGCGCGCTCGGGGTCGTTGCTCCGATGGGCGTCGGCCACGGTGACGAGCACGGGCCGGTCGAGAGCGGCCAGGCCGGCGCCGTCGAGCTTGAACTGCCCGGCCAGCTCGCCCACGGCGTCGTCCACGTCCATGCCGCGCAGGCAGATCGCCGCCTCGGCCGGGCCAGGGTAGCCCGACCAGTCCCAGACGCCGGAGTAGCTGAACCAGGACAGCAGCCGCGTCTTGCCGGCCGCGGGCGAGCCGGTGACCACGCAGATCCGCGGCCCGTAGGGGTCCTCCCGCCAGCGCAGCAGCGCGTCCGCGGCGGGCGCGCGACCGGCGGTGGGCTCGTCGCGAATGCCACGCCCAGGGTGCGCCTCCACCCAGGCGGGCACGGCGGCCAGGTAATCGGGGACTGCGGGCGGGCCGCCCAGCAGCTCCCGGGCGAACGTCGTGAGGGCCGCGTGGAACTCGGGCATCAACGCCGCGGTCTCCGCCCAGGCTTCCCGTATCCCGGTCACGCAGGGCTCGTCCTTGTGCCGGGCCAGGAGCATGCGGTCGTCGTCGTGATCGTCGGCCAGCTCGCGCAGGTGCTCGAAGAACGTGTCCTGGATCTTCCGCAGCTTGCCGACGTGCTCACGCAGCCGCTGTGCTTCCGGATGCTCGCCGAGTTCGGCCAGCACACCGTCGAAGTGGGCGATCCGCACGTCCGGCCAGGGCAGCCCGACGACCTGGAACGCGGTGAGGAGGGGAGAGGGGAGGTCGCGCGGTACTTCCATGGTGGCGACGAGTTTAGGGCAGGGCCGGGCCGCCACCTCGGCGCACCCTGCCGGATGGAGCGGTGGGGCCGATGCGCGGTGACCGCCCTCCCGCTCCGGTGTGGTTGGCTGAGCCAGGACTGGGGTCAATACTTTGTTCCACGGTCGCTGCTCGCCCCCCAGTGCTCTTGAATCCATGCCCGCAGGATGTTCTTCAAATCACCGAAATCGCGAATCATCCCCAATGAATCGAGCGCTGTTCCGGACAGAAGCAACTCCGCCTTATAGGTGTGTCCATGCGGAGAAGCGCATTTGCCTCCGTATCCGATCAGGCGATGGCCAGCGCTGAATTCAGCCTGCGCCCGTAATAAAAAGGTCATGTGCCTGCTCCTTGCGAAACTATTATGAGGGTATACGCGTCCAGGACGGTCATAGGCTGTAGGAGCTGACTTGACAGCACACGCTCATCGGCTGACGACGACACTCTTCACACCCTCAGGACGGTCACCTGGCGGCCGGATGGGGTGGTGGCCTGGTCGAAGCCGCCTCGTTCCTGCCATGGCGGGGCTTCGGGGCGGCGGTCGAAGATGACCAGGACGCCGGTGGGCAGGGTGAGGCGGTCGAGGTAGCGATCGAGTTGGGTGAGGCCCTCGGGCTGAGGGTCCTGGGCTCCTGGCCGCCAGACTTTGAGTTCCATGGCTTCGCGCTGGATGAGCCGTCGGCCGTCGGGGCCGGGGTAGGGCCAGCGGGCGAGCACGTCGAGGCGTTTGGTGCCGGCGGCGTACTCGCGGTCGAGGTGGCCGCCGCCGTTGACGAGGCGGTGCAGGAAGGCCATGAGGATGATCTGGCAGGCGGCTTCGTGGTAGCCCTCCTGCTGGATGAGGACTTCGCCGTGTTCGCGCCAGAACACGACGAACTCCTCCAGCAGCCGGGGCAGGTCGAAGCGGCCGTCGGGCAGGACGAAGCTGTGCGGGTCGGCGCGGACGAATCGTTCGGTGCGGTCGCCCAGGACCCGGAGCAGGACCTCACGGTAGATGGGGTTGGCGATTTCCAGGTCTCTGGTGCCGCGGATGAGGCCGAGGTCGTGCACGTAGGAGGCGGCGTGGTCGAAAGCGATGTCCGTGCCCGGGGACGTGCCGGCCACGATCGGTTCGATCACTTGCTTGACGCGGGGGTCGTGCAGGCGGGCCGCCAGGGAGTCCAGGTGGGTGGCGCGGGCCCGGATGAGCCGCTCCTTGCCGTCGTCGACCTGGCAGGCGGAGATGGTGCCGGTTACCCCCATTTTGACAGTGATCTCGTGGGCGAGGGCGTTGACCAGCCAGGGTTGTCCCTGGGTCAGCTCGAAGACGCGGTCGATGGCGTCCTTGGTGAACTCCTGGCCGGTGGCCTGGGTGTGCTGGTCGTAGAGTCCGGCGATCTGGTCGGTGGTGAAGTCGCCCAGGCGCAGCGACTCGGCGATGATGTTGAACGGGCTGGCCGCGTTGTACCGGTCAGGGGCGCCGCCCGAGGCGACCTTGTAGTCCCGCAGGTCACGCAGCCCGCACAGCACCACCGACGCGGGGAACGGATAGCCGTCCGGCCGTATGTTGTGGCCGTCGCGGAGCTGGCTGAGGACGCTGACCAGGCTGGCGCCCTGCAGAGCGTCGATCTCGTCCATGAACAGCACCACCCGGCGCGGGCAGCGGCTGCACCACGCGCTCAGCGCATTATAGAACCGGGTGCCCGCCTGCTCCTCCGGGTAGGAGTCCGGCGGCAGCAGCTCTTCGGGCCATCCCGACAAGACGGCGGCCCTGCGGAGCGAGTCCAGCAGGATCGTCTCCGCAGCGGCGACGTCGTCGCTGAAAATCTTGGCGCGCTCGCAGGAGAACGACAGGGCGGCGATGTCGCCCTCGGCGGTCAGGTCGGAGGCCAGCGTGCGCAGTATGGTCGTCTTGCCGGTCTGGCGGGGCGCGTGCAGCACGAAGTAGCGGTCCATCTCGATGAGCGTGCGTGCCTCGGGAAGCCGTGGTGCGGGGGGCAGCATGTAGTGGCGCTGCGGGTCGCAGGGACCGGTGGTGTTGAAGAACTTCGCTGGGGGTGCTGGCATGGTCACATTCTGCCACCGTTCCGAGTTGAGGATCCAAAGATCACACGTGCCGTTCTCTGCAGACGAACCAGACGGTCTTGCCGCCGGGTGTTGGATCGACGCCCCATCGTTCGGTGCAGGCCGCGACGATGGCCAGTCCGCGTCCGTGCTCCTCGTCCGGTCCGGCCGGCAGCGGGGCGGGCCAGGCGGGGCTGTGGTCGGTCACTTCGCCGCGGACGCTTCGGCCCTGCCGGTGCAGGGAGAGGGTCATCGGGGATCTCGCGTGCATGACCGCGTTGGTGACGACCTCCGAGACGACCACGGTCAGGTCGTCGGCCAGGGCGGACAGGCCCCATGCGGTGAGGGCTTCGCGCACGAGCCGACGCGCCGCGCCCACCGTTTCGGGTACGGCGGGCAGGTCCCAGCAGGCCTCCCCGCCGTCCCGTGCGGGGGGTGGTGGAGCGAGTGTCGGCGGGTCTCCGCGCGAAGAGTCGTCAAGCTGTTCCGTGGCCGGATGGCGTGCCCCTCGATCGGGAGCGTGAGCGTGCTTGTTCACCGCGCCCATCCCTCCAGCAGGGCTGTCCAGAGCTTGTCCGCCTCTGCCCTTGGCAGCCAGGGGCTCTCGCTGACGTGGGCGCCTGCGGACGAGCGTACGATGCGGCGGATGAAGGCCAGGCCCGCTGCCGCGCACAGCTCGTATGAGGTGGGGACGCAGCCGCAGGTGTGACGCCTGACCCTGATGGAGACGGCTCTGTTCGTGGACGGAGACCAGGTGATCTTGGTGTGGCCGTCCTTGAGTGGTTCGGGGTGTTCGCTGTGGAAGTCCTCGACGCTCATGCCGACCGCCACTTGGCAAGGGCTTCGCGGACGAGTTGGCGTGCGATGCTCCCCGCTTCTTCGGGATGGGTGGGCAGATCCCAACAGGATCCTCGGTCGTCTTGTAGGGGCTCTGGTGCAAGGGGATTAAGGTTCCTCATAGGTCAGGAAGCTCCAATTCCTGGCTCAGTCCTCGGGCGGGTGGTTGCGTCACCGCGCCCGAGGACGCTTGGTTGTCTCTACTCGCTGATCACTCCTTGAGCAGAATGAGGATGATCGCGACGCCTGCAATCGCAGTGGATCGGCACTCGCCGTGGCCGCTCCCGTAGCCCGGCTGTACGGCCAGATCCCGACCTTTACGGCATTTATTAGCTTTCTGTTCTGCGCCGCATACTGTCGGTTACGAAAGCAGCTAGCCTCAAGATGCTCCCTGCCATCCCGAAATTGCAATACCCAAATATGTTTGGCGTGTCAGATTCGCGAGGAGTGAGCTGCGTATGGCATATAGCCCGACTGTGCGTAGAAAGCGCCTTTCCAGCGCTCTACGTCAGTTCCGTGAAACGGCCGGCCTTGACTCCAAGGAGGTCGCGCGGCGCCTTGGCTGGCAGCCCAGCAAGGTAACCCGCATCGAGCGGGACGAGTGGCGTCGCCCAAGCATCAACGACGTGATGGACCTGCTCGATGTCTACGGCGTTACGGATGACGTCAAACGTCAGGCCATGATCACCCTAGCGCGGGAGAGCCGTAGGCGCGGGTGGTGGGAAGAGGAGTTCAAGGACATTCTGGGAGGCGCGCTGGTCGGCTTGGAGTGGGAGGCGTCAGAGATCCAGACCTTCGAGGCGCTGCTCATCCCTGGCTTGCTGCAGACCGCCGACTACGCGAGGGCGGTGTTCAAAGGCGGACGCGTCATGGAACGAGGCGACATCGAACGCCTTACCGGGGCGCGCTTGGCCCGTCAGCGCTTGCTTGATCGCGATGGTTCTCCGAGCTTGTGGGCCGTGATCGATGAAGCCGCCCTTCGCAAGCGGATAGGTGGGGCCGCCGTGATGCGTGACCAACTCCATCACCTGTGCAGCATGGCCGAACGCCAGAACATCGGCATTCAAGTGCTTCAGGACGCGGTCGGCGCGCACACCTCGATGACCGGAGGGTTCACGATCCTCGACTACCAAGCTCCTGAGGATCCGAGCATCGTCTACGTGGAGGTAGGCGCAGCCGGTGATCTCTTCCTTGAGAAGCCGGAGGACGTGGCTCACTATCGGAAGAGTTACAGCCACCTCCGTGCATCCGCGCTGAGCGCGGACGCGTCGGTGGCGTACATTGAAGATCTGGCCAAACACCTCAAGTAAGGGCGCAAGGCATGGATTTCCCGCAAGCTGGTCTTAGCTGGCGCAAAGCCTCCTATAGCTCTGCGGAGGGGCAGAACTGCGTCGAGGTAGCGACGCTTCCTGACGGAGGACGAGCCGTACGAGATTCGAAGAATCCAGGTGGGCTGGTTCTGACGTTCACGGTTGCTGAGTGGAACGCGTTCGTCATGGGTGTCAAGGACGGCGAGTTCGGCTGACTCGAAGGTCGGGACGCGTGGGGTATCAGGCCCGCGGGCACGGCCAGCGGTCCTCACACTTTCCTCTTGACCGGCCCTGCCCGCTTACCTGGTGCTCCGCAGGTCGGCAAGAAGAGCAGGTATGAGGCGTTCCTCCATGACCGCGCGCCCGGCCGCGCCCATCCTGTCGGCAAGAGCCGGATCCCACAGACTGACCGCCGGGCTGCCGGTGAGCGGCGTGGATTCACCCAGCTCCAGCCCGGTCGAGTAGTCGGCCGCTCCCATCCGCCACGGAATCGCGCCATGCCGCTGCCGGGCGGAGGCGAGGATACGCAGCCCGGTCCAGTCGAAGTCGGCGCGCCAGCGCGGCCGGGGGCAACCCGTGAGCAGCTTGTGGCACGCCGCCGAGGGGATCCCCTCGGTGCAGACCAGGGCGGCCGACGCCGTGCCGAGTTCGGCGGCGGCGGCGCGGAGGACCGCGGGGTTCTCGCAGACGAAGATCTCCTCGACGTCCGGCACGATCTCGTACTCGGTCTGCTGCTGAAGGGTGAGACGGAACGGGATGCCGTGTGTGGCGGCGTCGTTGAGCCAGCGCGACACGACAGTGCCGCCGCGGGTCCTGAGGTTGAGCACGAGCACCTGGCTGGCCAGGTCGTCGAGGACCACCCCGGCCGACTCCCACAGCTCGCGCGGCGAAGGCTCATGGTCGCCTCCCTCGCCGCTCGTTCGTCGCGAGCTTTCGCGCTCCGGCTCCCCGTACGCGCGCAGGGCGAGCGCGCGCAGCACCAGCGTGGCCAGCGGGCTGCCGCGGCCGAGTGCTTTGGTGTCGCCGGTGGCGGCCTCGGCCAGCACCGGTAGCGGGACGAAGGATGCGGGAAGCAGGTCGAGCACGGCGCACGCCTGGCGGATCAGGTGGCCGTCGCCGCGCCGGATCAGCCGGGTGAGGGTGCCGTCGGCGCTCATCGCGGCCAGCCATCCGGCGAACCAGGGGGTTTCCGCGTGTCTGGAGGGAGTAGCCAGCAACTGCTCCCTGGTCGCCTCTTCGGCGGCGCGTTCCGCCGCCCTGTCCCTGATGCGGCCGCCCAGCGCCTGGAGCAGCCCGCCGGGGATCGCGGCGTCGAGCTCGGCCAGCGACACGGTGAGCCGTTTGACGCCTTCAGGGCGGTAGATCCCGGTGATGCCGATGATGGCGCGCCGCTCGTCGTCGGTGGGCGCGTTCAGCCCGATGGAGCCTTCCAGCGCTCCTCCGGTGCGCTCCAGGCGACGGCGGGCAGCCGCCAGGAGGCGGCTGGGGAGGTCAGCCAACGGGCACCCGCCGCACTCCGCCGGGGAGGTCAGCCAACGGGCACCCGCCGCACTCCGGGGGAGCCGAGCGCGACGGTCAGCTCTCCGGCGTCGTCGGCCAGCAGCTCGGCACCGTCCCACACCAGCAGCAGAGCGCTGACCGTATGCTCGACGGGCGAGTGGGCCAGGTCGTAGTGGGCCGCGGCGGGCACGGCCGCGTGCGTGGCCCACAGGTCGTAGCCCGTCATGAACAGGTCGAGATCGAACTGGGCGGCCAGGCCCATCAGCTCGCTGCGGCCGGTGTCGTCGACCCCGGCGAACGCCTCGTCCAGTGCGAGCAGCCGCGGAGCGTCGGGTCTGGCCGAGTTGAGCATGGCGTGGGCGGCGGCGAACAGGGGCAGGTGCAGTGAGACCGACTGCTCGCCTCCGGACAGGCGGCTGTGCTTGGCGCGGGTGAGCCGCTCTTCCGCGCCGCCGGGCCGTACGAGCTGGAAGGTGAACTGCCGCCAGCGGCGGTAGTCGAGAACCTTGGTGAGCAGTTCGCGGTAGGGCAGCTCGCGCTCGCGCGCCCTGGCGTTCTTGATCTGGGTGGCGAAGTGGGCGCGCATCCGGCTCAGCTCGTCGGGGCCGAGCCTGGCCGCGTCGGCGTCGAGCAGCCCGCAGACCGCCCGCTGCTCCTCCTCCAGGTTGTCGGCGAGTTGCCAGCTCACCCCGACCGTGGTGCCGGAGGACATCCTGCGCGCACGCATCTCGGTGTTCATCCGCCTGATCAGGTCTCGGGCGTCGATCGTGCGGTCGTGAATCTGCTGGGCCAGCCGGGTGAGCAGCGCGTCCTCCAGGATGCGCTGCTCGGAGTCGCTGAGCAGCTGCTGCTGGTCGCGGCGGGCCTCGGTCATCTTCGCGGCGAAGGCGCCCACCGGCAGCAGGCCGTCCTCGTCGGCGACCCTGACCACGATCACCCCGTCGGCGCCGTCCCACTCGGGGCGGTAGTCCTGTCCGGCCGCGGTGAGCTGGGCCTGGAGGTCGTCCAGCGCCTTGGTCAGGCGGGTGGTCGACTGCTTGAGCGAGATCTCGGTCGGTGTCAGGTCGCGGGTCACGAGCAGGATCGCCTCATGCACGGCGCTCACGGCGTCCGGCAGCCTCTCGCCCAGCCAGTCGGCCTCCTGCGCGGGCCAGGTCAGGCCCGGCGGGCACTTGAGCACGTCGAGCAGCTCACGCTGGGCGAAGGGCGCGAGCCCTCTGGCCGTCTGGCGCTCTTCACCCACCGCCACCTGAAGGGATTCCTGTGCCGCCGTCAGCCGGGCGCGGGCCGTGGCGGTCGCGGTGAGCGCCGTCCGCTCGGCGTTCCTGGCCGACTCGACCGTACGGGACGCGGCGACGATGCCGCCTTCCGCCGCCTCGATCTCGGCCAGCACCTGGCGCGCCTCCGCGCCCATGGTCTGCTGGAGTGCTTCCAGCTTGGCGGCCTCCTCGGTGTGCCGCAGCCGCGCCGTCGCAGCGCTCCGCTCAGCGGCCGCCTCGTCGTCGGCCGCCGACTCCAGCCGCTCGGTGGCATCCCCGACGGCCTCGCGCTGCCGCGCCTCCTCGCGCCACCGGCCGGACAGCGCGGACGCCGTGCTCTCGAAGCGCCGCAGGGCCTGCGCCACCTCCTCGACCCGCTCGGGGTCGAGCGCGTGCTCGGCGCCGGCCCTGCGCAGGGCACGCTCGGTCACGCCGCACGCGGCCACGGCCGCGTCATAGCCGCTCTGCGCCGCATCGGCGTTCTCCCTGGTGGCCCGCAGGCGACCGGCTGCCCCCTGGTGCTCGTGCAGGGCGGCCGCGATCGGTCCGGTCCTGGGCAGCGCGGCGCGCGCCGCGTCGATGGCCTCCAGCGCCGACTCGGCGCCTGCCCGCTGCCGGTCAAGACCCGTGATGGTGTCGCTCAGCTCAGCCAGCTTGGCGTCACATTCCGCGAGACGTACGGCACGGCGCCGCGCCCGGGCGGTGGCCCCGACATACTCGGCGTGCTCCTTGTGATGGGCGCCGACCTGGACACCCTGCGCGAACCGCCCGTCGGGAGTGATCGCCGGGCTCTGCCCGCCGAGCGAGACGGAACGCAGGATCGCGGTGATCCGCTCAGGGGCGACCGGCGTGCCCTCCTCGGGAACCAGCAACTCGGCGAGGCTGGGCGTGACCGGGTCACCGGGCTCCAGGTAGCCCTCGGAATCCCCGGCCGCCACGCTCACGGGCGCCGGCGTCACCCACGCGTCGAGCAGGTTGGCCGCCTCCAGCGCCGCCTCGACCGCCGCCGCCCGCTCGGGCGGCACCTGGTCGGCGAACCTGACCAGCCGCCACAGCGGTGCACCCGCCCTGGCCTCGCGCGAAGTCGTACGAGCTGCGAAGGGAGGTGGCGCGTCATCGTGCTCCGCCGCGATCCGCGCCCGCTCGGCGCCGACCCGGGCACGCTCGGCCTCGGCAGCGGACCGCTCCGCGCGCAGCCGCGCGAGGGTGTCACGCAGATCCTGGACGGCAGCCGCCGTCAGTCCAGCGAACACCGTGTCAAGGCCGGGCGCGTCCGGCTCACCCACCTGATCGAGCGCCGCCTCCAGGGGCGCGACGTCGAAGCGGTGGTGCTCGGCCCAGGAGGCGAGCTGCTCCCTGGCGTGATCGCGCGCCTCGGCCACCGCCTGCGCCGCCTCGGCCTCGGCGGCCTCCGCCCTGGCGAGCGCGGTCATGGCCTGGTCGAGGGTCACCTTGGCCAGGTCGCGTGCCTGCTCGGCCTTCTGCACCGTGGCGAGTGCCTCGCGGATCGCCCGCAGGTCGCCTGCCCTGGCGGCGACCCTGCCGCCCACCCGATCGGCGAAGCCGCCGCGCTCGGCGTCGCCGGGACTCCAGGCGATCCCGGCGGCGGCTGCCTCGGCCGCCAGGTCGGCTGAGGTGCGGGAGACCGCCGCCGCCAGCTCTGCCAGCTCGCGCTGGGCCGAGGACAGCTGGACGCGGGCCTTCTGCGTGGTGGCGGCCCGGCGTTCCAGCTCGGTGACGGCGGTGGCGGCCGTCTCCGCGCAGGTCCTGACCAGCCGTTCGAGGTCGGCGAGCTGCTCGACGGCCTGGTAGGCGGCGCTGCTCTTGAGCTGCTCCAGCCGGGCGCGCAGGCCGGCCAGCGCCTCATCGGCCGCCACCATGGCCGCCTCTGCCTCCGCCTGCTCCCGCTCGGCCGCGGTCAGCGCGCGCGTGGCGGTCTCGAGCGCTCCCCGGTGAGTCGCGACGTCGTCGCGGCGGCGGGTCAGCGCGTCGGCCGCCCAGCGCGAGTGCGTGCGCAGGTAGGTGGTGTAGCTGGACAGGAACGCCTGCGTCGCCTCGTCGGCGGCGACCAACCCCTCCAGGGTCCGCGCCACGCTCTCCATGTCGTCGAACGAGCGGGACGCCTCGGCGATCAGCTCGTCGTCGACGGGACGCAACCCGTCGGTGAGGGTGTCGGACAGCTTGCCCGGGTCGAGGTTCTTGGCCAGCTGCGGGCGGCGCAGCGTCAGGATCAGCGTGATCAGCTGCTCGTAGCGCTCTCTGCCCAGGCCGAACAGCCGCTGATCGATCGCGTGCCGGTAGTCGGTCGGTGAGGCGGTGAGCGCGTGCTCGCCCAGCTCCTCGACGAGCTGCTTCCTGGTCATCGGCCGGTCGTCGGGTGTGAGCAGCGAGAAGTCCTCGCCGACGCGGCCCTCGGCGACGAAGTGCCAGCGCACCGGGGCGTCGCGGTGGCGCTGGGCGTGCAGGCCGATGCCCACGGTGACGGCCTGGCCGGTGTCGCGGTGGCGCAGCTCGAGCCAGACGTAGCCGAGCGCGGTGTCCTGCCCGCGGAAGAGCAGGTTGGACTTCATCGTCCGGTCCTCGGAGGCGAACGGGTTGAGCCGTTTGGGGTCGATCCGCCCGTCGAGCACGAACGGGAAGAGCACCTCCAGCGCCTTGGTCTTGCCGGAGCCGTTGGGGCCGCGCAGGATCAGCCAGCCGTTGGCGAAGGTGAACTCCTCATCGCGGTAGTCCCACAGGTTGATGATCCCGGCCCGGGTGGGCACGTAGCGCGTCACGTCTGTTCCTTGGCGGGTCGTGGCTTGATCTCGGCGGTCGTGGCCCGGTAGCGGGCCAGCAAGGGGAGCGCGAGCGCGCCGCCCTCGACGCGGGCGACGAGCCCGAGCGCAGACAGCAGGCGTAGAGCCTCATGCAGCAGCCGGTCGGGGTCGCCGCGCCAGGCGACGGCGAAGGCGGAGCCATAGGTGCTCATGAGCTCTTTCATCGCGCCCTTCAGCCACGCGTCGGTGAGGAAGGGGTAGAGGGCGCTCTCAGCGGGTTCGGGTTCGGGTTCGGGTTCGGTGCGAGGCTCCTCCGCTGCGAGCTCGGCCACCACCCCGCGAAGGGGCAGACCCGCGTCGATCCTCGCGGCGCCGGCCTGAGTGCGCTCGGCCGCGGTCGGCGCGGGCATCGTCGGCAGCCTTCCCTTGGCGACCTGCGCGGCGATGCGCGTGGACAGGAGCAGCGCGGCCTGGGAAGGGGTCCCGCCGCTGGGGAAGCGGAGGTCGGACAGGCGGCCCGAGGTGTCGATCAGGGCCAAGCCCTCCGCGCGGCGCTCCACCGCCTGCCCGGTCAGCCGCTCGAGGTCGTCGGCCAGGCCGGGGTGGCGCAGTTGGCCGCGCAGCGACTCGCTCACGTCGGCGTAGTAGACGACAGGACGCTCGAGCACCAGCCGCCTGGCCCTGCGCGCGGCGGCCTCGCGGACGCGGTGCACGCCCTGCGCGAGGCCGCGATCGGTCTCCAGCAGCCCGGTCACCGAGCCCAGATGCTGCAGCACCCGGCTCGGCCGGTAGATCGCGAAGACGACCTCGCGGTCGATGTCGTAGAGCGCCTCGGCCGCGTCGGGACTGCTGGCCCAGTCGGCGGCGGAGCCGTCGGCCAGCGCCAGCGCGCCGCGCTCGGTCAGCCAGGTCACCGCGTCGACGAAGGCGTCTCTGTCGGGTTTGCGCTCGGTGTCGAGGCCCAGGCCGTCGATCCTGGTCGCGTCGGCGGCGACGGCCTCGGCCAGCTCGCTGAGCGCGATCTGGGTGCCTGATCGGCCCAGAGCCGCCAGCGTGAGCACCAGGTAGGCGTATCTGCGCCGGTCGAAGGGCCGGTCGGTCCTGGTCACGGCCGGACGGGTGAGATCGAGATCGTCCTGCACCCGCAGCAGCCGCGCGGTGTTGGCCGTGGTCACCAGGCGGTAGCCGAGCAGCTCGTGCAGGTCGGAGCGAAGCTGGGCGGCCCACCGGCGGACCAGCGGCAGCGCCGCCCTGTTCGGATGGACCTCGGTGATCAGCGGGTGGGCCAGCAGCAGCCGGACCGCCCGCTGGTAGTCGGCCAGCTCGAGCGGGCTCACCTGCTCGGCGACACTCACTTCGACACCTCCAGCCGCATGCCGTTCAGATGCAGGCGCCCGCGAACGGTCCGTACGGTGGTGGACCCCTCGCAGGGATGCAGCGTCAGCCGTACGCCGTGGGCGGAGCCGCCCGCCGTGACGCGGCGGCTGGTCGCCACCCGGGCACTGAGCGCGTGATCGAGCAGGCTCAGCAGGGTGACGGTCTCAGGCTCGTCGAGCACCCGCTCGTAGACGCCGTCCCCGGCCAGTGAGGCGGCCGCGTCGCGCCGCTGCCTGGCCAGCTTGAGCTGCTCGGCGCGCAGCCACTGCCGCTGGGCGTCGTTGCGCTCGATCCTGGCGGTGGCCCCGGACACGCGCGGCTCCCTGCCCGCCTCGACCAGCCCTCTGGCCAGGCGCACAGGCTCCGCGTCCCACCAGGACCGCCGCGCCGGGATCAGCTCGGGATCCTCGTGCGTGACCGACAGGTGCCGCGGGCCGCCCAGATCGAAGACGGCCTGGAACAGGCCGTGCGCCGCGTCGTCGTCGGGACACGAGGTGAACCACTGCGCCAGGTGCCGCAGCTGGCTCTCCCTGCTCACTCCGCCTCTGCGCGCCTCGGTCACCCGGCGCAGCAGCGCGAGCACGTTGGCGATCGCGGTGACGGTCGCGCTCTGCAGCCGCTCGGCCTCGCTGTGCGCGCCGTCGCCGAACCAGTGGGTCAGGCCGGCCCAGCGCTGCCGCCAGTCGTCCTCCCGCTCGCCGGGCGTGCGGAAGAGCCGGTCGTCGGCTGCGGCCGCGTGCGCGATCAGCCGATCCACTCCGGTGTCCGCCACCTCCTGGACGGCTCGCGCCAGCCGGGGCGTGAACCTGGCCAGCTCGGCGGTGAACTCGCGCATATGGGTGAGCAACGAGTCCTTGTGCGACAGGAACACCTCTGGCCTGGTGTCGTTCGTGCGGGCCAGGTCGCCCAGCATCAGGTAGAAGCGGGCGGCCCGCTGCGCCATGTCGCCGAGGACCTGGTCCAGGCGGCTGAGCTTGCGGTAGACCTCGTCGCCGTCGCCGCTCCTGTTGGCCTCGGCCAGCGCCTCCAGGTCGGCCAGGAGGTCGGGGAAGATCAGCCTGGACAGCTGGGCGTCCTCCAGCCTGGCGCCGAGCACCTCCTCCACCGCGCGATAAGCGCGATAGCCCGCCTGGGTGAACTGGTAGATGTAGTGCCTGTTGCGGTATTCGGCCAGGTTGGCCGCCCTGGTGCCGTCGTAGCTGCGGTCGAGCAGCTGCCAGTCGTTCAGCGAGTCGAGCAGCGACTGCACGTCGCCCACTTCCGGGGCGCCGAGCTCGTCGAGCAGATCGCGTACGCCGGAGGCGTGCAGCAGCACCTGGTAGTTGGCCCGCCCGCGGTCGAAGGCACGCAGCACCCACAGATATTCCAGGCGCTTCTCCGCCGCGGCGAAGTGGAACAGGCGCATCCGGTCGTCGAGCGTGAACGCGTCGATCCCGAACGCGCCAGGTGCGTCTTCGAGGTTCACAGATCTCATCCGGCTCTCAGAGGTTCTCGAGTCTCAACCAGCATGGCGTACACGACTGACAACTCCGCACATCGCTTCAGGGCGACGCGGCGCTCAGGTCGCGCAGCGCGCCCAGGACGTGCAGGGCCGCGCCGCGGCTCAGCTCGTCGTGGTGGCGTTCGTTGCGGCGCGTACGCAGGCAGCCGTAGCAGGAGGTCTCGGCGCCGCAGTCGCAGGAGGCGACCCGCCGCAGCGCCGCCTCGACGACCACGTCGAGCGCACCGGCCACGCGCAGCGCCGCGCCGGCCCCGCCGGGCACCGTGTCGAAGAGGACCAGCCCGATGCGCCCGTCGGAGCCGGGGTTGACCGCACCGTCGAGGTCGTTCCTGCTGATCTCCATCCCGTCGGCCGCCCCTTCGAGCAGGGCGTACAGAGAGGAACGCCAGTGAGCGGCAGAGGTCAGCCCTGGTCGCGGGCTCGGCGACGTCGAGTCTGGTCGCGGGCTCGGCGACGTCGAGTCTGGTCGCGGGCTCGGCGACGTTGGGTCTGGTCGCGGGCTCGGCGGCATTGAGCTGAGCGCGTCGAAGCGCAGCTCGGCCAGGTCGGTCTCGAAGCTGTGAGCCAGGGACCGCCAGCGCAGCGGCCCCGTGCACTCGCTTTGACGCAGCGGGTTGACGTGCGACTTGGCCGTCTTGCCCCGGTTCGGCGTGCCCCAGCCGCACCAGTCGCAGATCAGGAAGCCGCTTCCGGCCGGTCCTTCCGACAACATGACCAGCCGTCCGCGCGACCCCGAGCGGCACCACACCGACGCCCCGCCGGCGGAGGTCCACCGGCTCTCGGCGAGTTCCTCGCCGAGGGAGACGATGTGGGTGGAGCCGTGCCAGGCGCTCCTCGGCGGCGCCGTCCCCGGTTTCGCGGTCCGGTGGTCGGCGACGAAGCCGAACTCGGGCACGTAGTACTGGCGCGGCGCGCCCTCGCCGACGCTGCCGCACGCCGGGCAGGCCGGCTCCAGCGTCTCGTCGCCCTCGCGGTAGTGCTGGCAGGTACGGCAGACCGCGTAGGTGCGGCTGATCAGCTCCCGCCCCGGCAGCCGGTAGACACCCGCGGAGCGCCAGAGCACGCCGCCCGCCACCACCTCGGAACCCGGGGCGTACTCGTAGATCGCCGTGGACAGGTCCCTGCTCAGCTCCAGCCTGGCGCCCACCTGGCTGTCGCAGTGCGCGGTACGCAGCTCGACGCTGTCGACGGGGAAGCCGTACTTGGGCAGCACGTTCCTGTTGGCGAGGTAACCGATCAGCGATCGGCGGGTCAGCGTGTTGACCGTTCGTTCATAGCGGGCGGCCAGATCGCTGCGGCGCTTGTCGAAGGCCTCCCTCCTGCGTTCCTCGAAGGCGTCGATGTCCGCCGCGAGCTCCAGCCGTACCTGCTCGAGCAGGTCTGCGAGGTCGCGCACCCACGCGCCCGAGCCGACCCCGAGCTGCGCCTGCACGGGCGCGGGCAGCACCCGGCGCAGCGAGTGGAGCACCCCGTCGGGCACCGGCGTGAGAAAGGCCTCGACCTGCGCGCTCGCGCCGGACAGGAAGAAGTCGCCCGCCGTCTTCCACACCGCGCCTGAGGTCTCCTTGGCGTGCCTGAAGAAGGCGGCCAGCGCCACGGAGTGCGCGTGCCGCCGGTCGATGCGGTCGTTGCCGAGCGGTACGTACGGCGCGCGCACCCGCCCGGCGATCATCGCCTCCGGCTCCTGGTAGCGGGACAGATCGTGCGAGCGCCGCTGGGCGTAGGTCAGCACCAGCGCCGCCGAGCCGGTGCGCCGTCCCGCTCGCCCGGCCCGCTGGATGTAGTTGGCGGTGGTCGGCGGCATGTTGCGCAGCATGACCGCCTGCAGCTCGCCCACGTCGACGCCCAGCTCGAAGGTGGTCGAGCAGGACAGGACGTTGACTTCGCCGCGCAGGAACCGCTGCTGGATGTCGGCGGCCTCCAGCCCGGTCCACTGGGCGGTGTGCTCCCTGGCCAGCAGCGGCACCGGCGCCATGGACCGGTACAGCACCCGATGGTGATCGTCGAGATCGGGTTCCGCAGGCGCCGACGTGCCCGCGCAGCCGAGCGTCGGGCAGACCCCGCGCACGGTGACGGCGCTGATCCTGCGGCACAGGCCGCACCGGTGGATCGCCCCGGCCGCCGACAGCTTCAGCCAGGTGTGATCGAGCTGGAAGACCTGGCCGAGCCTGGGCAGAGCCGCCGAGCTCAGCCAGCCGTCGCGCAGCGAGGTGAGCAGCCTCCAGCAGCCGTCGAGGATCTCCCGCGCGTCCGCCTCGGACCCGAGCACGGCCAGCACCCTGCGCAGGTAGTCGAGCCGGCGGTTGACACCCCGCGTCGGCAGCCAGCTGAGCACCTTCAGCCTGGCCTCGGCGCCGTCGCCGCGCACGTAGATCGGGCCACGGCGGGGATCGAACAGCTCGTCGCGCGGATCGACCTCCTCCGGCATGGTCAGCGCGCCCTGCCGGCGCAGCGAGCGGGCCAGCTCGCCCAGCAGGGACCAGCATTCCTCCGGGTTCAGCCCCAGCTCCAGCAGGGGTGCGGGCAGCCGCCAGCCCGGCTCCCTGTCGAGCTCGACCCGCAGCAACCCGAGCCCCTCCAGCGACTGGCGCTCGTCGATGGCCACCAGCTCGCGCATCACCCACAGCGCCACCGTGCGCCGCCGCTGCTGGCGCGAGGCGCGGCGCTCGAACACGCCCGCGTCCCCGGCCGCCCCGACCACCTCGTCCACCAGGTCGTCGACGGTGGCGTCGTCATCGTGGCGTACGGCGCGGCGCAGACCGTCGAGGATCAGCTTGCGCTGCTGGATCTGGGCATGACTCGACTCCAGGTAGGGAGCGAAGTAGGCGGCGGCCTGACGGCTGTCGCTGAAGGTCAGCAGCTTGCGCCCGCCGCCCGGCCGGTCCTCCTGCTCCGGCATGGGTGGCAGCGCCTGGTAGAGCGTGGTGGCCAGGACCGCGGCCGCGGCCTCGTTACCGCTCTCGAACAGGCGGATCATCCCGGCGCCGCGCGCCCCGCAGGCCAGGCAGCCGCTGGGCGAGCTGGCCTTCGTCTTCAGCCGGCGTACCGGACGCAGCGCGCCATCGGCGCAGCAGGGGCTCTGCGCGCTCGTGTGGAGGGCGCCGCACCTGGCGCACAGAAAGGCGTCCTGCGCCTCGGTCTCCGGCCCCTCCTCCAGGGTCTCGTCGTCCTCGTCGGCCAGCTCGGGCGTGTCGCCGAGCAGCAGCCAGACCCTGGACTCCATCCCGCTCACCCTGGGGGTGAACCGCCGGCCGGCCGGCTCGACCGCGCCCATCAGATGGACCGCGCCGCAGCGCTTGCACGCGCCGAACTCGAAGACGGCACTGGAGCAGGCAGGACAGCTCTCATGACGGCCGAGTGCGACGTGCGGGCCGGTCAGGCAGGTGAAGGCGCCCTCGGTGGCCCGGGCGAACAGGTGATAGCGAGCCGACAGCACAGGGCTGCCCGCGCCGTCGGTGATCCCCGCGCCCACCGCCACCAGCGCGGCCAGCGCCTCGTCCGGCTCCTCCTGCCCTCCGAAGATCAGCCTCGCCAGTTCGGTGACGGGCTTCGGCCCGGCCGCGAGGGCGGCGCGAAGGGTGGCCATCGCGTGCTCGTGGGCGAGAGCCGTGCCCGCGTGCGACATGCCGGAGCGGCGGACCAGCTCGGCCGCCGGCTCCTCGCTCACGGCCAGCTTGCGGTAGTCGGCCGCGGTGAGCGGCCCCCAGAACGGCCCGGACGGCATCTCCACCCGGGTGGCGGTCACCAGGTCGGCTTCGTCGAACGGCGCGTCGAACAGCCGCGCGGCGAAATCCAGAACGGCAGGGCCCTCGTCACCGACCGTGGCGCTGGTCGCGATGGCCTGCAGCCTGCGGCCGGGCGCCACCCGGTCACGCAACCGGCGCAGCAGCATCCCGAGCTCCTCGGCCCTGGCGCCGTCGTACACATGCGCTTCGTCCAGCACCACGAACCGCCACCGCTCGGCGTGCTCGAAGAGCTCCAAGTCGTCGGGGCGGAGCAGCAGGTACTCCAGCATCGCGTAGTTGGTGAGCAGCAGATGCGGGGGAGCGGCCCGCATCTGCTCGCGGCTGAGCAACTCGTTGGGCAGCCGGGGCCGGCCGGGGTTGAGCTCCTCGAACAGCGCGGCACCCTGCTGGGCCCGCTCAGGGGTGTCGCCCGTGTAGCGGCCGAACGTGATCCGCGGCGCGGCGGCGAGCAGCTCCCGCAGCCGTTTGAGCTGGTCGTTGGCGAGCGCGTTCATCGGGTAGAGCAGCAGCGCCCGCACCCCTGGCGGCGGGTCGCCCTCGGCGGCCAGCGCGGACAGGATCGGCAGCAGGAAGCTCTCCGTCTTGCCCGAGCCGGTTCCGGTCGCCACCACCAGGTTGCGGCCCGCCGCCGCCTTGCGCAGCGCCTGCTCCTGGTGCAGATAGAGCGGCCGGTCCAGTGGGAGCGCCCTGCTGCCGAGCGCGGCGAAGGCGGGATCGAGCACCCCCTGGCCGATCAGCTCGCGCAAGGTCGCGCCCGTCCGATAAGGCGGGGTGGCTTCGAGCAGGGGCCCCTTGGTCAGCAGCGGGCTGGCCTCGATCTGCTCCGCGAGCGCCTCGGCGATCGCGGGCTCGCGCACGGGCAGCAGAGAGCGCAGGTACCGGCGGTAGGTGCCGGCGATGAGCGCGCTGGTGGCGAGGGGATCCATGGGTCAATCGTTGCAGAGCCAGGGATCTGACGTGGTTCCCAGCGGAGCGGACATGGTCGCCAGAGTGATATCTCGTACCCTGAGAGTGATTTCACCGTGCGCCAGCACGGTGTCCCGCAGGCGTACGAGCGGATAATCGCCGCGGGAGTGCGCGGTCAGCTCCTGTACGGCGCGGCCACCCGCGATCACCTCGATGGGCGGGTTCGCCAGGCCCGGCAGGTCCAGCCGCAGCCACCGGTGCTCCGGCGTCAGACGGGGCGGCGCCGTGTGCCACTGCCGATCCACGCGTACCCGCATGTGCGGTGGCCGCACGGTGAGCACCAGCGTGCGACCGGACGCCACGCAGGTCAGCGCGCGCGTCGTCTGCGCGGCGGTGAGAGTGAGCGCCTGCGGCGTCGCCGTCAGCCCGGGCCCGGTGTGGAAGGACACGTCAGCCGGAGCCAGCCCGTCTCCCTCGAACAGCCGGATCGGCGGGTCGTAGCGGACCCGCAGCCCTTCGGCGATGGTGACGGTGTGCCGTCCGGTCCGGCCGTCCGCATCCGAGCTCGTGACGGTGAAGGTTCCGAGCAAGGGCCTGGGCAGGAGAGCCCACGGGTCGGCGGGGTCGGCTCGCCGTACGGTGTCGCCGGCATGTCCGACCGTGACTCGCCAGTCTCCCCGCGGCAGCCACAGGGCAGGCGGTCCGGCCAGTACCGCGGAGCCGTCCGGTGCGCTGACGCCGCCGACGGCCTCCCCTGGCAGCAGCCGTGGCCCGGCCCTGCCCCGCACCGGCCTCCTGCGGCTGCCGGCCCCGGATGAGGCCGCGGCCAGCCAGCTCCCGCCCTCCAGTGAGATCAGCGCCAGCCGCCAGTGTTCCCAGCCGAAGGGCAGTACGCCCTCGGCGATCGTGCGCAGCGGGCCATCGGAGGTCAGCACGCCATCGCGGCGATGAGCGACCCAGACCGGACCGGGAGGCAGGTCTCCGGTCAGCTCGCGGCCGTCCTCGGCGAAGACGAGCAGGTCCGCTCCCTCCGGCCCGGAGATACCCCCGCCGAACGGGTCGAGCAGGCGCCGGGGCGGCTCAGGCGCCGGCCGTCCGGCATGCAGCATGATCGACTGAGCGGCGGTGGCCGCACGCGGCAGCCCGAAGACGTCCAGCGCGGCCAGGAACGCCCTGCCCCAGCCGGCCGCGTTGCCCCGGCGTCCGGTGGCCGCCCTCCAGCGGGGCCAGAACGCCTCGCCGGCCGCCGCCATGCGGGTGAGCGAGATCGCCACGCAGGCGGGCCAGCGGACGGCGACCTCCTCGTGGCCGTAGACGTGGCCGAGCGCTTCAGCCGCCGCCGTCGCCATCTCCTCGGGAACGCCGGCCTCCGACACCAGCGACACTTGGCGCAGTTGCCCGGCCCACTGCCGTTCGAGCAGGTCGAGAAGGGAGATGAACGGCATCACGGGCGTGCCGGCACGCGGCGGGTCCGGTAAGGGCGCTCCAAACCTCGATCTCCGGACTTGGAGAAGCGCGGCGGGACGGGGGGCATGACCGCCTATCGTAGCCGCGTCGGTGGCGAGGCCCAGCAGCCCGGTCTCGGACGCGCGCGTGCAAGGCCCGCACGTCGGCGGAATACTGGACGACCTCAAGAACGCGTATGGACCGGCGGTTCTCTTGTGTCGGAATCGTGGAGGCATGTCGCCTTTGTTCAGTGCCGTTCAGATGGACCAGGTCCGAGACCGCGGGACCCTGCCGCGGCGGGCGTTGGCCTGGACACGCCAGAGCAGGGCTGCGCCGCTCGAGGACGCGTACTGCCAGGCGGGGAAGCTGTAGAAGCCGCGGTCGCGGTCAGCAGCATCTGACGTGAGCCGCCCGTACAACGAGCAGGCGAGGGTCTGCTCGCTGGGCCGGCGGACGGCGCGCCGACCGTCAGTGCCCTCGTCAGCTCTGATACCCAGGGGTGAACTCGACCGGCAGGGACTCCAGGCTGCGCATCTGGATCGACGACCGCCACTCCAGCGACTCCGGCGGCACCGCCAAAATCACGTCGGGCAGCCGGTCGAGCAGCGTCTCCACCGCGATGTGCGCGATGATCTCGGCGATCTCCGGCGCGGGATGCGGGCAGCCGTGCGCGCCGTACCCGAACGACATGTGGGCGTGGTTGCCCGCCGAGCCCTGGTGGAAGTCGGGGTGGACCTTCGGGTCGAGGTTGGCGGCCGCCAGGCCGGAGATGAGCAGGTCGCCGGCCTTGATGAGGCGCCCGCCGACCTGGGTGTCCATGATCGGCCACCGTCCGATGGCGATCTGCCCCGGGGCTTCCTTCCACAGCACCTCGTTGAGGGCCTGGCCGACGCTGCGCCGCCCGCCCGACAGGGTCATGGCGAACCGGTCGTCGGTCAGCATGAGCTGCAGCGTGTTGCTGATCCAGGTGGCGGTCGGGTCGGAGCCCGCGGTCATGGTCAGCAGCAGGTCCTGGATGAGCTCCTCGTCGCTCAGCCCGGCGGGATGGGCGAGCAGCCGGGAGGGCAGGTCGGGGCCGGGGTTGCGGCGCTTCAGTTCGAGCAGGCCGGTCATGATGGCCTGCACCCGGTTGTAGGCCTGCATGGCGGCCGGGCCGCCGTTCAGCGTCGTGGCGACCTCGCCGACCAGGGCGCGCGTGTCGGAGTCCGGCAGGCCCAGCATGGACGCCAGGACGAGCAACGGGATCGGGTTCGCGTACTGCGCCGTCAGGTCCGCCCGGCCGGAGCCGATGAAGGAGTTGATCAGCCCCTCCGCGACCCGCTCACAGTTCGCGCGCAGCTCGAACTGGTCGGCCGCCGCCAGCGCGTCGCTGACCGCCCCCGCCCGGCGTTCGTGGGCCGCGCCCATCTCGAACAGCATGGAGGGCTGGTAGCCGACGTACGCCATGAGAGGCCAGTCGGGCGGGATGTTGTCCCACTGGTTCCAGTAACGGGAGTCCCGGACGAACAGCGTGGGGTTGCTGAGCACGTAACGCAGTTCGCGGTACCCGAGCACCAGCCAGCCGGGAACGTCGCCCTCCAGCAGGACAGGCACCACGGGTCCGTGCCGGCGCATCTCCGTGAAGGCGGCGGCGGGATCCTGGTGGTAGGTCCTGCCGTACATGCGGAAGGCGCCGTTGAACGCGCTCCGGTCCGGCCCTTCTGCCGGTGCGGCGAACCAGGAGGCGGCGTCGGAGGATTGCCGGAAATCAGTCATGAGGTCACCTACCGGGAGGACAGGGCATAGAGGTGGTTGACGAGCGTGATCAGCACGGCCTTGCTGGACTCCCGCCGCCGCGCGTCGCACGCGACGAGCGGCACGTCAGAGGACAGGTCGAGCGCGTCGCGTACCTGGTCGAGGGAGTGCGTGGGCTCGCCGAACCGGTTGTGGGCCACGACGAACGGCATGCGGTGGTGTTCGAGCCGGTCGATGGCGTACCAGGAGTCGGCCAGGCGACGAGTGTCCACCAGCACGACGGCGCCGAGCGTGCCGGTGAACAGGCGGTCCCACAGGAACCAGAACCTTTCCTGGCCCGGCGCCCCGAACAGGTAGAGCACCATCTCGGGGTTGAGGCTGATCCGGCCGAAGTCGAACGCCACCGTGGTGGTGGACTTCCCCTCCACGCCGCGCGCGTCGTCGATCTGCTCGCCCGCCCGGCTCAGCGTCTCCTCGGTGCTCAGCGGACGGATCTCGCTGACGGACTTGACCATGGTCGTCTTGCCCACCCCGAACCCGCCGACGATCACGATCTTGAGTCCGGTGGTCGCGGAACTCGCCAAGGGAGCCCGCGCGACCGGTTCAAAGCTGTTCGAGTCCAACGAGCACCTGTCTGAGAAGTTCGGGGTCGGGGAGGGGCGATTCGGCCGGCGCCGGGCGCGGGTTCCTGGCGGTGACGCGTCCCGTGTCGAGCAGGTCGCAGAGCAGTATGCGCACCACGCTGACCGGCAGCCGCAGCTCGGACGCGATCTCCACGACGGCCATCGGGCTCACGCAGAGCCGGAGGATCCGGACATGCTCGGACTGCATGCCCGGAGTCGGGTCGCACTCGCTCACGATGATCGTGACCAGGTCGAGGCCGTCGTCGGCCACGCTGCTGCGTCCGCCGGTCACCATGTAGAGGCGGTCCGGGTTCTCGTCCTCCAAGCGCGGTGCCATCAGGGCCGGCTGCTCGTCTGCGGCGCGCGAGGTGGCGCGGTCAGATGTTCGCCGATCTGCTCGACCAGCTCGTTCATGTTGTGGCCGATGACGCCAGGGTCGGCGTCGTCCCCGGCCACCACGGCGAGGTGCGCTCCCTCCCCCGCCTCCACGATGAACAGCAACCCGCCGTGGAACTCGGTCATGGACTGACGCAGGCCGCCCGTGCCGTCGCCGAACTCGATGGAGGCGCCGTACGACAGGCTCTGGATCCCGGACGCGATCGCGGCGAGCTGGTCGGCGCGGTCCACGGACAACGCGGCGGTGTGGGAGAGCCGCAGGCCGTCTCGCGACAGCACCACGGCGTACCTGGCCTGCGGAGTCCTCTCCAGGAGGCTCTCGAGCAACCAGGCGAGTTCCTGATCCGATGTTCTCATCGAGTTTCTTCCTCACCCATGTGACGTGCTTGGTTCGCCGGATTCTTGCGTGCCCTGCTTGCTTGGTGGAAGGCGCTGAACTTGCTTCCGGTGTCCGACGGCGTCCGCGTGGGGCTCGGTTCCGGCCCTACGGCGGGCTGAGATGCGGGCTGGGGCCGCGTCTGCGCGGACGAGGCGGCCGCGAACGTCTGCCCGCGGCGGCGGCGCGGCAGGCCGTGCAGCTCCCCGTCGCCCTCGGGGGCCACCGGCGCGGGGGCCTCCTGCCTGGGCGGGGCCTGCCGGGGAGCTGGTGCCTGCGGGACCGAAGCGTGCTGGCTGATGATCCGCTGCGGGATCATGACCACCACGCCGGTGCCGCCACGTGAGGAGGGACGGAAGGAGACGGTGAGCCCGTGCTTGCGGGCCAGGCAGCCGACGACCGCCAGGCCGAGCCGGGAGCCGGACAGCGTGGTGAAGTCCAGCGGTTCGGCGGAGACGGCCCGTTCGGCCCTGGCCAGCGCGGCCGGGCTCATCACCAGCCCGCAGTCCTCGATCGTGATCACGGCGCCCGCGGTGATCTCCTCCACGTACACGTGGACCTCTTCGGTGGGCGGGGAGAAGCTGGTGGCGTTGTCCATCAACTCCGCGAGCGAGTGCATGACGCCCTCCGCGGCGTGCCCCGCGATCGCGAACGTGCTGGAGTTGTGGACCCGGACCCGCTGGTAGGCGCTGATCCGGCCGATTGCTCCGCGCAGGATGCTCTCCATCACGATCGGCTTGGTCCAGCGCCGTCCCGAACGGGCCCCGGTCAGTACGGCGATGCTGTCGGCGAGCCGTCCGGCCTGGGCCGTCGAGTGGTCCAGCTTCAGCAGGTCGCCGAGGGTGATCCGGTCGTGCCGGTCCTCCAGCTCGCGCAGATCGGCCAGCATGCTCGTGGCCAGGGCCTGCACCCGGCCGGCGGCGCTGGCGCAGGCCGCGGTCGTGGCGGCGCGGATCCGCCCCTGCCTGCTGACCTCGCTGACGAAGGCGCTCAGAATGTGCTGCTGAGCCCTGCCGGCGGGCCGCGGGACCCGGGCGAGGACCGACTCGGCCGACACCCCGTCGTGGATGAGCCGCACCGCTTCCGGCAGCGTCTCACCGGCCAGCCTGGCGAGCTCGGCGTCGCCGGCGGCGAGCCGGCCCCGTAGCTGCCGCACCTGCTGCCTGCTCGACGCCGCGAACGTGAGCGCGCCGCACACCAGGACGGCCGCGACGCCGAGGGCCCAGGTCAGAAGGGTGCGCGTGGCGGGCGGGGCGAGGAGCACGGTCGCCAGCGCCGCGGCCCCTGTCACGGCGGCCGTGGCCGCCAGGACGATCAGGGGTTCGCCCACCCGTGATGGAGTCGCGCGATGGCGAGTACGTACCGATGCTGACATCTTGGGTTCCTCGTCGGCGAGTGGATCACGGTCACCGCGGACGTCACGGGGCCGAACGCGTAGTGACGACCTGTTCCGGCCGATCTCCATGATCGCGGGGCGGGTGACTCTGGATCTTACGACAATTCACGCGATGTAGTCATTAGGTTGCGCATACTCTCGACATAGTGATCATCTCGAAGTACGGTCGCCTCTTGTCCTCTTTCAGGCGATCTTTGGAGTTGACCGCACATGGCAAGTTCTCTTCTTGAAGGTAGAGCGGCGCTGATCACAGGTGCGGCGTCGGGCATCGGAGCCGCGACGGCGCTGGTCTTCGCGCGGCACGGGGCCAAGGTCGTGGTCGCCGACATCAACGAGGAAGGCGGCAGGCGTACGGTCGCCGAAGTGGAGAAGGCGGGCGGCGAGGCCGACTTCGTCTGGGCGGACGTACGGCGGGCCGACGCCGTCAGAGACATGATCGCCTTCACGGTGCGGCGGTTCGGCCGCCTCGACTGCGCGGTCAACAACGCGGGCGTGGACACCGCGGGCGACGGCCGCTTCCACGAGGTGAGCGAGGAGTCCTGGGACGCCTCGTTCGAGGTCAACCTCAAGGGCGTCTGGTGGTGCATGAAGTACGAGCTCGCCCAGATGCTGGAGCAGGGCTCGGGCTCGATCGTCAACGTGGCCTCGGTGGCCGGTCTGGTCGGCATCGAGGCGCCGCTCGTCTCGCCGTACATCGCGGCCAAGCACGGCGTGGTCGGGCTGACCAAGGCGGCCGCCCTTGAGTACGCCACCTCCGGGATCCGGGTGAACGCCGTATGCCCGGGCGCGGTGCGTACCGAGATGGTGGACGGCCTCATCGCGCAGGGCATCATGACGCTGGAGCAAACGGCGGCCTACCACCCGCTCGGCCGCTACGCCAACCCCTCGGAGATCGGCGAGGCGATCGCCTGGCTCTGCTCCGACGCCGCGTCCTTCGTGACCGGCCTGCCGATGGCCGTGGACGGCGCCATGACGGCACGCTGAGCGCACGTCATCGCCCGCCTTCCGCGGCGACGAGGAGACTGGCGCACGCCACGAGGGGAAGGCCAGCGACCACTTCCGTCCGCGCCGCGTTCATCGCTTCATCGCACCGTCGGCCGCGGCGTCGGCCGCGTTGGCGATCGCCATACCGGCGATCTCCAATCGGCGTACGAGCTCACGTTCCTTCATCGCCTCGGCCGACAGTTCGCCGGAGAAGATACGGGCGATCTCGTACTGGTACATCCGGCGTACCGCGCCGCCGGCCTTCTTGGCCTCCAGGGCGTCGTGCGCCACCGCCGGAGCGCGCGCGGCCAGGGCGCGTAGCGCGGCCAGGGCGCGTACCGCGCCCTCCAGCGCCTCGACGCCGACGAGGAGCTGGTCGAGCAGCGGAACGAACTGCGTCTGCTCCGGCACTCGATACAGACAAGACTCCCGGACGAAGTCCCGCAGCGCGTCGAGCACGTCGTCGATGGCCCGCGACAACCGGAACAGGTCCTCGCGGTCGATCGGGGTGATCAGGGCGTGTTCCAATTGCGCCACCACCCGGGCTCGCTCGGTGTCGCCCAGGTGCTCGATGGAGCGCATCCGTTCGTGCGCCCTGGCTCTGTCCACCTCCCCGCCGGTCATCGCCAGGGCCAGCCAGACGCCCTGCTTGGTGGCTTGGAGCTGGTTGAGCAGCGCCTGCGTCAGTGCGCTGTCCATCCGTCCGGCCAGCAGATCCCGTACCCGGGCCAGTCGCCTCACCGGCTTGTCAGCTCCCTCAGCGCGAATGCGGCGACGGCGGCCAGCGCGGTGCTCGCGGGCAGGGTCAGCACCCAGGCCAGCGCGATCCTGGCCGCCGTGTGCCAGCGGACCCTGCCGCCACCGCGCGCGGCGCCCAGGCCGATCAGGCCGCCTGCGATGGACTGGGTCATGCTCACCGGCAGGCCGGTCGCCGCGCAGCCGATCACGGTGACGGCCGACCCCGTCTCGGCCGCGACGCCGTCCAGGGGGCGGGAGGCGATGATCTCGCGGCTGAGGGTGCGGCCCGCCCGGGGCATGCCACGCAGAGCGCCGATGCCGAACAGAACGGCCACCACGCAGGTGACGGGCAGTGGCGCACCCGTCATGCCCAGCGCGAGGGTGAAGACGGCCAGCATCTTCTGGCCGTCGTTGGCGGCGTAGGCGACACACAGCAGCGCGAGCCCAGCCCAGTGCCAGCGCCGCAGCCCGATGGTGGTGGTCAGCGCGGCCAGCAGGCGGGACATCAGCGGCGCGGCCAGCGCGCCGGCGAACGGAGCCGCGAGCCCGACAGCGAGCACGAGCGCCACCGAACCGCCGTTGACCGGGAGCCCCCAGCCGAGTCCGGCTCCGGTCAGTCCTCCGACGATGGCCAGGGTCAGGCTGGTCGGCCGGCCTTGGTGGCTGAGCGTCAGGACGACCGCCAGCGCCGCGATCACGGCGACGGTCATCGCGCTCCTGCCTTCCGGCCCATGGAGTACGGCCAGCCGCAGGGTGAACGTCTGCGCCACCTCGTGCGTCGCCAGCGGTACCAGCGCGACCGCCGCGACCAGCACGGCGAGGCCGGCGAGAGGTCGTGCGGTGGGCAGTTTGTGCCCGGTGGCGAGCAACGCGCCGCCGTCGTTCATGCCGGTGACGAGGGCGAAGACGCCCGCGAGCAGTAACTCCGAGGTCACGCGCGCCGCCTGTCCGGCCGGGTCACAGATCGAGCCGTTCGCGATCCACGTGGTCCAGGGCGAGGCGCACCGCGCCGAGGGCGATGCTCTCCTCGCCGAACGTGGACAGGGCGACCTCGGGCGGGTTCAGGCACATCGCCGCCAGGTGGGCGCGCATGGGTTCGAGCAGCAACTCGCCCGCGCGGGAGAATCCGCCACCGACCACGACCAGTTCGGGATCCACCACGAGGACGAGCGCGGAAGCGCCGCGGGCCAGGCCGTGGGCGATCCTGTCGAGCACGCCGAGCGCCCGCTCCTCACCCGCGCGCGCCGCCTCGAAGATCTCCTCCGCGCCGCGCCCTTCCCTGCCGAGCACGACGGACGGGTCCTCCCAGCCGGTGAGGGGCAGTCTGCCGAGCTCGCCCGCGCTGCCCGTCCGCCCGGCGCGCAACCGCCCGTCGAGCAGCAGGCCGTGGCCGGCCCGGTAGCCGGACAGGACGTAGACCACGTCGTCCACGTGGCGGGCGCTGCCCCGCCAGTGCTCGGCGACGGCCGCGAGGTTGGCGTCGTTGGCCGCGAATCCCTGGCAGCCGAACCACCGGCCCACCTGGCCCCCGAGATCGAGCCCCGTCCAGCCGGGGATCAGGTGGGAGACCGTCACCATGCCGGAGCGGTCGACCACGCCCGAGGTGCCCGCCGTGGCCGCCCACACCCCGCCGCGTGCGACCGCGGCGGCATCGGCGCAGGCGGTGGCGGCTCGTTCGGCGAGCGCGAGACGCTCGGCGGCGGGCAGACGCTCGTCTATGTCGAGCCGCTGCTCGGCGAGCACATCGCCGTTGAGGTCGGCGAGCATCGCCAGGATTCTGCGAGGGCCGACGTCGACGCCGACGACATGGCCCGCGTCCGCCCGGAACCTGAACCGCCTGGCCGGCCTGCCCGCACCGCCTTCGGTCGGCGCGGCCTCCTCCGCCAGGCCGCGCTCGACCAGGTCGGCGAGAGCCACCTCGGCGGTCTGCCGCGACAGGCCGGCGGCGCGGGCGAGCTGGGTCAGTGTCTGGGCGCCGCCCTGGCGAAGAGCGTGCAGCGTGGCGCGGGTGTTGAGGCGGCGAAGCAGGGCGGTGTCATGAGTTACGTCAGATGTTCTCATAATCCCCCTTGACGGTTTAAGTGGTCGAACTCTAGCTTTACGTCGCATCTTCTCATAATTGGAGTCGGAACATGTCGCAAGTTGGCCTCGCCCTTGTGGGTGCAGGCGATCGGGGGACCAGGTACACCAGGTATGCGACGATGGGCGGCCGGGCCAGGCTGGCCGCGGTGGCCGAGCCGGACGTCCGGCGTCGCAACGCCATGCTCGCCGAGCACCCGGGCGCGCTCGGCTTCGACAGCTGGCAGGAACTGGCCGCCCGCCCGCGGATCGCCGACGCGGTGGTCATCGCCACGCTGGACGCCCAGCACGTGGAGCCCGCGGTGCGCTTCGCCGAGCTCGGCTACCACATTCTGCTGGAGAAGCCGATGGCCATCCGGCTGGAGGACTGCCTGCGGATCGTCGAGGCCGCCGAGAAGGCGGGGGTGCTCTTCGCCGTCTGTCACGTGCTGCGTTACACCCCCTACACACGGGCGATGAAGGCGGTGCTCGACAGCGGGCGGATCGGCGAGATCGTCACCATCGAACACCTGGAACCGGTCGGCTGGTGGCACCACGCCCACTCGTATGTGCGGGGCAACTGGCGGCGTACGGACCAGGCGACGTTCATGCTGCTCGCCAAATCGTGCCACGACCTGGACTGGCTCGCGTACGTGACCGGCCGCAGGGTCTCCCGGGTGTCGTCCTTCGGCGGGCTCAAGCATTTCACGGCCGCCAATCAGCCCGCCGGCGCCGCGGACCGCTGCCTGGATTGCGCTGTGGCGGCTGACTGCCCGTACGCCGCCCAGCGCATCTATCTGCCCTTCGTGGGCGGCGGCGAGCGCTGGCCGCTGTCGGTCCTGAGCGAGGACACCAGCGAGGAAGGCGTCCTGCGGGCGCTGCGCGAGGGCCCCTACGGCCGCTGCGTCTACACCTGCGACAACGACGTGGTCGATCACCAGGTGGTGGACCTGGAGTTCGACGGCGGGGCGACCGCCTCGTTCACCATGACGGCGTTCTCCCCGAAGGCGCCGCGCAAGACCCGGATCTTCGGCACCCGCGGCTCGATCGACGGGGACGGCAACCTACTCACCGTGACCGATTTCGTGACCGGAGCCACCGAGGTCATCGACCCGCAGACACCGAAGGATGGGCACAGCGGCGGTGACGAGGGCCTGGTCACGGCCTTCCTCGACGCGATCACCGGCGACAACCCGTCCGCCATCCTGTCCCATCCCCGCGAGAGCCTGCACAGCCACGAGATCGCGTGGGCGGCCGAGGAGGCCCGCCTCACCGGAACCGTCGTCACCCTGAAGGAGCAGCAATGACCAGAGCGCTCGCGCTCACCTGCGCACTGGCGCTCGCCGCCACGGCGGCCTGCGGCACCAGCGAGGAGCCGGGAGGCGCCGACGGGCGCGGTCCCATCACGCTCACCGACACCCAGAGCCACGAGGAGGCCACCAGGAAGGTCATCGACGCCTGGAACGCCGCGCACCCCGACGAGAAGGTGACCCTCGACATCCAGCCCAAGGACGCCGACAGCCAGCGGCAGCGCCTCATCAACAACGCGCAGACCAAGTCCGACGCGATGGACGTCATGATGCTGGACGCGGTGTGGACGGCGGAGTTCGCCGCCAACCGGTGGATCGACCCGGTGCCCGACGGCACACTCAAGACCGAGGAGTTCCTCGCGCCCACCCTGGAGACGGCCCGCTACCGCGGCAAACTGTACGCCACCCCCTGGCTGACCGGCACCGGGCTGCTCTACTACCGCAAGGATCTGCTCAGCGAGGCTCCCAAGACCTGGGCGGAGCTGAAGAAGAGCTGCGACCAGGTGCTCCCCAAGCAGCAGGGCATGTCGTGTTACGCCGGTCTGCTGGACAAGTACGAGGGCCTGACGGTCTCCTTCTCCGAAGCCGTGCAGTCCGCCGGCGGCACCGTGGTCGACGCCTCCGGCAATCCCACGGTGAACACCGACGCCGCCAAGGCGGGCCTGAGCTTCCTCGTCGACGGATTCAAGAGCGGCCTCATCCCCAAGGAGGGCATCACGTTCAAGGAGGAAGAGGTCAAGAACGCCCTGCAGTCGGGCAAGGTGCTGTTCGCGCGGAGCTGGGCCTCCCTCTACGGCACCGTGAACGCCCCCGACAGCCCGCTCGCCGGCAAGGTCGACGTCGCCCCCATCCCCGGTCTCGACGGTCTGGGCAGCGGCACCCTGGGTGGCGCCAACCTGGCGATCTCCGCCTTCTCCAAGAACAAGGCGACCGCCCAAGACTTCATCGCGTTCTTCACCTCGGCCGAGCAGATGAAGATCTGGGCCACGATCAACAGCACCCCGGTCTCGCGCACGGCTCTCTACGACGACCAGGAACTCGTCGCGAAGTACCCTTACCTCCCTTCCCTGAAGGAGGGCGTGCTCGCCGCCAAGCCCCGGCCGGTCGCCGTGAAGTACGGCGACGTGACGGCCGCGATCCAGAACGCCGTCTACCCGGCGCTGTCCGGCGAGGTGGCCATCGACCAGGCGCTGGCCGGGCTGCAGCAGCAACTGTCGGGGCTGCTCAAGCAATGATGCGCGGCGCGCGGTGGTTCACCGCACTGATGATCTCTCCCACCCTCCTCGTGCTGGCCCTGGTGGTGTTCTACCCCCTGCTCGCCGTGGTCCGCGAGTCGATGTACGTCAGCGGGGAGGGCCTGGACGCCGACGGCTTCGTCGTCGAGGGCGAGCGGTTCGTCGGCCTGGCACACTACGCCGGGCTGCTCGGCGAGCGCTTCGTCAACGCCCTGGCCAACACGACGGTGTTCACCCTCACCACCGTCGTGCTCGAGACCTTGCTCGGCGTCGCCATGGCGCTGGTCATGCACAGTGTCCTGCGTGGCAAGGGCCTGATCCGGGCCAGCATCCTGATCCCCTGGGCGGTGCCCACGGCCATCTCCGGGCTGATGTGGCGGTGGGTGTTCCAGGCCGACGGCGTGGCCAACGCCATCATCGGCCAGAAGATCCTGTGGACGACCGAAGGCGTGCAGGCCAAGCTCGCCGTCATCATCGCCGACGTCTGGAAGACCGCGCCGTTCGTCGGGCTGCTGGTGCTGGCTGGGCTGCAGATCATCCCGGCCATGGTGTACGAGGCCGCGAAGGTGGACGGGGCCTCGGCCTGGCAGACGTTCTGGCGGATCACGCTGCCGCTGGTCAAGCCCGCGCTGGTGGTGGCGGTGCTGTTCCGCGTCCTGGACGCGCTGGCCATGTTCGACCTGCCGTTCGTGATGATCGGCCGCGGCAAGCTCTCGGTGGAGACCCTGCCGGCCCTGGTCTGGGACGAGGCCACCCAGCTCAGATACGGGCCCGCGGCCGCGTACGGGATCGTGCTCATCACCTACGTGTCCGTCATCGTGCTGATCTTCGTCCGGTTGCTCGGCGCCGACCTGCTCGCCGACGCGCGATCAAGGAAGCGAGCGGCATGAAGAAGGCCCTGGCCGCCGGAGTCATCGTGGTGTACTGCCTGGCGCCGTTCTACTGGATGATCGTCTCCAGCCTGCGCCGCACCGGGGACATCTTCAGCACCACGCCCTGGCCGTCGCCACCGTCACTGGAGAACTACGCCGCGGTCTTCTCCGGGCACAGCGACTTCGGCCGAGCGCTGCTCAACAGCCTCATCGTGTCGGCCGCCACCACCGTGCTGACGCTGCTGTTCGGCATCTGCTGTGCCTACGCACTGGCCCGGCTCAGCTTCCGCGGCAAGAACCTGGTGCTCGGGCTGATCATCGGCACCTCGATGTTCCCCGGCGCGCTGCTGATCGTTCCCCTGCTCAAGCTCTTCACCGAGCTGGGCTGGATCAACACCTACCACGCCATGATCATCCCGAGCATGTCGTTCGCTCTGCCGCTGGCCGTCTGGACGCTCACCGCGTTCTTCCGCCAGATGCCGCACGAGCTGGAGCAGGCCGCCACCATCGACGGCTGCACCCGCTTCGGGGCCTTCCGCAGGGTGATCCTGCCCGTCGCCGCCCCCGGCGTGTTCACCACCGCGATCCTGGCGTTCTTCGCCACCTGGAACGAATTCATGATCGCCCTCACCATGATCAGCAAGGCGGACATGCAGACGGCCACCGTACGCGTGGCCCAGTTCGGCGGCGCCTCGGACTTCGACACGCCCTTCGGCACCCAGATGGCCGCCGGCGTCATCGTCACGATCCCCCTCGTCATCCTCGTACTGGTCTTTCAGAAGCGGATCGTCGCCGGGCTCACGTCCGGCGCGCTCAAGTAGTCACGTTTTCCCGGTCATCGGCTTCCCGTGAACAGGAAGGAACCCCCCACCATGAGCATCAGCAGAAGAGGTCTGCTCGGCGCGAGCGCGGTCGCGGCGGCCGGAGTCGGCCTGGCCGCCGCCGGCGCCGCCGCGACCGTGGACAAGCGCCGGATCAAGCGCGGAGTCCTCCGCGTGGCCAGCTTCAACATCCACTACGGCGCGGGGCCGGACAACGTCTTCGACCTCGAGCACACGGCCGAGATCATCGAGGCGATCGATCCCGACGTCGTCGGGCTGCAGGAGGTCGACAAGCACTTCCGCGTGCGCAGCAACTGGCTCGACACCGCGAGCGAGCTGGCCAGGATGCTCGGCATGCACCAGACGTACGGTCCCAACATCGACCTCGACCCGCTGGAGGCGGGTCAGCCCCGCCGGCAGTACGGCACGGCGTTCCTGTCCCGCTGGCCCATTCTCGAATCGCGCAACACCCGCCTTCCGCAATACTCCGGCAGTGAGCCGCGCGGGCTGCTGGAGGCCGTCGTCAACATTCAGGGCAAGAGGGTCCGGCTGGGCAACTCCCACATGCAGCACACCAGCGACGCCGAATGGCAGGAACAGGCCGACGCCATCGTGAACCTGCTCGGCCAGTCCGCGGAACCCGTCATCTTCCTGGGTGACACCAACGCCGTGCCCTCCTTCCCCGGCATGACGACCTTCACGGACCGTTATGACGACGTGTGGGCCCGAATCGGAGTCGGCGAAGGACTGTCGGCGGCCAACACGTGGCGCTTCGACTACATCTTCGTGCCCAAGGGCTCCGATGTGCGCTCGGCCTGGCTGGTGAGCACTGACGTCTCCGACCATCTGCCGCTCGTCACCGACGTCCTGCTGCCGTGAGACCGGTCACCATGTTCCGACCCCTCCTCGCCGCCGTCCTCGGCCTGGCGCTGACCACCGCCCCCGCACACGCGGATCCCGGCGGCCACTGGGTGGACGCCTGGGCCACCGCGCTGCACCGCTCGTCGGCCGCCGCCATCCCTCCGGTCTACGACAACCAGACCATCCGCATGGTCGTGCCCATGCGCGGCAGCGGCAACGCCGTCCGGGTCCGGCTCTCCAACGCCCATGGCGATCAGCCTGTCACGTTCGGCGCCGTCACGGTCGCGCTCAGCGAAGGCGGCGCGAGCCTGGCGGAGGGGACGCTGAGCCCGGTCACGTTCTCCGGCGCCTCCTCGGTGACCGTCCCGGCGGGGCAGACGGTGCGCAGCGACTCGATCCGTCTGCACGTCAGAACGGGCCGGCACCTGGCGGTCAGCGTCTACCTGCCCACCGCCACCGGTCCGGCGACCTGGCACCGTTCGGCCGTGCAGACCAACTACGTCTCCGAACCCGGCGACCACACCGGCGACCCGGACGGCGGCTCCTTCCCTGCCACGATGCGAAGCTGGATCTTCCTGGACGCCGTCGCCGTGAACCACGGCCCCACCCCCGGCACGCTGGTGGCCGTCGGCGACTCCATCACCGACGGCTCGGGCACCAAGGTCGACGGCTTCGAACGCTGGCCCGACCGGCTGGCGGCCAGACTCGCGGCCCAGCCGGGCCGCCACCCCGCGGTGGTGAACACCGGCATCGGCGGCAACCGAGTCCTCACCGACACAGCCCAGGACGGCCAGAGCCTGCTCAACCGCCTCGAACGCGACGTGCTCTCCCGGGCGGGGCTGACGCACGTCATCCTGCTGGAAGGTGGCAACGACCTGCGCAACGGCGCCACCGCCGACCAGCTCATCACCGCCTACAAGGAGATCATCACCAAGGTGCGCGCCCGGGGTGCGAAGATCTACGGCGGCACCATCACCCCGTGCAAGGGCGGCTCCGGCCACACCGGGACCGTCGAAGCCCACCGCCGGACCGTCAACGCGTGGATCGCCACCAGCGGCGAGTTCGACGGCGTCATCGACTTCGCCACCGCCGTCGCCGACCCCCTCGATCCACAGTCCCTGGCACCCGCCTACGACAGGGGCGACCACCTCCACCCCAACGCCGCCGGCTTCGCCGCGATGGCGGACGCCGTGGATCTCTCCCTGCTCCGGTGACGCCCGCCCTGCCCCGCGCCGTCACAGGTGCGGGGCGTCGCGCACATGCCGGGCCGGCTGCGGTGTTGGAGGAGGGACTCACGATCAGGGTAAAGCCGCAGGTCAGCGTGGTAGGGCGGGTGGGACTTGAACCCACGACCCATGCGTTCTTGACCATCGGCGTGATATGCCATTTGTCCCTCTCTCTTGTGCGGCGGGTCAGTGCTGATGGGTTACACATCCGGCATGGAGGCCTCGATGCCAGTAGCGCCTGATTGCTGAACTCCGCGCGTGGCCGGTTGCGTACCACTCCGCGAAACCTCATCAGGGGTTGGCGAGGCGGGTGATCGCATGCCGGGTGGTTGGGAGATTCTCGGGCTGGCGGGCGATCCTGCTCCGGGGGATCCGGCGCAGGTGCGGGCGCTGGCGACGCGCCTGCTGGAGCAGGCGAGGCTGGCTGAGGACAATACGGCCCGGCTGAACGGGGTGTCGGCCAATAGTTCGGCGTTGAACATGCGCGGCGACTACGCGGTCAAGTACACCGAGGCGTTGCAGACGCTGCCCGGCGAGTTGGCGAAGCTGGGCAAGGCTTATCGCGGGGCGGGTTCCGCGTTGAGCACCTACGCGGGCAGCCTGGAGCAGGCCAAGACCCAGGCCGGTAGCGCGTTGCGGCAGGGGCAGGCGGCGGAGGAGCAGTATCAGGGCGCGTTGCGCGAGGTGCGGGCTCAGCTGCCTGCTTCGGCGGCCACGGGGAGTCTGGCGGAGGTGGAGGCGGCGGTCGGCGCCGCCGATCCGGCGGTGCAGGCGGCGGTACGGCCCGCCGTGGCGCGGGCCCAGAACGCCGAGGCCGACCGGGGCCGGGCGCGGCGGATCGCCGACGAAGCCGCTGGGCTGCGGGGGGACGCGGAGTCGCGGGCGGTCGAGGAGATCGAGCAGGCGCTGGAAGGCAGCGGCATCCAGAACAAGTCGTGGCTGGAGAAGGCGTGGGACACCGTCTCCACGCCGTTCCGGTCCTGGGACGACTTCGTCAACCTGGCCCGCAACGTGGCGATGGTGGCCGGGATAGCGGTGCTGATCATCGGCACCGGCGGGCTGGCGGGGGCGATCCTGCTCGGGGCGGCGGTGGTGGCCGGGGCGGTGGTGTTCGCCGACACGCTGAACAAGTACCGGCAGGGCAAGGCGAGCCTGGGTCAGGTCGTCCTGGACGGCCTGGGGGTGATTCCAGGCGGCCGTCAGGTCGGGTTGCTGGCCCAGGGCGGCAAGGCGGTCGCGGCGCTGGGCGGGCTGGCGGCGGGGGTGCGGGCCGGACGCGGTACCGCGGTGGGGCTGTTCCGGGCCGGGATCCCGGCGGGCGCGTCGGCGGTGCGGGGTGCGGGGCTGCGCGGGGCCATGGCCGCAGGGGCGGGGCGGGTCTCCACGGCGGTGGGCACGGCGTGGCAGAAGACCAAGCAGTTCTTCAGCAAGGACCCGGTGCACTTTCCGACCGGCACCGTGCTGCTGCCGCAGACCGACTTCGAGCTGCCGGGGGTGTTGCCGCTGGTGCTGGAGCGGACCCATCTGTCGGGCTACCGGGTCGGACGATGGTTCGGGCCGGGCTGGGCCTCCACCTTCGACCAGCGGCTGGAAGTCGACGATGAGGGCGTGTGCCTGGCGTCGGCCAGTGGCGCGCTGCTCAGCTTCGCGCACCCAGGGCCGGATGACGCGCTGTTGCCGGGGGAGGGGCCGCGGCTGGTGCTGGCCCGCGACGGCGACGACGGCTATCAGGTGACGGATCCGGCCACCGGCCGCACCCTGCACTTCGCCGCCGTGGAGGAAGAAGACGGCGACGCCGGCACGGCCGCCGCTGGAAGGGCTGCCTCAGGGATGGCCGACGTGCTGCCGCTCATCGCGATCACCGACCGCAACGGCAACCGCATCGACCTCCGCTACACCAACGATGGGATCCTCGCCGAGGTGGCCCATTGCGGTGGGTACCACCTCGACATCGAGACGCACGCCGGCCTGGTCGTGTCGATCCGGCTGCGCGAGGCCCGGCAGACGCTGATCGCCTACCGCTACGACGAGCACCGCAACCTCACCGAGGTGATCAACTCCTCCGGCCTGCCGCTGCGCTTCAGCTACGACGAGCACGGCCGGATGACCCGCTGGACCGACCGGATCGGCACCTGGTATGCCTACACCTACGACGAGCAGGGCAGATGCGTCGAAGGCCGTGGTTCGGACGGCATCTTCGACACCCGCATCTCTTACGCCGACAGCTTCACCGCGGCCCGCGACTCCCTCGGCCACGAAACCACGTACCACCACAACGACCTGCTTCAGGTCACTCAAGAGACGGATGCGCTCGGCAACACCACTCACTACGAGTGGGACCCCTATGACCGGTTGCTGGCCGAGACCGACCCGCTCGGCCGCACGACCCGCTACACCTACGACTCCCGCACCCTGACCGCCATCATCCGCCCGGACGGCGCCCGCCGCACGTTCACCCGCGACGACCTGGATCTGCCGGGCACCATCACCGACTTCAATGGTCACGAGTGGCGGCTCACCCATGACGAACGCGGCAACCTCACCGCCGACTCCGGCAACACCTACACCTACGACGTACATGGCCACCTGACCTCGATCACGAACGCCCTCGGTCACACAACCACCGTGGAGAACAGCCTGGCCGGGCTGCCCATCGCCGTCACCGACCCGCTCGGCGCCGTCACCCGCTTGGACCGCGACGCCTTCGGCCGGATCACCGCGATCACGGACCCGCTCGGCAACGTCACCCGCCAGAGCTGGACGGTCGAGGGCAAACCGGCCGGGCGCACCCTTCCCGGCGGTGCCACGGAACAGTGGACGCACGACCCTGAAGGCAACCTGACCGAGCACCTCGATCCGCTCGGCCGGACCACCCGGCTCGACATCGGCCCCTTCGACCTGCCCGTGGCCCGGACCACCCCTGACGGTGCCCGAATCGAGTTCGGCTACGACACAGAGTTGCGCCTCACGCAGGTCACCAATCCGCTCGGCCTCACCTGGCGCTACACCTACGACTCCACGGGAGCCCGCACCGGCGAGACCGACTTCAACGACCGCACCGTCACCTACCGGCACGACGCCGCGGGCCGGCTCGTCGAACGGGTCAACGGCGCGGGCCAGGCCATCCAGTACAAGCGTGACGTGCTGGGCCAGGTGGTCGAGCAGCGCTCCGGCGATCGCGTCACCACGTTCGCCTACGACCTGGCGGGCCGGCTCACGCACGCCGCCAACCCCGAGACCGACCTGCGCCTCGTCCGCGACGACCGGGGCCGGATCACCGAGGAGATCTGCGACGGCCGCTCGCTGGTCTCCGTCTACGACGGTGCCGGTCGCCGGGTGCTCCGCCGCACCCCGTCCGGAGCCGAGAGCACCTGGCAGTACGACGAGGCCGGCCAACCGGCAGCCCTGCACACCGCGGGCCAGACCATGCACTTCGCCCACGATCCGGCAGGCAGGCAGACCCTGCGAAGCTTCGGCGCCGACGTGTCGCTCATCCAGGACTGGGACGACGACTCCCGTCTGCGCGACGAGACGCTGCGCACGGCGAGGGGGCGGGTGCTGCAGCGGCGCACGTACACCTACGGCCAGGACGGCGGGCTCACCGGCATCGACGACCTGCTGGCCGGACGCCGCCGCTACGACCTCGACCCGGCCGGCCGGGTCACCGCCCTGAACGGTCTCAACTGGACCGAGCGCTACACCTATGATCCGGCCGGCCAGATCACCGACGCCACGTGGCCCTCGGACGGCCAGACGGGCGGCCAGACGGGCGGCCAGACGGACGGGCAGGGTCCGCGGGCTCACACCGGCACCCAGCTCCGCCGGGCGGGACACCTCCGCTACGAGTACGACGCGCAGGGGCGCGTGGTACTCCGCCGGCGCAAGGGCCTGTCCGCCAAGCCCAGGACCTGGCACTACGCCTGGGACGCCGACGATCGGCTGACCGATCTCGTCACCCCGGACGGCAGCCGGTGGCGCTACGTCTACGATCCCCTCGGCCGCCGCGTGGCCAAGGAACGCCTCGACGGAACGGATCGGGTCGAGTTCACCTGGGATGGCTTCAGCCTCGCCGAGCAGAGCACGGCGGGACGGGCCACCGTCTGGGAGTGGGAGCCGGCGGGAGTTCGGCCGCTCACCCAGGCCGAGCGCGTACGGGACGCCGACCAGGAGTGGATCGACCGCCAGTTCTACGCCATCACCACCGACTTGGCGGGCACCCCGTCCGAGCTCATCGACGCCGAGGGCACGCTCACCTGGCGCGCCCGGCGCACCCTGTGGGGCTCTGTCGCGCAGGTCAGGTCGGCGGGGGCGTCCTGCCCGCTGCGCTTCCCCGGCCAGTATGCGGACGAGGAGTCCGGCCTCCACTACAACGTGTTCCGGTATTACGACCCTGCGAGCGGTCGCTACACCTCCAGCGACCCCCTGGGGCTGTCCGGCGGCTGGAACCCGTACTCCTATGTAATCAACCCGGAAACCTGGCTCGATCCTCTGGGGCTCAGCCCGTATCCGGCTCGCGGTGAGATCAACCCCAACGAGATACTCTTCTCGCAGGACACCGTCAGTCCGCGATTCAGCACCGGACAGACTATCGAAGAGACCGCCGAAGCCTTGCGGAACGGCACGCTGAGCCCCGCCGAGCTGCCCACCATCCGCCTCTACGAGCGCGGTGACCAGCTGTTCACCTTGGACCACCGTCGACTTGTCGCCTTCCAGAAGGCCGGGCTGGAGTCCGTGCCCTACCGGATGGCGACGCCCGCGGAAGTCACGGCGGAGACCAGGCGCAAGTTCACAACGAGGACGCAGGGCGTCGGCATTCAGATTCTCGGCGGCGAATGGCACGGCCCCCGGCCCGGTTGACGACTGATGGGATATCGCATGGACGCGCACCTGTACGAGCTGGCCGACCAGGTCGTGACTCGTCAAGACCTCGCCAGGCTCGTCGCGGCCATGGCGGAAACCGCCGGATCAACGGAGACCCTTGATTGGGAGAACCGTACATTGGCGACCTTTCTCGAGTCGCTGGCCGCCTGGATCGGCAGTATGGACGCCTACTTCCATAACCAGGGAATAGACGAACCCGATCAGCCATCGTGGTGGCTGATCGGGGAGATGCTCACCGCGGCCGCCATCTACGAATAGGGCCCGATGCTGCTCAACTTAGGGTTGAGCGCCCAGGAGTCGAGCTTGGCGGCCTGCTTCCAGGCGGGGCGAAGGGGGTGGTCCGCCTCGGCGGTCTCGTGGCGTTCCTCGGCCGGTAACAGGCCGAGGCTGAAGGCGTCGTCGGCCATCAGGCTGGGGCGGGTGGCGAGCTGTTGCCGGGCGACGAGGGCGTCCTGACGGCGGCCGAGGACTTCTTGCAGACGTTTTGCCCGTTTGGCGAGCTTCTTGGCAGGTCTGCCAAGGGGGCGTGGCCTCGCCCCTGCCTGAAGTCCGCCGCCTGAAATCGGTGTCCGCGTTCAAGGGGGAAGCCCCCACCTCCTGTTCGCGGGCCGCCGGCCCCGGCACCAGGTGGGCGCCCCGGCTGGCGCTCTCCTGCGCGACCGCGGCCGCCGCGGGGTCGGCGGGCCGCTCGCCGATCCTGGAGGCGAACGCCGACAGGAACGACTGGCGGAACGTCTTGTTCTTCGACCGGCCGGTGCCGTGCTTCTTGGTGCCCGTGTTCACCAGAGCGGTCTGTGCTGTACCAGGAGCGAGGTGAACAACATTTCCACCCAGGTCAGGTCCGCCCCGAACCCCAGCACGGTGGCGAACCTCAGCTCCTGCGACCAGATCACCCGGCACCTGTTGGCCTCGGCGATGAGGTTGAGCAGCACGGCCTTGGGCTGCTCGTACGGCGCGTCGACGCCGACCCGAATGCCCGTTGGAGCCCACCCCTACCCGGCCGGGCCTCCAGCAGCACCCGAGCGAGGTTGTCCCGGTCGGCCAGGGAGGCGGCGGCGGAGTCAAAGGCCGTCTGATCCTCGCCGGCAACCGTGACGAAACCCGATCCCCTGCTCATCAGCGCGGCAGAAGGCGTCGAGATCCGGACCGGCCTCGCTGTGTCGTCGTTCCGACCAGCGTAAGCCGACTTGAGCCCCGGGCCTCACCGGCGGAAATGCGTCGTTTGCTCCTGCCAGCCTGGTACAAGGCGCGCTGGGGCATGTCGGCATCGCGCTGATGCCGACATGCCCGTCCCTGTGCTGCCGCAGTTGTCTCATGACAGCGCCCAGGCGACCGCGCTGGTGCTGAAGGTGCTGCGGACCGCCAACCGGAAGATCGGCAAGGCTGCGCTGGGACGTGACTGACATGACCTATGAAAGCCTGGTCCGGCCGTTGTCCGGCGTGTAGCGCAGCCTAAAGCTGGGCTTGGAACATCCAGTACTGCTTCTCAAGAGTCCCTGTAGCCGTGATCAGTACGTCCTGAGAAATCGGGTCGGGTTCAGCAGTGGCCTGCACGGCTTCACGCAGCGAGGACACCACTGCGGCGAGAATGTCGCAGAACGTCTTGATGACTTGGGCGTCCGTCAGATGGCCACCGTCGAGTTCGGGAAGCGTTTTCGCCCCGGACAGAGCGGATACGCGCCCATCCGGGGTGGCGCCGATGGTGACCGCTCGTTCGGCGATGGTGTCGGCCTGCTCGCGAGCCGCGTCGGCGAGTTCGTCCAGCTGCCTGTGGAGGCTGGTGAAGGAGGGGCCGACCAGGTTCCAGTGGGCTTGTTTGGCCAGCAGCCCCAAGGTGATCAGATCGACGAGGACCAGCTGCAGCGCGTCCGCGGTGGTCTTCTTCTCGTCGTCGGTCAACGGACTTGTGATGCTCATCAGACTCTCCTAGGTCACTGGTACGGCGTGGACGCCGAGGGACACGCCCTCACCATGGCGTGCGCCGGCGGGCGGCCACATCGCATGGATATGTGATCAGCCCCTGCGCGGACGTCGGCTGGACCTGCCAGCCGCGGGGCCGGCGAGGTACGGACAGCTCAAGTCTTTGTGCGATGTCCGCGACGAGGCGGAAGGAGAACCTTTCATGCACAGAACCGAATTCGCGGAGGGGGTTCGTGATGAACAGCGATCGCACAGGCCGATGTCCCCATGTGCATGGAACACGTCAACCCGTGCCGGCCGGGTACGCCGACGGTTGTGAGGAGTGCCTGCGGACCGGGGGCCGGTGGGTGGAACTGCGTGAATGCCTGACCTGCGGCCACGTGGGCTGCTGCGATTCCTCTCCCGGCCGGCACGCCGCCGCTCACTGGGCGGCCACCGCGCATCCGGTGACCGCCTCCTTGGAGCCGGGTGACCGGTGGGGGTGGTGCTACGCCGACCGGAGCCATCTCGGTTCCGTACGGCGAGGCCGCGTACCGCGGCGGAGGAAGCTCCGGGTCGCAGGGCCGCCGTCCGAGCCGGTTCTGATGATGTTCACCAGCGCAAGGAGAGTCTGATGTCCACCATGGAGATCGCCGTTCCCGACACCAAGCTCGCCGCCGAGGCGACGACGCTGGTCCGCGAGGCGACCAGCGACCTGATCTACCACCATTCCCGGCGGGTCTACTTCTGGGGTGCGCTGCAAGGCCGCAACCGGGGATTGAGCTTCGACCCCGAGCTGCTCTACATCGGCGCGATGTTCCACGATCTCGGGCTGAACGAGGAGTATCGGGGCAGCGGGCGCCGCTTCGAGGTGGACGGAGCCGACGCGGCCCGCCGGTTCATGCAGGAGCACCAGGTGCCCGAGGACAGCGTCCGCCGGGTGTGGACGGCGATCGCCCTGCACACGACGCCAGGCATCCCCGAGTTCATGGAGCCGGAGGTGGCCCTGGTCACGGCCGGGGTCGAGTACGACGTGCTGGGCATCGGCTACCACGACCTCACCGAGGAGCAGCGGGCTGAGATCACCGCCCTGCATCCGCGGCCGGACTTCAAGCACCAGATTCTGCAGGCGTTCGCCGACGGCATCGCGCCCAAGCCGGAGACCACTTTCGGCAACGTCAAGGCCGATGTGCTGGAACGCTACGTGCCGGGCTTCTGGCGGGGCAACTTCGTCGACACGATCCTCGGGTCGCCCTGGCCGGAGTGAAGCCGGGTCACTGTGAGTCGTGTTCGAGGACCAGCCGCGTGAGTTCGACGCGGGAGCTGATGCCGAGCTTGGTGAAGGCGTGCCACAGGTGGGTGCTGACCGTGTGCGGTGACAGGAAGAGCTGGTCGGCGACCTGCTTGTTGGTGGCGCCGCCGGCGACCAGCCGGACGATCTGCAGCTCGGAGGTGGTGAGGCTGTCCCAGCCCGCGGTCGGCCTGCTGGAGGTGGCCCGGGATCTGCGCTCACCCATGCCCTTGAGGCGGTTCCGCACGCGGGCCGCGTCGTGCTCGGCCTCCGCCTGCTCGTACAGTCGCAACGCCGTGTCCAGGTGGGCGACCGTGCCGGCGTCCTCCAGCGCGCCGGCGAGGACCAGTGGCCGGGGGATGTCCTGATACAGCTCCACGGCCTGGGCCAGCAGGCTGGGATCGCCGTTGAGGAGGGCGCGGGCGTGCAGGGCCGCGGCTGCGTAGAGGGGGATGTCGGGGTTCAGTTTGTGGCGGGTTTCGGCGAACTCGGTGACCAGCGTGGCGCGGGCGCGGTCCCCTGCCTGCAGTGCCAGGCGGACGAGGACGGGCTCGTCGGCGGGGTCGGCCGGGCAGGACAGCGTCGAGGCCGGCAGGTAGTAGGTGCGGGCTCCCTCGGCGGTCAGTTCCATGGCGGTGGTGTGGTCTCCGCTGTCGGCGGCGAACTGCGCGGCCAGCCACGCCCCCGCCCGGCGGATCTGGCCGGCCTCGTCCTCCATGATGGCGGCGGCGAATGCACGGCCCCGCGCCAGTTCCGCGGGATCGCCGGTGTGCAGGGCGATGCGGCCGAGCACGTATCGGGCGGTGACGTCGTCGAAGTTACCGGGGCCGAGTTCGTCGGACATGGCCAGGACCGCTTCGGCCTCGGCCCGGGCGTCGCCGAGCCGGCCCGCGTCCAGGTAGACGCGGCAGCGCACCATGCCCCACAGCCGCAGCAGGTTGGCCTGCCCGTAGTGCTGTGCGGCGCGGACGCCGTCATGGGCTTGGGTCAGCGCCTCATCCACCCGCCCGAGCATGCTGAACAGCACGGCCTGCCAGACGCCGGGCAGCCACAGCACGTCGGTGTAGGAGATGTCGCGCATCGTGGCCACGGCCTGGTCGGCGAAGTCGAGGGCGCCGCGGACGTCCAGCCGGTGATCGGCCACGAGGGAGGCCACATTGAGCAAGGTGGCCCGCGAGGCCTGATCCCCGGCGAGGTCCGCCGCTGCCAGCGCCTCCGGAAGCAGCTCTTCGGCCTCGGCGATCTCCGTGGCGTCCACCAGAGCGAGGTTGAAGGCCAGCATGGCCATCAGCTGAGCGCGAATGCGGGGTTGCAGGCCGGGCAGGGCGACGCCGGCGCGGCTCTGGCGCACGGCCTCGGTGAAGGAGTGCTGGTTGGCCACGAGTGTCAGGCCCAGCCTGATGCGGGCCTCGACCTCGGCCGGCAAGGGCTGCCGCAACGCGGTCTCGGCCAGGGCCAGTGCCTCGCTCGTCCGGCCTGTCTGGGTGAACAGCGGCAGAGCTTCGGCGATGAAGCCGGCCTGCCGCAGCGGGTCGAGGGCGGACAGCTCGATCGCGCGGCGGTTCATCTCCACCGCGGCCGACGGTGCGGTGGGCGCCAGGTCGCGGGCGGCCTGGCGCAGCAGGGCGATGGCCGTGTCGTCGCCCGGCTCCGCGGTCTCGGCGAGGTCGGCAGCCACTTGCGCGACCGGGACGCCGTGGTTGAGCCGCAGGTCGACGGCCTGGCGGCGGAGCGCCTTGCGCAGCGTCGCGGGAAGGGCCGTCTGGATGGCCTCGCGAATCAGGTCGTGGCTGAAGGTGAGCCTGCCGCCGGCTTCGGTGAGCAGGTCCGCCGACAGCAGCTCCTCCATCGGCTCCAGCAGGGCGATGGGGGATTCCCCGATGAGCTCGGCGAGCTGGTCGATGGAGACGGTCCTGCCCAGTACCGACGCTATCTGCGCGGCCTTCTTGGCCAGCGGGGAGATCTGATCCAGCCGGTGCTGGATCGAGGCGTGGAAACGCAGGGGCATCCGCTGCTGAGTCAACCGTGCGACGCCGTCCGCGATGGTCACCGCGCCTTCGTCGAGCGCCCCGTTGATCAGCTCGGTCAGCAGCAGGGGGCGGCCTTCCGCGCGCTGCGCGAGCTGCAGGATCCCAGCGTCGGGGGTGGCGCCCAGCAGGTCGGCGGTCACCGCCGCGACGGCCTGGTCCGACAGCGGGGCCAGCGTGAGAAGGTGGCTGGCCGGCCGATCCAGGGTGGAGAACGTGGCGCGTACGTCCGGGGTGAGCGGGCCGGTCCGCGCGGAGACGATCCACGCGATGGGATGCATCGACAGGCGCTGCGGCAGCGTTCGCAGTGCCAGCAGAGTGCCCTCGTCGCACCACTGGAGGTCGTCGATGACGATCACCAGCGGTGCGGCCAGCGCGGCGCGTTCGAGCTGCTCGTGCAGCTCCTGCAACAGCCAGTAGCGGCCCGCGGAGGTCGCGGGAACGGTCTGGATCGAGGCAGGTGGCAGGATCGCTTGCAGCGTTGCCAGCAACACGCCGAAGGGGATGGTCTGGCCCTCCGGGTCGCCTCCGCCGTGCAGCACACGCAGCCCCGTCTCCTCGGCCATGCGGCGGGCCTCGTGGAGCAGGCGGGTCTTGCCGATTCCGGGGCTGCCTTGGATGAGCACCGTGTCGCCCGCCCCCCGTGACAGTGCGGCCAGGCGGGTCCGCAGAGCGGCGATCTCGGGTTGTCGCCCGCGCAGCCGGTGCCGGCCGAACTCGGCGGCTGTGTCCTTCTCCGTGCCACGCGCGTTCATGCTGCCCTCCGCTCGGCCGACGGCGTCATTTGGAGGAGAAATGCGCCGTTTGGTCGATATGGTATTTGGCAGCCGGATTTATCGGTTAATGCAGGTCCGGGTGAGGACCGCAACGGCCGCGGCGATCACGGCGGGAGCGAGCAGGTAGAGGCCGGCGGGAACCAGCAACGTCGCCGTGGCGGCGGTCGCGGCCAGCGCGCACCACCACGAGGCGCTCCATCGCGGCAGCAGCCGGACCCCCGCGGCCAGGCCACTGACATACACCGGGATCTGGGAGGCGGCGCACAGGGCCACGAACTCGGCCGTGCCCACATCGGTTACCGCGGCGACCAGCAATCCGCCCGCCGAGATGAGCGCCGCCGCCCACGGCGTGCCCGACCTCAGAGCGGCCAGGCTGGCGATGTAGGCCGCGCTGTTGTTCAGCGCGATGACCACCGCCAGCCCAGCCGCGACCGTGGCGGCAGCCGGGCCGATGCCGATGCGCAGCAGGTCGGCGACGGGTGCCCCAGTGGCGTCCGGCCCCAGGACGAGGATCTGCGGCACGGCCACCGCGGCGTACAGGACCGCGACGACGAGCAGCGTCCAGGCGGTCACCCGGCGGACGGCGCGCTGGTCGCCGAGCCCGTGGGCGAAGGCGGTGACCGCCTCCCAGCCGGTCAGCACCCACACCAGGACGAGTACGGCCGGCCCCAGCGCGAGCCAGCCGTGCGGCGCGAAGGGCGAGAGATGTCCGGTGTCGGCGTGGGGCAGGGACACCGTCGCCGTGATCAGGATCAGCGCGGCGAGCAGTCCGGTCAGCAGGAGCTGTGCCTGCCCGGCGCCGGGCGTGCGGCGCCGGTTGAGCAGCAACGCGGCCGAGGTGATCAGGGCCCCTACGGTCACCTCGGCCGCCTTGCCACCGCCCAGCGCGGTGGCCGTGTAGGAGCCGGCGATCAGTCCCAGAGCGGGCACGCCGATGGGCACGCCGAGATAGAACCAGTAGCCGACGACGAGTCCGTATCGTTCGCCGAAGGCCTGGCGGGCATAGGCGACGATCCCGCCCGGGCCGGGGACGACGCGGTGCAGGGCGGTGAAGGTGAACGCGATCGGAACGGAGATCGCCAGCAGACCGGCCAGGGCGATCAGCGAGGCGGGGCCCGCCTTGGCCGCGGCGAGTGCCGGCAGCGTCAGGATGCCGGGCCCGACGATCGCCGCGACGTACAGGGCGGTGCCCCGGATCACGCCCATCAGTGGCCGGGGTGTCCGGCCAGATCCCGCCGGGCGAGCCAGGCCAGAGTGTGGTCGGCGATCTCGCGCCAGCCGCTGTCGATGGTCAGCGAGTGTCCGCGGTCGGCGAACTGCTTGAGCTCAGTGTCGGCGGGGTTGTTGCGGTAGAGCTTGTAGGCGGCGCGGGTGACGACGTCCGGGACGGTGTGATCCTGCTGTCCGGAGATCAGCAGCAGCGGGCCGCGACGGGCGTTGCCGGTGTTGACGTCGGCGGGGGATTGGCGGGTGAAGTTGGCGAAGGCTGCTTCGAAGAGGGGGCGTCCGGGTGAGGGGATGGTCCAGCGGTCGTACAGGTCGTTGGACTCCTTCTCGGGGATGGCGTTGCCGAAGCCGTAGCGGAACTGGGCGGCGGTCAGCGAGACGGCCCGGCCTCGGTTGGCGGGGTTGCCGAGTACGGGGAAGCCGGAGCGGAGCTGGGCGAAGGGCAGCGGCTTGACGCCCTTGATCTGGGCGGGGTCGATGGCCACGGCGGCGCGGCCGTATCCGAGACCGAGGAGCTTCTGGGCGATCAGCCCGCCGAAGGAGTGGCCGACCAGGACCGGCGCCTGCTCCAGGCGGGACAGGAGCCGCTGGTAGTGCTCGACGACGTCGTCGATGCCGACGCCCGCGACGGCGTCCGGGTTGGCGCGGGCCTGCTCGACGGTGGGCGGCTCGCCCGGCCAGCCGGGCATGAGGGGCGTGTAGCCGTGCTGCTCGAACAGCTCCGCCCATGGCTGCCAGGAGGTGGCGTGCAGCCACAGGCCGTGGATGAACAGGACGGGGATGGCGGTCATGGGAATCTCCTTCGTGAAAGGGGGGTGCCGACGGTCTCCAAGCCTCGGCCGCCGGGGCCGGCGCGACATCGCACGAAGGCGTGAGATGCGGCGGAGGGATCAGTAGTGGAGCGCGCGCCGCTCGTGCTGAACGCTCACCCAGTGCTGGGTGGTGAACTCGTCGATCACCCAGTGACCGCCGAACCTGCCGACGCCCGAGGACTTCTCGCCGCCGAAGGCGATGTGCTCGTCGTCCTGCACGGTGCTGTCGTTGACGTGCGTCATCCCGGCCTCCACCCGCAGCGCGAAGCGCACGCCGCGCTCGACGTCACGCGTGATCACGCCGCTGGCCAGGCCGAACTCGGTGGCGTTGGCCAGCCGCAGCGCGTCCTCCTCGCCATCGGCCTTGATGATGGTCGCGACCGGGCCGAACACCTCCTCGGCGGCGGTGGCGACCTCGTTGCTCCCGAGCAGGACCTGCGGCGGGAGCACGTGCCCGGCCGGCCCGGACGGCTCGCCGGACAACAGCAGGCCCGCGCCCTGGGAGACCGCCCGCGACACCTTCTCGCGGATCGTGCGGAGCTGGGTGTCGTTGATCACGGGGCCGAGCTGGGTGGCCGGATGCGCGGGATCGCCGGTGCGCAGCCCTCTGGCGGTCTCCACGAAACGCTCGACGAACTCGTCGTGCAGCGTGGCGTCGACAATGACCCGGTTGGTCGCCATGCAGATCTGGCCCTGGTGGTAGTAGCTGCCGAACGCGGCCAGCTCCACGGCCAGCTCCAGGTCCGCGTCGTCCAGTACGACCAGCGGGGCGTTGCCGCCCAGCTCCAGGGAGAGCCGCTTGATCCCGGCCTTGGTGGTGATGCCCAGGCCCACCCTGGTGGAGCCGGTGAAGGAGATCACCCGGGGGACGGGGTGCTGGACCAGTGCGTCGCCGATCTCACCGCCGCGGCCCACGAGCACGCTCAGCACGCCTGGGGGCAGCCCGGCCTCCTCGAAGACCTTGGCCAGGAGCAGTCCGCCGGTGACCGGGGTCTCCTCCGACGGCTTCAGCACCACCGCGTTGCCCAGCGCGAGCGCGGGCGCGACAGAGCGGTTGGACAGGTGCAGCGGCCAGTTCCACGGGCTGATCACGGTGACCACGCCGGCCGGGCGCCGGTAGACGCGGTTCTCCTTGCCGGGCACGTCGGATCCGACCGTGAGCATGACCTCCTCGGTCTTGGCCGCCGCGGCGGCGATGATGGAGCGGACGATGCCGATCTCCACCTCGGCGCGGTCGTGGGTGGCGCCCGCCTCGCGGACGAGCCAGTCGGCCACCTCGGCGTGCCGCTCTCCCATGATCTGCGCCACCCGCTTGAAGATCGGCCGCTTCTCCTCGGCCGGGGTGCGCGCCCACTCCCGTTGCGCCTCACGAGCGGTGTCATAGGTGCGGTCCACGTCGGAGGCGTCGGCGAGCGCCAGCTTGGTGATCACCTCGCCGCTGTAGGGGTTGACGTCGTCCATGACGGAGCCGGAGCCCGGCCGCCATTGCCCCGCCATGGGCATGCGGTCGAATCCCGTGTACGGCGCCGGTGCCTGGTTGTCGGCCACGTGTTCTCCTCACCTCGATGAGCTGTTTCGCAGCCAGCCAAGCCGTTCCGCTCCGCACGGACATCGCACGGAATCGTGACTTCGTGCGATGTCGCCGCACGACCGTGCTGCGAGGTTGGCTCCGACACCTCACAGAACGGATCGACGCATGCAGAACTTCAGCGAAGCCGCCCGCCAGGTGCGGGAGCAGCCCACCGCACCGGTGCCCGAGATCGCCCGAGGACCGCGGATCCCCGACACGGGCTACCTGGTGGAGGAGATCGCCGACGGGATCTTCTGGGTCAGCGACGGCTCGTACCAGATGATGTTCCTCGTCACGGGCGACGGCGTGATCGCCGTGGACGCGCCTCCCACGCTGGGTCACAACATCCTGCGCGCCATCCGCGGCGTGACGAGCAAGCAGATCAGCCACGTGGTCTACAGCCACCAGCACTCCGACCACGTCGGGGCCGTCTCGGTCTACCCCGGGGACGTGCCCCGCTACGCCCACCGCATCACCGCCGAGCGGCTGGCGGGGCTGGCCGACCCCAACCGCCCGCTGCCCACGCGAGTCTTCGACGACACGCTGACGATCGACGGTCTGCGGCTGGACTATCACGGCCCCAACCACGCCGAGGGCAACATCTTCATCCACGCCCCCGAGCAGCGCGTCCTCATGCTCGTGGATGTGATCTTCCCTGGCTGGGTGCCGTTCTCCAACCTCGCCGTCTCGGCCAACATCCCGGGCTACGTCGAAGCCCACGACCAGGTGCTGGCCTACGACTTCGACAAGTTCGTCGGCGGGCACGTCACCCGGCCCGGCAGCCGGCAGGACGTGGTGACGCAGCAGGAGTACATGGCAGACCTGCAGGCCACCACCGAGCACGCGCTGTCGGCCGTGGACCTGCCGAAAATCATGGCCGGAACCGACCCTGCCAACGTCTGGATGACGTTCCGCACCTACCTGGACGCGGTGGCCGCGATGGCGGCCGACGAACTGGTGCCGCGCTGGATCGACCGGTTGGGCGGCGCCGACATCTTCACCCTGCCCAACGCCTGGGCGATGGCCGAGGCGCTGCGCCTCGACTACGGCTCCATGGGCCCCTTCGGCATCGCTGACTGAGGAGATGACATGACCTACGAGACCAATCTCGCCGCGCAGGAGCGCTTCGCCATGGCCGTGATGAGCGGCGACTTCGCCCTCTTCGACGAGGTGGTGGCTCCTGAAGCCGTGGACCACGACCCGGCTCCGATCCAGGGACCGGGTCCGGAGGGCTACAAGGCGATGTTCGCCGAGATGCGCGCCGCGTTCCCGGACCTGCACGTGGAGATCGAGCACCTCCTCGGCACCGAGGACGAGCTGGCCTTCGCCTACACCATCAGCGGCACCCACCTGGGCGACCTGATGGGGCATCCGGCCACCGGCAAGAAGGTGCGCTACCGGGGCATGCAGATCAGCCGATTCGCCGACGGCAAGCTCGTCGAGCGGTGGGGCAGCAGCGACCAGCTCGGCATGCTGCAGCAGCTCGGCCTCGCCTGAGAGCACGCGAAAACGGCCGGCCCTTCATGAGGGCCGGCCGTTCTCATGTCCTACAGCCCGTACGTCTCCAGCAGCCGCAGCCACACCTCGCTGACCGTGGGGAACGACGGCACGGCGTGCCAGAGCCGCTCCAGCGGCACCTCGGCGGTGACCGCGATCGTGGCGGAGTGCACCAGCTCGGCCACTCCTGGGCCGGCGAAGGTCACGCCGAGCAGCACCTGGCGGGCCTCGTCCACGACCGCCTTGGCTCGGCCCTGGTAGCCGGGCTCGCGCAGGTACGCGCCGGAGACGGCGCCCAGGTCGTACTCCACGGCCCGGACGTGGTAGCCGGCCGAGCGGGCTTCCTCCTCCGTGAGGCCCACGGTGCCGATCTGCGGGTCGGTGAAGACCACCTGGGGCGCTCCGTACCGCGTGGCCGTGTCCCGCATGCCGGGCAGGTCCTCCGGCTGACCCTTGGCGCGCGCCACGAGGACGTCGCCGCACAGCCGCGCCTGGTACTTGCCCATGTGGGTGAGCAGGTTCCGGCCGCTGACGTCGCTCACCGCGTACAGCCAGCCGCCCTCGACGCCGGTGGCGCGCATGCTGTCGTCCACCTCGACCGGCTCTCCGGGGACCAGCCCCGCCGCCTCCACACCGAGGTCGGCGGTGGCCGCTACCCGGCCGGTGGCTACGAGCAGCTCGTCGGCGACCACGGGCGGCCCGTCGGTCAGATGGATGGTCACCTCGCCGTTGCGGACCGGCCGCTCGACCTTGGTCACCTGGGTGTTCGTCCGCATGCCGATGCCCGAGGCGGTGAAGGCATCTGCCACGAGCCGCCCGGCGAACGGCTCCATGCGCCGCAGCGGTGACCCGCCGCGCAGGATCATGGTGGTTTCGGTGGCGCCCAGCCCGTGCAGGGCCTGTGCCATCTCGCAGGCCACCGCGCCGCCGCCGAGCACCGCGAAGCGGCGCGGCACGGTACGCACGGCGGTCACCTCGTGGCTGGTCCACGGCTCGGCCTCGGCCAGCCCGGGAATCGGCGGCACGATCGGAGTGCTGCCGGTGGCCAGCACGACGGCGTGGCGGGCGCGGATCAGGGCGGTACCGCCGTCCGTCAGTGCGACCTCCACCTGCTTGGGCCCGGCGATCCTGCCCCGGCCCCGGTACAACGTCGCGGGCACGGTCTTGAGCGCTCCCGCCGCGCGGGTGTCGTCCAGGTGGGAGACGACCTCGTCGCGCCGGGCCAGCACGGCGGCGGCGTCGATGGGCCCGGGGGACAGACCCGGGGCGCGGGCGGCCTCGCCGGCCAGCTCGACCGGCCGGAGCAGGGCCTTGCTGGGGATGCAGGCGAAGTAGGAGCATTCGCCGCCCACCAGGCTCTCCTCCACGATCGCCGCGGTCAGGCCGCCTCTGGCCGCGCGGGCGATCACGTTCTCCCCGGCGGGCCCCGCGCCGATCACGATCACGTCGAATTCTTCACTCATCGGTTCCTCCTTCGCCGCATACGGTGCCGACTCGGAGGAGTGGCGACATCACATGAACACCTGACGTCAGCCTGGCGGCAGGTGCCCGTTCTGTCCCGGTGCGTCATGGTCGGAGGCGGTGCTGAGCGAGACCGGCCGCCACAGGTCCAGCTCCTGCGCCACGTGTTCGAGCTTGGTCTCCACGACGGCCACGGCGTCGGCGCCGAGCTGGAGCCGCAGGGGAGGATCGTTGACATCCAGCAGGTCGACGATCGCAGCCGCGGCCTTGCCCGGATCGCCCGCGGGCAGTGGGCCGCGGGCGAAGGCGGCCGGCACGGTGGCGAAACGGCCGAGTTCGACGACGGTCACGCAGACGCCGATCCCGTCCAGTTCGGCGCGGAGCGCCTCGCACAACGCTTCGACGGCCGCCATGGAGGCCCCGTACAGGCCCGCACCGGCGGGGGCGGCGAAGCCCGCCGCTGAGCCGGTCACGATGATCCGGCCCGCCTGTTGCGCGCTCATCACCGGCAATACGGCCCTCGTCATGGCGAGCACATCGAAGACGTTGTCGTCGAACAGGGCCCGCGCCTCCGCGTCGGTCGCCTCCGCCAAGGCTCCGCGCACCGTCCTGGCCGCGTCGTGGACCAGCACGTCGATGCGACCGAAGCGGCGCATCGCCCGCTCAACCGCCTCATCCGGCTGCGACGAGAGCAGCAGCACCTCGCCTCGGGCCTGGACGAAGGCATCCGAGAGCGCGGCCGGGTCGCGGCCGGTGGCGACCACGCGGTGTCCGCGCCGTAGCGCCTCCCGGGCGACGCGGTGGCCGATGCCTCGCTCCGCGCCCGTGACGAACCAGACAGCCATGAAGTCCCACCCTGGTGTCGGCCTCCCCCGGCGGGAGGCGGTGGGGACACCCTGTCAACGGGTTCGACGGTTCACATCACGCGAACCTATGACATGTGGTCAGGCGTCCAGTGCTGCGAGTTCCTGGCGTGCCACCAGCAGTCCTTCGTCGTCGCCCACCGTCTCCGACAGGGTCACCGCCTCCTGGAAGGCAGCCCGCGCCTCGGCACGATGCGCGCCGCCTCCTAGCTGAGCATCGAGCTGCACCAGGGCGCGGCCCAGTTCCAGCGCCGTGTTCCTGATGCCGACGAGCAGCCGGTGCTTGCGCAGCAGCGTGAGCGCTTCGCGGAGATGGTCGACTGCTTCCCTCCATCGCCTCAGCTCGCCAAGGACCATGGCCACCCGGCCCAGTGTCAGCCCCAGGCTGAACTCCGTCACGTCGGGTGAACCGCCGTAGGCGGGATCCCGGAGTGTGGCGATCAGCTTCAGATGCTGCGACAGGGCCTCGTCCAGCCGGCCCAGGCGATGCAGGCACTCTCCCCAGATGCCCATGGCCTGGGGATAGCCGTCCATGTCACCCGCCTGCTGGAACAGCGTCGCGGCCCGGCTCGCGTAGCCGGCTCCGCGCTCGAAGTCCGGCAGGGTTTTGGCCGCCCACGCGGCATAGTTCAGCGCCCAGCCCTGCTGGCGTACATCGCCGGCCTTCGTCGCCACCTCGAGCGCTTCCAAGGCAGCCCTGATGCCTTCCTCGTGGCGGCCTTCGCAGGTGGACAACGCCCAGGACAGATAGTTCGCGTGGGTGGCCTCCAGGCCGGGCTCCTTCAGAGCCTGTGCGGCCCGGCGAGAAAGCTCGAACACCTCCTGCCAGTGCCCCCAGTGCGTCCAGCGGTCGGAGAACCAGTGCATCGACTCCGCCACCTCTACCACGCGCGCGTGCTCGCCCTCGGCGGCGGCCCACTTCAGCGCGGCCAGCCAGGCTGCGCTCTCCGCCTCCAGCCAGCCGACCGCCTCCTCTTTGCTGTCCAGGCGGACGAGGGAGCTCCAGCCGGCCTCCGGCGCGCCATAGCCAGGCTCGAACCAGCGGCCCGCCACGGTGGCGACCTCCAGCAACCAATGGTTCATGCGCCGCAGGCCTTCCTGGCGGCCAGCCGGCGGCTCCTCCTCGCTCAGCCGGGCCCGGGCGAACAGGCGGACCAGGTCGTGGAAGCGGTAGCGGCCCGCGTAGGGGGAGGACAGCAGGCCGAGTTCGACCAGTTCCTCCAGAGCGTCCTCGGCGTCGTACAGGTCGAGCCGGGCGAGCACGGCGGCCAGCGGCGCCCCGAAGTCCGGCCCGGCGGCCAGCGCGAGCCACCGGAAGGTCTGCCGCGCGGTCGGGCTGAGCTGTTCGTACGACAGCGCGAACGCGGCGGCGACATGGAGATCCCCGGCGGCGAGCGCGTCCAGGCGGCGTTCCTCGTCGTCGAGCCGGCCGGTGAGTTGCTTGATCGTCCAGCCTGGCCGGCTCAATAGCCGGTTACCGGCGATGCGCATGGCCAGCGGTAGGTGGCCGCACAGCCGAGCGAGTTCCTCAACCGCGTCCGGTTCGGCCGTGGTGCGGGCCTCGCCCATGATGGCCTGCAGCAATCCGGCGGCTTCCGCCTCGGTGAGTTGCGAGAGCGGGAATGGGTGCACTCCCTCCAGGCCGGCCAGCGGGCGCCGGCTGGTGATCAGCGTCATGCTCGGCCCGCCACCCGGCAGCAGTGGCCGCACCTGGGTTTCGCTGGCGGCGTTGTCCAGCACGATGAGGCAGCGCCGCTCACGTAGCAGATCCCGGTAGTGGCCGGCGCGCTCCTGCTCGTCGGCGGGGATGCGCCGCTCCGCCACTCCCAAAGCCTTGAGCAGCCGTGCCAGGCCGTTCCCGCTCGCCAGGGGCGCGGGGTCCAGTCCTCGCAGGTCGAGGAAGAACTGCCCATCGGGGAACAGCTCGGTCAGCCGGTCGGCGGCGTGCACTGCCAGCGCGGTCTTGCCCATCCCAGCCGGTCCCCAGATGGTCGCGGTGACGGCGGGGCCTTCCCCTCCGGAGTGCCGGATCGCGAGCTCACGCATCAGCCCGAGCTCATGCGCACGGCCGGTGAAGTCGCCGATCCCGCGTGGCAGCGCGCAGGCTCCGCCCGCGGCGGCGGGGCGGGGCCGTCCGGCCCGGGCGGCGGCGAGGAGGCTGTCGTGCTCTTCCGGTGACAGGCGCAGCACCTCGGCCAGGGCGGCGACGGTGCGGCGCTGCGGGCCACGGCTCACGCCGCGCTCCATGTCGCCGATCGCCCGCACGCTCACCCCGGAGGCGTGCGAGAGCTGCTCGATCGTCAGCTCCGCCGCCCGCCGGAAGTCCCGCAGCAGCACGCCGAAAGCGGACTCCTCGCTCAACCCCGCGCCTCCTCATACAGCGGGAGGCGGAATCGGTTGGCTACTTCTGCCTGTTCTGCCTCGCCACAAACCCCTGTGCTTGCTTTCATTCTCCTGCATACAACCCCGAGCGCAACAGAACGTGACAAAGGAGCGACCGTCACATGGCTTGCCTGCCGGTCGGCGTCGACCACGGCCGTACCCCGGTCGAGCTGTACTACGAGGACTACGGCCACGGCCGGCCGGTCGTCCTGCTTCATGACTGGCCCTTGTCCAGGCACATGTGGGCGGCTCAGTTGCCCGCCCTGGTCGAGAGCGGGTACCGGGTGATCACCTATGACCGGCGAGGCTTCGGCGACTCCTCACGGCCCTGGAACGGTCATGACTACGACACTTTGGCGGACGACCTCCGTGTGGTGATGGAGCGGCTGGAGCTGAGTGAGGCGACACTGGTGGGAGCCGGAATGGGCGCGGGGGAGGTCGTGCGTTACCTCACCAGGCATGGGACGGCCGGGATCAGGGCCGTCGTGCTCGTAGGCGCGGCACTGCCCTACCTGTATCGCTCCTACGACAACCCGGAAGGCCCCTGGACCTCCGGGCAGGCCGATCATCTGAAGTCACACTTGAGCACCGACAGGTTCGCCATGCTGAACACGTACGTCAACCGGATGTTCCAGGCCGGAGAGGAACTGCTGCTGAGCGATCCGCACCGCGACCACTACCGGGTGCAGGGCACGGACGCCTCGCCACAGGCGCTGAGCTCCGGACTGGACACCTTGGCGCGTAGTGATCTGCGTAGCGAGATCTCTGCGGCGGCTCTGCCGACGCTGCTCATTCACGGTGAGCACGACGTCATCACCCCGCTCGCGTCCACCGGCGAAAAGGCTCACCGGCTCATCGCGGGCAGCACCCTGGAGGTCGTCCAGGGCGCACCGCACGGCTGCCAGGCCACCCACCCCCTGCGATTCAACCGGACTCTGCTGCGATTTCTGGCGAACGGCTCGTAACGCACATGCCCCTTAGGAAAATCATGAACGGTGATGGCATGACCGCGGCGGTCCACTCCGCCGGATCCTCTGTGCCCAGGACGGGCCGCGGCCTTCTGACACCGCCGCTGCGCGGCCGTGACGAAGAACTGCTTTTGCTCCGCGACCACCTGCATGCTCTGCGGCGAGGGCAAGGAGGCACGGTGCTGATCGAAGGTGCACCGGGATCGGGCAAATCCCGGCTCCTGGCCGAACTGGCGAAGCTGGCGGAGGCAGACGGCCTGCGCGTTCGCACCGGCGCAGGCGTGCCGGACGCCCACAACGTGCCCTTCGGACCTCTCCTGGACACCATGTTGTCAGGGCCGGACCCTTTGATGGACCGCTCCCGGCTGGAAGAGCTGAGCGAAGCCGCCGACCAGCGCTTCTGGCTGCTCCAGGAGGTGCAGCACCAACTGGAGCAGGCAGCGCTGGACCGTCCGATCGTCATCGTCATGGACGACGTGCAGTGGTGTGACCCGGCCACCGTCACCGCTCTGAACACGTTGCCTTCCCGCCTGTCCGGCCAGGCGATCCTGTGGGTGCTGGCCATGCGGGAGCACGCGCAGACGGGAACGGCGCGCATTCCGGCGACGACGCGCATCGTGTTGCGCCCCCTGTCCGGGGCGGCGGTCGAGGCGCTGGCCGGCGACATCCTGAACGCGGCGGTGGATCCCGCGCTGCTGGAACTGGCCCATAAGGCCGACGGCCGTCCTCTGCTCCTGGTAGAGCTGCTGAACGGGATGCGCGAAGAGGGCGCCATCCGCGTGGAGAGCGGCGTGGCGCACCTGACCAACGGCCGCATCCCGGTGCGGTTCCGCTCCTCGATCCGCCGCAGGCTCGAACAGCTGTCGCCCTTGGCCCGCGACACCGTGCGTTTCGCAGCGGTCCTCGGCCGCGACGTCGACCTCGACGTCCTGGCCGAGCTGATCCGGCGTTCACCCGCCGATCTGGTGTTTCCTCTTCAGGAGGCGCTGGACGCGGATCTGCTGGTGGAGACGGAAGGACGGCTGGCATTCCGGCATGACCTGCTCAGGGAAGCCATCCAGACGGGTGTGCCCGCCGCTTTTCGTCACCTGCTCCGCAGGCAGAGCGCGGACGTACGGCTACGGCGCGGCGCGGCGGTCATGGAAGTCGCGTCCGACCTGGCCGACACCGCCGTCCCTGGAGACCACGAGGCAGTCTCCCTGCTGCGGCGTGCGGCGGCCGACTTCGCGCCCACCTCGCCGACCACCGCGGTGGAGCTGAGCAGGCGAGCGATGGAACTGGCGCCGGCCGACAGCGCCGACGCCGGTGCGCTGGTCGCGGAGACGATCACCCTGCTGTGGCAGGCCGGCCGCGACGTCGAAGCTCGGGCGATGGCGGACAACAAGCTGGCGGGGCTGCTGGAACCACAGGCCGAGGCACACGTGCGGCTCAGTCTCGCCCGATTGTCGAGCCAGTACTCCTTCACCGAGGCCGTCCACCAGTGCCGGATCGCCCTCGGTCTTCCCGGGCTGACCCCTTCGCTACGCGCCCAGTTGCTGGCCGTGCAGTCGCTGAACATGCTGATGTCCGGCGACGTCGAGGCCACCGCCCAGGTCGTCGGACAGGCACTCGACGCGGCGGGCGACGCGGGCGACCGCGTAGCCGCGGCGGTGGCCGCCTCGGTGGACTCCGCGGTCGCCTTCTACCGTGGAGGCTGGCAACGCGGCTTCGACCGGCAGCGGCAGGCGGCACGGCTGGCCGCGGACGCGGGCATCGCGCACTCGCTGTGGGTGCCGGAAGCCTGCTGGACGGGCTTCATGCACAACGCGGCCGGTGATTCCGAGGCGGCGCTGCGGGAGGCCGAGAACGGGTTGCGGGAGGCACACGCGTACGGGCAGGCCGCCGCGTTGTGCTTCTGGTCGCTCTACCGGGCGCGCATCCTGCTGGACGCCGGCCGCTTGGCCGACGCTCGTGCCGAGGCCGAAGGCGTGCTGGCCATGCTCGCCGACCTCGGGGCAGGCAACTTCGCCGACGCCACCGCCCGCTACGCGCTGGCGCGGGTGGCGCTGCACCAGGGCGACCGGCAGGCCATCACCCGCGCCTCGGCAGACGGTGAGCGGATGATGCGCGACGAAGCCCAGGTCATCCGGCGCACCGGTGCCTGGATGCTAGCGCTGGCCGCCGACGCCGCGGGCGACACCGACCGCGCCATGGAACTCACCCGGGAAGCCGATGAGAGCCTGGACACGCCGGACTCCTCGATGACCACGCCGCTCGACCCCGCCGATGACGTCGTCCTGGTCCGCATGGCGCTACGCGCGGGCCGTCGCGACCGGGCCGAGCACGCCGTGCGGGTGGCCGAGCAGCGTGCCGGGCGCAATCCGGGTTTCCCCTTCCTGACCGCCGTCGCGGCGCACGCCCGCGGGCTCCTGGAGGGCGACAAAGAGCTGCTGGAACGGGCAGCGCACCTGTTCGCCGGCTTCCCCCGGCTGATCGTGCGGGCCTCGGCCCTGGAGGACGCCGGCCAGGTCGGTCACCTTGAGAGAGCGCTGGAGTTGTACGAGCGGGCCGGCGCCTCCCGTGACGCGGCGCGGGTGCGTCGCAGGCTGCGCGACGCCGGGGTACGCCGGCGCGGCCGGGCCACCGGCGCCGCCCGCGGTTGGGACAGCCTGACGGCCTCCGAGCTGCAGGTGGTCCGGCTGGTCGCCCAGGGAGCCACCAATCGGCAGGCGGCCGAGCAGCTGTTCCTGTCCCCGCACACCGTCAACACCCACCTGCGCCATGCCTACGCCAAGCTGGACGTCAACTCGCGCGTGGAGCTGACCCGGCTGGTCCTCACGCACGACGGCTGACCGTGTCCGTCAGGCCGGGGCGTCCTCGCGCAGGAGGTCTCCGCGTGCTCGCGGATGCTTCGCCGGCCGGTCCATTCCCGCACCTGACCCGCGCGACGGAAGCGGGCATGGTGCTGATCGCCCCGGTGTCGAGCAGGTCGGCTTCCTTGCCGGGTGCCAGAGAGCCCGTCCGGTGCCCGAGGCATGGGGCAGGCCGTCAGCTCAGTACCTTGCCGAGGAACCCGCGCATGTAACCGGCGATCACGTCCAGGTGGCTCTCCAGCGCGAAATGCCCGGAGTCCAGCAGATGCACCTCCGCCTCCGGCAGATCCTTCAGGAAGGCCCTGGCGCCGCCGGGTCCGAAGATGCCGTCGTTGGCGCCCCAGACGGCCAGCAGCGGCACCTGGCTGGCCCGGAAGTACTCGTGCACCTTCGGGTACAGGTCCACGTTGGACGGGTAGTCGCGGAACAGCGCGAGCTGGATCTCGGCGTTGCCGGGACGATCCAGCAGCGCCTGGTCGTGCGCCCAGGCGTCCGGGCTGACCAGCGACCGGTCCGTGACGCCGTTCTCGTACTGCCAGCGCGTGCTCTCCAGGCTGAGCGCAGCGCGCACCCCGGGCTCGGTGTCCGGGCCTGGCGCCGCCGCGTAGGCGAACAGCCCGCCCCAGAACGCGTCGACGAACCCCTCCGTGTACGCGTTGCCGTTCTGCGTGACGATCGCCGTCACCCGCGACGGAGCCCCCATGGCCAGCCGCCAGCCGATGGGCGCACCGTAGTCCTGCACGTAGAGCGCGTGCTCCCGGATGCCGCGCTGCGCGAGGAATGCGGTGGTCACCTCGGCGAGCGAGTCGAAGGTGTAGGAGAACTCCTCCACGGACGGTGCGGAGGAGTAGCCGAAGCCGATGTGGTCGGGCGCGATCACGTGATAGCGGTCGGCCAGGGCCGGGATCAGGTTCCGGAACATGTGCGAGCTGCTCGGGAAGCCGTGCAGCAGCACGATCGTGGGCGCGTCCTGCGGGCCGGCCTCCCGGTAGAAGACGGTCAGGCCGTTGACGTCCTCGGTGAGATGGCGAACGGGAATCATCAGTGCCTCCATGGGCGTGCGTTGCTTGACGAGACCCAGCCAACGCCCGGGGGACTCGCCCGACATCGCATGGATACGTGACTTGCCGCGATGAAGGATCGGCAGGTCGGCGTGGCGGCGGAGCGAGACGCGGCAGGGACGCGAGCCGCCGGACAACGCTGCGATCTCACGTCATCGTGTGATGTCTCCTACCGGCGTCGCTGGAAACGTGGGCCACGCAACGTCGGGAAGCCGCCGCCCGATGCGGGCTGGTACGGCGACGGGGGATCGCACCAGCCCGCACCGCACCGCCCGGCGGTTTCTCCCTCTCTCCAAGAAAGGCATTGTCTTGAGTTCTCTGTCCTCAGCATGGCGTGGCGCCGCCGCGGTACTCGGCCTGGCCGCGCTCGCGACGTCCATCACTCCCGCGGGGGCCGGCGCCACCGCGCGTACCCTGCCCACCGTCGTGCTCGTGCACGGCGCCTGGGCCGACACGAGCAGCTGGGACGGCGTCATCACCCAGTTGCAGCGCCGCGGCTACCCGGTGGTCGCCGCCGCCAACCCGCTGCGCAGCCTGTCGGGGGACGCCGCCTACGTCGCCAGTGTCGTCAAGGGCATCCGCGGCAAGGTGATCCTGGTCGGCCACTCCTACGGCGGGGCCGTCATCACCAACGCCGCCCGAGGCGCCGGCAACGTCAAAGCCCTCGTGTACGTTTCCGCATTCCTGCCGGACAAGGGCGAGAGCACGCAGACCGTACTGAACCCGAAGAAGTACCCTGGCAGCCTGCTGAGCCCGGCCACCCTGGACCAGCGCCCTTACACCGACACCGCCGGCAAGGGCGTCGACCTGTACATCAAGCCTGCGAGCTTCGCCAAGGTGTTCGCCGCCGACCTGCCCGCCTCCGCGGTTCGCCGCATGGCGGCCGCTCAGCGCCCGTTCGCCCTGGCCGCCTACGCCGGCCCCTCGGGCGACCCCGCCTGGAAGAAGATCCCCGCCTGGGACGTGATCAGCACCAAGGACCGGGCCATTCCACCGGCCGGTCAGCGCTGGATGGCCAAGCGCGCCAAGGCCCGCGTGGTCGAGGTGAAGTCCTCGCACGCCGCTCCCGTCACCCACCCGGTCGCCATCGCCGACACCATCGCCGACGCCGACCGCCACACCCGCTGATGCCCTCATGCCGCAACACTTCTTCAGAGACTGGACCGCTCAGGCGGCCTGCCAGAACAGTGATCCCGAGCTGTTCTTCCCACTGACCTGGGACGGCCGGCCCGCCCGGCACACGGCCCTCGCCCGGCGCGTCTGCCTGGCCTGCCCGGTGCGCCTGCCCTGCCTGAACTGGGCCGTCGAAACCGCCGAACCCGACGGCATGTGGGGTGGCACCACGCCCACCGAGCGCCGCGGCTTGCGATCCGCCCGCGAACGACGGCCGGCCGCTTGATGGACGAACAGCAGATCCTCAGGCGCATCCACGCCCTGGTGGACGAGGAGCACGAACTGCGTACCGGCCTCGCCGCGCGAACACCCGACGAACGGCTCACGCATCTGGAGCAGACCCTCGACCAGTGCTGGGACCTGCTCCGCCGCCGGCGCGCCCTGCGCGACGCCGGAATGAATCCCGATGACGCCAAGGCAGCGCCGATCTCGCAGGTGGAGAGCTACCTGCAGTAGCGGCCCTGGGTCATCTCAGCCATTCGTGTGATGTCCGGGATCGCCCTGGACCGGCACCTTGGCTCCTGCATGACGTGTGGCGCCGTTCGGAGGGGGACGGCGCCACTCCCACCACCCCTATGAAGAAGGACGACCGACATGTCCCGACGTTTGAAGACCACGATCGCCGCCGCCCTGATGGTCGCTGTGGCGGGGTTCGCCACTCAGCCCGCGAGTGCGGCCACTGCCCGCGGCGCCAAACCCACCATCGTCCTCGTGCACGGCGCCTGGGCCGACGCCTCCGGCTGGAACGGGGTCATCGCCCGGCTCAAGAACGACGGCTACCCCGTGCTCGCCCCGGCCAACCCGCTGCGCGGCCTCGCCTCCGACGCCGCCTACCTCAACAGCCTGGTGGGCAGCATCACCGGCCCGATCGTCCTGGTCGGCCACTCGTACGGCGGCGCGGTCGTGACCAACGCCGCGGCGGACGCGGACGTCAAGGCCCTGGTCTACGTCTCCGCCTTCATCCCCGACCAAGGCGAGACCGTTTTCGGCCTGGCCACGAAGAACGAAGGCAGCAAGATCAGCCCTGACACGATCAAGACGGTCCCCCTGCCCTCCGGCGACGCCGACGTCTACCTCAAGCCGGAGAACTTCGCCGACATCTTCTCGGCCGACCTGCCCCGCTCCACCAGCGCGTTGCTCGCCGTCACCCAGCGGCCGGTCACCTACAGCGCCCTGAACGAGCCCTCCGGCACGCCGGCCTGGAAGACCGTCCCGTCCTGGGCGCTGATCTCCCGGGACGACCACGCCATTCCGCTGCAGACCCAGCGCTTCATGACCACCCGCGCCAAGTCCCGCACCATCGAGGTCACAGGCTCGCACGCCGCGCTGATCTCCAAGCCCGGCACGGTCGCCTCGCTCATCGAAACCGCGGCCCGCGCCACCGACTGATCGGGCACCCCTGGCCGGCCCCCTGCACGGGGGTCGGCCTTCTCGCTGTCATCAGGCCAGCCAGGCCAGGCTGTAGTCCGCGATCTCGCGGCAGCCGCTGTCGATGGTGAGCGAGTGCCCGCGGTCGGCGAACTGCTTGAGCTCGGTGACGGCTGCGGTCTGGATGACGATATCGGGCACCGTGTGATCCTGCTGTCCAGAGATCAGCAGGAGCGGGCCGGCGGCGGGCGTTGCTGGTGTTGACGGCGGCCGGAAAATGACGGGTGAAGTTGGCGAAGGCGGCTTCAAGCCGGGGGCATCCGGGTGAGAGGAAGGTCAGCGTGTGCTCAATGAATTTTGAGTGGTATGGGTACATTCGGCAGGAGCAGTATTCAGCTGATCTCAACAATTGGCGCTCTATCGACCGGACAAAATTAGGAAAGGCTTGCCCGCCCTGACGGCCCAAGGCTCTGACGCTCAGATCGAGAAGGTGGGATCCGCTCGACTCAGATACACCTTGAAGGCCTCGCGAATCTTCGAGCGTAGGCCGTCGACCTGGGTATTTCCGGGGATAACGTCGTGCTCCCAATCTCTCTTCTTGTGACTGAGGTATCTCTTTATGGTCGTTGACGAGCCGTTAGAGACGAAAGTCGGTCGGACTTTCTCCCCTAGATCCGCTCCCAGCCCTTGAAAGCTACGAGCAAGATCAAGTTTGAGTGAGGAGGTGTAAAACTTGCATTCGATCGCTGGCGCGCACCCTTTCGTTTTGGGCGCGACACCGGCAGAGCGGCTCAGTTCCGCCTCGTCAGTCGTGAGAACCGGAACATCGCACTCGTGGAGCACTCCAGAGGCGCCCTGGACCTGGACCCCCACGTGTGCCTCCAGCGGTCGGGCGGCTCCGAACTGGATCACTGAGGTGATCTCAGCCAAATAATTCGGATGATAGGGGATTTTCGGGACGCCCGTGAGGGCGTTTCGGGTCTTTCGGGAGAAGTCGTCGAAGGCCGGAGACAGACGTGGAGCCTCCGGTAGATGAGTTCTCACCACAAGAAATCCCGCCGCCGGAAGGCTCCACGTGATTGCTCATCGTGCCACGCTCGACGTCTCCCGCGCGCTGATTCACTACGTTGCCCGACTGCTGCACGACGAGCGCCGTCGGCTCGGCACCCCCAAAGGGAGCCGCGCCCTGACCCTGTTCTGGCAGGCGGTCCTGGTGCTGCGGTGGTTCCGGGGCGAACGCGACATCCCCAAGCTCGGCCGCGATCACCGCGTCTCCCGCGCCACGGCCTACCGCTACACCGCCGAAGGGATCGACGTCCTCGCAGCTCAAGCCCCTGAACTGCAGGAAGCTCTGGACCGCGCCCAAGCCGACGATCTGCCCTATGTGATCCTGGACGGCACCCTGATCCCTGCCGACCGCTGCGCCGAGCAGACCATCAGCGTCAAGGGCGAACCCATCGACGCCTGGTACCCCGGCAAGGCCCACCATCACGCCGGCAACCTCCAAGCACTCTCGGCACCCGACGGACTTCCCCTGTGGATCTCCGAGGTCGAGCCAGGCTCGGTCCATGATCTGACCGCTGCCCGTGCGCACGTGCTGGGCGCGTTGTACGCCGCAGCTGCGGCGGGCCTGCCGACCCTCGCCGACAGCGGCTACGACGGCGCTGGGATCGGTATTCACACCCCCATCAAGCAGCCCGACGGCAACCAGATACTCAGCCCGGACAACCGCACCTACAATCGACTCCTACGCGCTCTGCGTTGTCTCGGCGAACGCGGGTTCGCCCTGCTCAAAGGCCGCTGGCGGATCCTCCAGCACATCACGCTCAGCCCCAGCGCCATCGGCGACATCGCCCGCGCGGCACTTGTCCTCACCCATTTTGAGCATGACTACCTACCGGCCATTCGCTGAGATCACGTCACTGCATGTGTGTATGGATGGGCTCTGGAATAGATGCGCCCCGGGGTGGTTCGGAAGACGAGCCGGGAGGTCTTATTTCCGTGGACGTCTTCGTAGTGAACCTGGGCTCCTCTCGCGAGCGCTTCAGTAACGACCAACGCGAAGATGTACCCCTCGTAGACGTCATTCGGGTCTGATGAGGACCGGTAGGACGTTGTCACACCGTGCAGATGCGACCGGAGCTCCCGCAGCAGATCGTCAGTAGATGTCATGACTCCCGAACCTTGGCTTCAATTGCCGTCAACAGAGTGAGCAGAGTGTCTTCGGAGACCAAGTTGTCAGAGGACTGCGGAAGGATCGTGATCTCGGTCGAGGCTCGGCTCGTACCTTCATCGCGAAGGAACTGGATGCCTTCCACCCGTGGTGCGCCTGCCTGATGGAGAGACAGGAGCTTGACCTGCTCCTGTTGGACGCGTGGAAGGTCAATGAGCAGACGACGTAGGGCGGCTATCAGCAGTTGGACTCGTTCAGCGGTTGTATACGGACGTGTTGCAATATGGATCCTCGCACCGTCTGGCTCGCGGTGGGACGAGATTGCCAGTCGTTCGTAGGCGACTTCATCTTCGATGAAGATCGTCTGTTCGTCGCCGTACCTGCCGCGAGGCCGCGCCCGCTGTGCCTTCAGGCGAACCCCCTCGGAGTTCCCCTCAGCGACGGCGTCGTCGACCTGCTGAAGAACCCAACTGAGTCCTGCTTCCGCCATCACTGTACGAAGTTGCTGTTCAAGTTCGTCTGGAGTCACTCGTGATCCCGTTCTGTCCAACATGGCAATCTTGAGATGAATGGCGCCGACCATTGCCGATGTGATGGAGCCCTGGATGTGGAGTTGGGCTTGATCCATTACGGCAGGCAGATGAGATCCCTGGAACGTCTTGACCGTGAGTCAATGGCCCTGCCGATACTTCGGTTCTTGACTGCGCTTAATGTGACTGCTTGGCTGATCTGCTTATCTAGATATTCCTTTTGTCTGGGTCTGTTGTAGCTGGGCTCGTACGTTGCTTGTGAGACGGACGCAGGAGGCGAGCCATGTCGGGCGACGACGTACCTTGCGTGGTTTACAAGCGGTGCGGATGCAGCGACGAGATCAGCGGCAGGCGGCTGGGTGGCCGTTGCGGCCGGTTGGCCGAGGTGGGGCATGGGAGCTGGTATTTCGCGGTTCAGGTTGTGGGGGCGTCGGGTCGGCGGGAGCGGGTTCGGCATGGTGGGTTCGCGAGTGCGGAGGCTGCGCGGTCGGCGGGCCGTGAACTGGTGACGGCGGAGGCGGACGGGCCGCTTGCTGCCGGGTGCACGGTGGGGCAGTGGTTGCGGTACTGGTTGTCGGTGGTGGAGGGGCGGTTGCGGCCGACCACGCACCGGGCCTACCGGGATCATGTGCGGCTGCATCTGGGCCCGTATCTGGGCCGGGTCAAGCTGGCGGAGTTGTCGCGGCGGGACGTGACGAGGATGTTCGTGGCGCTGGGGCGGCGGCGGAATCGGTACGGTCAGCCGATCAGTGCCTCCACGTTGGAGCGGATCCGGGCGACGTTGCGGGCGGCGCTGAACCACGCGGTGCGTGAGGACTTGATCGCCGTCAATCCGGCGCAGGGCGTTCGGTTGCCGGCGCTGGTGCGGATGCATCCGGTGGTGTGGACGGCTCGTCGGGAGGCGGCCTGGCGGCGCGGGGGAGAGCGGCCGGCGGTGGCGGTGTGGACGGTCGAGCAGCTGGCCGCGTTCCTGCGCTTCGCGCGGGAGGATCCGTTGTTCGAGCTGTGGTGGCTGGTGGCCTTGCGCGGGCTGCGGCGCGGGGAGGTGGCCGGGCTGCGCTGGGTGGACGTTGACCTGGAGCGGCGCGAGCTCACCATCGCCCATCAGCTGGTGCACACCGATGAGGGGCTGGTGTGGTGTGAGCCGAAGAGCGCGGCCAGCCGGCGGACGTTGGCACTCGATCCGGAGACCGTGCGGCTGCTGCGCCGGCACGAGCGTGTGCAGCGCCGGTTGCCGGGGGAGCGGTGGTCACCGACCGGCCCGATCTTCACCGCGGGGAGCGGAGCGCCGGTGCAGCCGAGTTATCTCACCCACCGCTTCCACAAGCTGGTCGCAGCCAGCGGGCTGCCGCCAGTGCGATTGCACGACCTGCGCCATGGAGCTGCGACGTTGGCGCTGGCGTCGGGGACGGAGTTGAAGGTGGTGCAGGGCACGCTGGGGCATGCCAGCATCGTGCTGACCGCCGACACCTACGTCTCGGTGCTGCCGCAGTTGTACCACGACAGCGCCCGTGCGACGGCGCGGCTGGTGCTGAAGGCGGTTCGGGAAACCAACCGGAAGATCGACAAGGGCCGGGAGGGGCGTGACTCACGCGTGGCTCACCGTGACTCACGATCAGATAACGCGACTACAGGCCCGGGTAGAGCCGCAGGTCGGCGTGGTAGGGCGAGTGGGACTTGAACCCACGACCCACGGATTATGAGCTCCGCAGGTGAGGGCGCGCGGCCGGGGCCTGCCCTGATGGCAGAAGGCGAGCAGGAGGCGCCGTTGATCATGTGAAGAGACTTGCATGCGCGAACTGTGGTTGTTGGGGCCGGGGTGCACCGGGCCCCAACTAACCCAGCGGAGCGGTGAATTACTGAGGGCTGGTGTGCCCCGAGTTCGGTGGAGACGCGTTCCTGGATTGTCATGCCACGGTGGGTGTGGTGTCAGAGGGCGGTGATCGGTGAGTCCTCGATGAGCCCGCCGTTCGACGCCCTCTGCCGGACGGTCGTGTTCTCGGCGGCGGTGATCCCTGAGTTCACGATCTGACCGCGGTTCCCCGCGACCTGCTCGACATCCGCGCCGGTCGTCTTGACGGGGCTGGAGGCGATGCGGGCGCCTCGCCCCACCGCGAGCTGGGTCGGACCGCTGCCCGCCGCACGCTCCCGGCTCCGCTTGCCTTCCGTACGAAAAGCGATTGCAGCGACTACGGCCAGTAATGCTGCCGTCAATGCGAAAATCTGCCAGCTCCATGAATCGGTGAGCACGTTCACCAAGCCGCCCACAATCACCGACAGTATGGCGCCGAGACCCGCCAGTGATGCCGGTCGTAGCCACCTAGGCATAACGCACCTCCCTCACATAGGGTGATTTTCTTCATGGTATGGCGGTGGTGACACGGTGCGGCGGCATTCCTTTGTCGGACGTGACAGGGAGGTCGCTGTCGGGCTGGCCGTGCTCACCGCGGAATCGGACGTACGCATACTTGGCATCTGTGGCACCTCTGGAATCGGGAAATCCTTTTTGTTGACCGAAATCGCAGAGCGTGCTGTCGAGGGCGGCTACCGGCATGCGGCCATCGACCTGAGTTCGGGAGCCACAGGGGCTCGGCCCGACGGTCTGGACCAGAGTCTGCTCGACGATCTCGTCCGCGCGCTGCTGCGTCTGGGATGCAATCCTCGTCAGCAGAGTACGCGTCACGACCGTTTCGCCGACCGGATCAAGGCCGCGCAGAACCAGCTTCGCCTCTCGCACGCGGACACCAAGATTCACATGACCGCCTCCGACGGCAGCATCATTGCCCGCTCACCCATCTCCCACGAGGGAGGACAGCCGACGGTCGATCATTATGTGGCCTACAGGGCCGCGCTCGTCGACGCCGCTGTGGACGCGCTCAGGGACCTGCGGCTGTCGAAGGTGCTGCTCACCGTGGACGGCCTGGAATGGCTGACCCGTCATGACGGGTTGTCGGCGGGCACGTCGCGGGAGGAACTGGTCAACTGGGTGACGCACAAGCTCCTGCCGCAACTCATCCAGGTCGCTCCGGAGCTGCGGATAATCGTGGCCGGGTGGGAACGCCTGGAGTTCCCCAGCGCGATGCACGCGATGTGTGAAAGTCTGCAACTGGGCGCATGGAATCCCGACGAGACGACGGCCTATCTGGCCGAGCGCGGGCTGCACGATCCGCAGTTGGCCGCGCTGGCGCATCATCGATGCTCGGGAACGCCGATCTGGCTGGGTATGCTGGCCGACGCCTATCGTGAGGGAAAACAGTCCGGAATGAACGCGGACTGGATGGAGTGGGCCAAGGACTCGGCCGTTCAGGAATGGCTGCACCGGTCCTTTCTGCACCGCCTGGATCACCGTCAGCAGAAAATCGTGCAGGCCGCGGCCGTGCTGCGGCACATCACCCTGGACGGTTTACGTGCGCTCCTGGATCCGATTCCGGTCAATCACGATGACTACGGCCGTTTATATCGATACACCTTTGTCCAGAGGATTCCAGACCCCGACCATCGGACGACCTGGCTGCGCATTCACGACCTGGTACGGGAGGCCTTTCTGGCCGACGGCCACCGCAGCGACAGCATGACCGCGCTCCACCGCGCGGCCGCCGCCTGGTACACCGCCCACGACAATCCCGCGGAAGCCGCCTACCACTATTTCGCCATCGGCGACCCCACGGGTATCGAGCGCTGGGAGGAGGTGCTCGACCGCGTACTGCAGCACAATGACCTGTCGAGCGCTCGTACCCTGATCGAGACCGCGGTCGCTCCGGAGACCGGCGGATACAAGCGGCTGCGGGAAACGCATATGAGCAGCGTCATCGACCTTTATCAAGGACGCATGGCCTGTCTCGCCAGGGATCTGCCCGAGGCGGCGGAGTTGCTGACGCGGGCTCTGCGCGGACGTGACCGGGCCACCAGCCGGGGCAGAACGGCCAAGGCCCACCGCTGGCGCGGTGCGGTGTACCGATTGCAGGGTTACTATCCGCAGGCGGAACAGGAGATCAGGAAATCCCTGGAGGTGTATCAGGACGTCGGGGATCCGCCGGGTGAGGCTCACGCGCATCGGGACCTCGGCATTCTCTACCGCCTTTGGGACAACTATCCCCAGGCGGAGCAGGAGACCGGGCAGGCACTGGAACTCTTCAGTGCGAACGGCGACCAGTGGGGCGAGGCTTACGCCCACGGCGAGCTGGGAATCCTTTACCGGCTGTGGGACGACTATCCGCCCGCGGAAAGGGAAACCAGAAAGGCGCTGGACCAGTTCGAGATCATCGGCGATCCGCTCGGAAAAGCGTACGCGCATCGTGACCTCGGCGTTCTCTTCCGCCTTCGCGACGATTATCCGCAGGCGGAACGGGAGACCACCACGGCCCTGCAGCAGTTCCGGGTGCTCGGCAACCGGTTCGGCCAGGCCAACGCCCACCGTGAGCTGGGCATCCTGCATCGCCTGCGTGACGACTACCCGCAGGCTGAGCGGGAGACCGGCCGGGCGCTGGAGCTGTACCGGGCGGACGGTGACCAGTGGGGTGAGATCTACGCTCACGGCGAGCTGGGTATCCTGTACCGCCTGCGCGACGACTACTCGCGCGCCGAGCAGGAGACAGGGACGGTGCTGGCGCGGTACCGGACCATCGGGAATCGGTGGGGCGAGACGTACGCACGCCGCGAGCTGAGCATCCTGCACCGCCTCCGCGGCGACTACGCGCGGGCCGAACAGGAGATCAGCGAGGCGCTGGAGCTCTACCGCACGCTCGGCAACCGGCTCGGCGAGGCTTCCGCCCGCCGTGAGCTGGGCATCCTGTCGCGCGAGCGGGACGACTATCCGCGCGCCGAGCAGGAGACCAGGAAGGCGTTGGAGCTGTACCAGGTCATCGGCAACCGGTGGGGCGACACCCATCCCCGCAGGGAGGCGGGCGCCCGGCCCGACGAGCGGGCCGACCATCGGCGAACCGAGCAGGAGACCAGGAAGGCGTTGGAGCTGTACCAGGCTCTCGGCAACCGGTGGGGCGCCGCCAACGCCTACAGCGAGCTGGGCGTTCTCTACCGGTTGTGGGGCGACCACGCGCGCGCGGAGCGGGAGTCGCACGAGGCGCTGGAGTTGTATCGGGCGATCGGCAACCGGCTGGGTGAGGCCTATTCACGCGGAGAGCTGGGTGTTCTTCATCGGTTGTCGGGGGATTACGTGGGAGCCGAGCGGGAGTCGCACGAGGCGTTGGAGCTGTATCAAGTGATCGGCAACCGGCTGGGTGAGGCTTACTCGCGCGGAGAGCTGGGTGTTCTTCATCGGTTGTCGGGGGATTACGTGCGGGCCGAGCGGGAGTCGCACGAGGCGTTGGAGTTGTACCAGGCGATCGGCAACCGGCTGGGTGAGGCCAACGCCCACGGCGAACTGGGCGCGCTGCATCTTCTGCGCGGGGGGCGGCTGAAGGCGGAACAGCGGTATATGGCGGCGAGAAACATCTACGCCGACCTGGGCCGTTTCCAGGACGCGCAATGGTGCGCCAAGCACATCGACTAGTACTCCAGTGACACTTCGCGATCTTGAGGGGTCGAGGTCACATGGCGACGGCCACCGCGTGATCATTCATGGTTTGTGAAGACAACGAAAGATCGTGCGGTGGCCGCGAGCCACAGCGTAGACCCTGACGGCTGGATGGTCATCTTCCACGAGCTGATGGCCCGGATCGCCGGCCGGTTCGGCCGCGTCGAACCCCGT
>NZ_BAAAQX010000056.1:0-64155 GCF_039531895.1 Nonomuraea monospora
GGGTTACGGCGGTTATGGCGGGAAGGAAACACCCGGTTACATTCCGAACCCGGAAGTTAAGCTTCTCTGCGCCGATGGTACTGCACTCGGGAGGGTGTGGGAGAGTAGGTCACCGCCGGACAATCTTCAGATAAGGGCCCCGACCCCAACGCGTCGGGGCCCTTTCTTGTTTCGTTCTCGTTTCGCGTCTAGCGGTGGCTCGCGATTTTTCGTGATAATGCTGCAGTGATCGCGGTCGGGGCGAGAGCGATACCACGACTGATCATCGTGCTAGCCCTGGTCGCTCCGCTGCTGACGGCCAAGAACCAGGCGCCGGCCGAGGTCGGTGCCGCCACCGTGCCCTCTCCTGTCGCGGCGTCCACTGTGCGCCAGTCCGCGGCCGTTCAAGGGCTACGGCTGGCCGAGGAGAGCCTGAACAGCGAGACGGTGGTGAAGGTGCCGGCCAAGCGGATCTCCAAGCGGCTCGACGGCTTCCTGGCCGGCCGGCCTGGGGCGGTCGCGGCGATGGTGAAGGAGCTGGAGACCGGGCGGGTCTACCGGTACCACGCGGGCGAGCGGCTCATCACGGCCAGCACGGCCAAGGTGCAGATCCTCATGGCGTTGCTGCTGCGTACGCCGTGGAAGAAGCTTCCCGCGCAGGTGCGGCGCGACGCCGAGCAGATGATCCGCTACAGCGACAACCACGCGGCCGACCGGCTGTGGGTGCGGATCGGGGGCGCGGAGGGGTTCAGCGCGGCGGGGAAGGCGTTCGGGTTGAAGCACACCCGGGGCGTGCCGGGGAGCTGCGTCGACCTGTACTGCTGGGGCATCACGCAGACGTCCGTGGACGACCAGGTGCGGCTCATGCAGGCGCTGGTGTCCGGGAAGAGCCCGCTCAAGGCGGCGGAACGCGAGCAGGTGCTCAGGCTCATGGGCGCGGTCGTGGACGGCCAGGACTGGGGCGTCAGCGCCGCCGCGTGCCGGGGCGAACGGGTGGCGCTGAAGAACGGCTGGCTCAAGCGCGTCTCGAACAAGCTCTGGGCCACGATCAGCGTCGGGCTGATCAGAAGTGACGGGCGCGACTACGCCGTTGCCGTACTCACCGAGGGCAGCCCTGAGGTGGGGTACGGCATCGCGACGGTCGAAGGCGTGGCCGAGCGGATCATGCGTGACTTCCGGCGATGCCGGGCGTGACGAGCCGGTAGCCCACGCCGCGCACGGTCTGGATGAGCTGGTCGTCCTCGTCGCCCAGGCGGGCCCGCAGCCGCTTGACGTGCACCGCGATGGTGTTCGTCGAGGTGTTGGCGGCGGCGTGCCAGACGTGACGCATGATCTGCTCGCGGGTGACCGTGCGGTCGGCGTTGCGCATCAGGTACTGCAGCAGCTCGAACTCGCGCAACGGCAGGTGCACGGCCCGCCCGGCGACGCGTACCTGATAGGCCTGTACGTCCAGCTCGACCCCGCCCACGGCCAGCACCTTGCGGGACTCGGGCGAGGCCGCCTGGATGAACGGCAGCAGCTCAGGCACCCTGTAGGGTCTGGCCACGCAGGCGGCGGCGCCGGCCGCGAGCGCGCGTACGGCCTGCTCGGCGTGCCCCTCGCCGACGCCGAGCAGCACGGGCACGGCCCGGGCCCCCCGTACGGCGCGGACGAACTCGACCGCGTCGATGACCGGCAGCGTGGCCGAGACGAGAACCACGTCCGGCTGGAGGGCGCCTGCCTGCAGCAGCCCCTGCGCGCCGTCAGGGGCTCCGGTCACGGCCACGCCCTCGCGTTCGAGGGCCGTGGCCACGTCGTCCACGACGGAGTCGTCGGGGTCGGCGATGAGCAGTACGGGCTTGGTCCTCGTGTCCCCGTTCATCGTGGATGCCGCCTGCTGTCGGGTCATCAGCCGAAGCGCCCCGTGATGTAGTCCTCGGTCGCCTTCTGCGTCGGGTTGGTGAACATGCGCGACGTCTCGTCCATCTCGATGACCTTGCCGGGTTGCCCCTGCGCGGCCAGGTTGAAGAAGGCCGTGCGGTCGCTGACGCGGGCGGCCTGCTGCATGTTGTGGGTGACGATGACGATCGTGTACTGGTCCTTCAGCTTGGCCATCAGGTCCTCGATGGCCAGCGTGGAGATCGGGTCGAGGGCCGAGCACGGCTCGTCCATCAGCAGGACCTCGGGCTGCACCGCGATGGCGCGGGCGATGCACAGCCGCTGCTGCTGACCGCCGGACAGGCCGGCGCCGGGCTTGCTGAGGCGGTCCTTGACCTCGTTCCAGAGGTTGGCGCCCTTGAGGGAGGTCTCCACGATGCCGTCCAGCTCGGACCTGGCGATGCGGCCCCTGTTGAGGCGGAGGCCGGCGGCCACGTTCTCGTAGATCGACATCGTCGGGAACGGGTTGGGGCGCTGGAAGACCATGCCGATCGAGCGGCGCACGGAGACGGGCTCCACGGTGGGGGCGTAGAGGTCCTCGCCGTCGAGCAGCACCTTGCCCTCCACGCGCGCGCCGGGGATGACCTCGTGCATGCGGTTGAGCGTGCGCAGGAAGGTCGACTTGCCGCACCCGGAAGGGCCGATGAAAGCGGTGATCGAGCGGGGCTCGATGGTCATGGACACGTCCTCGATCGCCTTGTGCGACCCGTAGTACGCGTCCAGCCCCGAGACCTGGATCTGCTTGGACATTGTGGCGGTTTCCCCCTATCGGCCCCTGGCAGGCGAGCGCCACCAGGCGATCAGGCGCGCCACCAGGTTGAGCAGCATGACGATCAGGATGAGCGTGAGCGCTCCGGTCCACGCCCGGTCGATGGCGGTGTCGTTCGGACGGGCCGCCTGGTCGAAGACGAAGAGCGGAAGACCCATCTGCGGCCCGGTGAACGGGTCGTTGTTGATGGAGTTGGTGAAGAACACCGTCATCAGCAGCGGCGCCGTCTCGCCGGCGACGCGGGCCACGGCCAGCATGACGCCGGTGACGATGCCGGTGAACGCGGTCGGCAGCACGACCTTGACGATGGTGCGCCACTTCGGCACGCCCAGCGCGTACGACGCCTCACGCAGGTCGCCCGGGACCAGGCGGAGCATCTCCTCGGCGGATCGCACGACCGTCGGCATCATCAGGATGGACAGCGCCATCGCGCCCGCCCAGCCGGAGTAGTCGAAGCCGAGGAAGAGGATCCAGAACGCGAGGATGAACAGGCCCGCAACGACGGAAGGGACGCCGGTCATGACGTCCACGAAGAAGCTGATCGAGCGGCTCAGCCGGCCGTTGCGGCCGTACTCGACCAGGTAGATGGCGGTGAGCAGGCCGATGGGCACCGAGATGACGGAGGCCAGCAGCACCTGCTGGAGTGTGCCGATGATGGCGTGGTAGGCGCCGCCGTTGGCGTCCCTGGCGCCGATGCCGTTCATGGAGTGCGTCAGGAACTCCAGGTCGAAGCGCTCCAGGCCGTTGGAGATGACCAGCCAGAGCACGGAGACGAGGGGCACCACGGCCATCGCGAACGCCAGATAGACCAGGCCCTGGACGACCCGGTCCTTGATGCGGCGGCTGGTGGAGATGTGTTGGATCGTGGTCATGCGCCGGCCCTCGCGTACTCCTTGCGACGGTTGATCACGAACCGAGCGGCCATGTTGACCAGCAGCGTGATGATGAACAGCACCAGACCGGACGCGATCAGGGCGCCCCGGCCGATGTCGTTGGCCTCGGCGAAGCCGTTGGCGATGTTCGCGGCGATGCTGTTGGCGTTCGGGGTGAGGATCTGGAAGCTGATCTCGAACGTGGCGGGGAAGATCAGCGCGACCGCGATGGTCTCGCCCATGGCGCGGCCGAGGCCGAGCATGGCGGCGCTGATGACGCCGGGGCGGCCGAACGGCAGCACGGCCATTCTGATCATTTCCCAGCGGGTCGCGCCGAGCGCGAGCGCCGCCTCCTCGTTCATCTTCGGCGCCTGGAGGAACACCTCGCGCGAGATGGCCGCGATGATCGGCAGGATCATGATGGCCAGCACGATCGCGCCGGCGAGCATGGTCTTGCCGCCGATGATGCCGTCGCCGGCGAACAGCGGGAACCAGCCGAGGTTCTCGTTGAGCCACTGCGACGGGGTGCGCAGCAGCGGCACCAGGAACGCCACGCCCCACAGGCCGTACACCACGCTGGGCACGGCGGCGAGCAGGTCGATCAGGTAGCCGAGCGGGGCGGCCAGCTTGCGCGGCGCGTAGTGGGAGATGAACAGGGCCACGCCGACCGCGATCGGGGTCGCGATGATCAGCGCGAGCAGGGAGCTGAGCACGGTGCCGAACGCCAGGGCGGCGATGCCGAACTCGCGGCTGGCGTTGGGCTCCCAGGTCAGCTCGGAGAAGAAGTTGGCCTTGTTCGCCTGAAGGGCCGGGATCGCCTCGCTGATGAGGAACACGGCGATGGCCGCCATGATCGCCAGCAGGGTGACGCCGGCCGCGGTCGACAGGAAACGGAAAGGCGCTTCACCGCGGCTGCGCCGCGAGGCGGGCCGGCTCGTGGCCGGCCCGCCGTCACGGGTCTGTACGTTGGTCGCCATGGGGGATTAGGAGATCGCCTCGACCGCGGTCCGGACCTTGGTCAGCAGCCCGCCCGAGAGCGGGGCGTAGCCCAGCTCCTTGAGCGCCGCCTGGCCCTCGTCGCTGGAGGTGTACTGGAGGAAGGACTTGACGACCTTGGCCTCCTCGGCCGGCAGGCCCTTCTCGCAGGTGATCTCGTAGGTCACCAGGACGATCGGGTAGGCGCCCGCGGTCTTGGTGGCGTAGTCGATCGACAGGGCGAGGTCGTTGCCGGTGCCCTTGACCTCGGCGGTCTCGACCGTCTTGGCCGCGCTCTCCGGGGTGAGCTCGACGAACTCGCCGGCGCCGTTGGCGACCTTGGCCTTCTGCAGCGAGGAGTTCTCGGCGTAGGAGAGCTCGACGTAGCTGATCGCGCCCTCGGTGTCCTTGACGGAGGAGGCGATGCCGTCGGAGCCCTTGGAGCCCTGGCCCTTGGCCTCCGCCGGCCACGCCTTGGCGGGCTCGTACGGCCACTCGGCGGTGGCCTTGAGGAACTTCGTGAAGTTGTCGCTGGTGCCCGACTCGTCCGAGCGGTGGAAGGCCTGGATCGGGGTGGAGGGCAGCGTCGCGTCGGGGTTGTCGGCCTTGATGGCGGCGTCGTCCCACTTGGTGATCGTGCTGTTGAAGATGCCGCCGAGCGTCTTGGGCGACAGCTGCAGGCCCTCGACGCCGGGCAGGTTGTAGACGACCGCGACCGGGCCGGTCACCATCGGGATGTTGATGGCGTTGCCGGTCTTGCACCGGGCGTTGGCCTGGGTCGGCTCGTCCTCCTTCAGCGCCGAGTCGGAGCCGGCGAAGGACACCGTGCCCTGGATGAACGCCTGCACGCCCGCGCCCGAGCCGCTGGGCTGGTAGTTCAGGGTGACACCAGGGTTCGTGGCCGTGAAGTTCTTCGTCCACTCGGTGATCGCGTTGGCCTGGGCCGAGGAGCCCGCGGCGTTGATCGTGCCACTCAGGCCACCGTTGTCGTTGCCCGCGGCGGGTGCGCTGGCGCCGGCGGAGCTGGTGCTCCCGGCGCCGGTGTTGTTGTCTGTGCCGCACGCAGCGAGCGAGAGCGCGCCGACGACGGCGACGGCGGCGAGCCGGCCTGCATACTTCACGGTTGGGTTCCTCCCACTTGGTCCTTAGTCGCCATGAAGGTATGCAGTGAAGGTGACTCAGACCCCCTATCGAGGGTGAACGTTCGGTGAACGCACCAGGTCACCCTCATGATGGGGGCTATGACTTATCGCGTATGCGTGGTGTGCATGGGGAACATCTGCCGATCGCCGATGGCCGAGGTCGTCCTCCGTCAGACGCTCGCCGACCGCGGCCTGGCCGAGCGTGTCGTCGTCGAGAGCGCAGGGACGGGCGGGTGGCACGTCGGCGATCCGATGGACGAACGGGCGCTGGAGATCCTCGCCGATCATGGCTACGACGGGTCCACGCACCGGGCCCGGCAGTTCACCAAGGACTGGTTCGACCGCTACGACCTCGTCCTCGCCATGGACAGGGACAACCTGTCCAACCTCCGCCGGCTGGCGCCCGCCGGGGTGGAGGTGCGGCTGTTCCGCTCGTTCGACCTCGCGGCGCCGGACGGGGCCGAGGTGCCCGATCCGTACTACGGGGGCCGGGAGGGGTTCGAGGAGGTGTTGGGGCTCGTCGAGGCCGCGGCCGAGGGGGTCGCCAAGCACGTCGCCGGCGCGCTCGATGAGATTCACTGAGGAGCTCGGCTCGTCGCACGGCCGGCGGCTGCGGCGGGGCGTGCTGGACGACGGGCGCGAGGTGTTCGCCAAGAGCGGCGACGCCGCCCCGGAGCTGTTCGCCTCCGAGGCCGCGGGCCTGCGCTGGCTGGGCGAGGCCGCCACGGTGCCCGAGGTGATCGAGGTGCGGCCCGACCGGCTCGTGCTGTCCTGGGTACGCCAGGAGCGGCCCGGCGCGGCGGCGGCCGAGCGGTTCGGGCGGTCGCTGGCGCGGCTGCACCGGGCCGGGGCGCCCGCGTTCGGGGCGCCGTGGGCCGGGTTCATCGCCGAGCTGCCGATGGACAACTCGCCGTGCGACGACTGGCCCGCCTTCTACGGTGAACGGCGGGTGTTGCCGTTCCTGCGGGTCGCCGGGTTGCCCGCGGCCGAGGTCGCGCTGGTGGAGCGGGCCGTGGGGCGGATCGGGGAGGTGGCCGGGCCTGCTGAGCCGGTCGCGCGGATCCATGGGGATCTGTGGAGCGGGAACGTGCTGTGGGCCGGTGGGGGCGGGGTGCTGATCGATCCGGCCGCGCATGGGGGGCATCGGGAGACGGATCTGGCGATGTTGCAGTTGTTCGGGCTGCCGTATCTGGATCGGGTGATGGGGGCCTATCGGGAGGAGTGGCCGCTGGCGGAGGGGTGGCGGGAGCGGGTGCCGCTGCATCAGCTTCATCCGCTGCTGGTGCATGTGGTGCTGTACGGCGGGGGTTATCGGGAGAGCTTGATGGGGGCGGTGCGGCGGGTGCTGGCGCTCTGACGGGCTGCTTTCAGGTTCAGGTCGCAGTGCGCTTGCGGTAGGCGCGTTGCTGGCACGCGCGTGAGCAGTACACGCGGGGACGGCCTGACGCGGCGGGCTCCAGTGCCTTGCCGCACTCCCTGCATGTTTCATCACGGGATTCGTCACGTTCTTGGACGAGGGCCTCGATGCCGTCCAGGAGGCGGCGCAGACCGAATTCGAAGGAGTCCTCGGGCTGGTCCCAGCCGCCGGACTCCCACAGGTGGGTGATCGCGGGGTAGCGGTCGAGGCGTTCGTACAGGCTGTCGCGGCCGCCCCACCACTCCTCCTCGGACACCCCGCTGCGGCGCTCCTCGCGCTGCCTCTCGACCAGCACCAGCGCCTCCGCGTCCACGAACCGGCCGAGCAGGCCGATGGTCGCGATCACCTCGGACGGCCTGAGCGCGGTGCCCGTGAGCGTGGCGAGCATCTCGTCGTAGCGGGCGACGCCGTGCGGGCCCGGCAGGTGGCGGGTGCCGCGCACCTCGGCCAGCCACGGGTGCCGCTTGCGGATCTCCCACGCCTGCCTGGCGATCGCCTCCAGCCTGGCCCGCCACCCCTCCTCCTGCGGCGGGGCCGGCGGGTGCTCGCCCATCACCTCGTCGCTCATCAGATCGACGAGCTGGTCGCGGCCGGGCACGTGGCGGTAGAGCGACATGGTCGTGTAGCCCAGCCGGTCGGCGACCTTGCGCATGGACAGGCCCTCCAGGCCCTCGGCGTCGGCCAGCTCGACCGCGGCGCGCACGATCCTGGCCACGCTCAGCCCGGGCCGCGGCTCGGGCTCCTCCTCGTGCCACAGCAACTCGACGGGGTCCTGGCTTGTTGGCATGCCTCCTAGTTTATGGTGTACTCCTCTGTGTACGGCATATACAAGGCGGAGGTGGTTGAGATGTTCCATGTGTCTCCCGAGGGCGACGACTCCTGGGAGGGCTCCGCGACGCGTCCGTTCCTGACGCTGGAGCGCGCCCGGTCCGCGGCCCGCGAGGCCGCCGGCGACGTCGTCGTACGGCTGAGGGGCGGCGTGCACGTGCTGACCCGGCCGTTCGAGCTCACGGAGGCCGACTCGGGGACGGTCTACGAGGCCTACGGCTACGGGACCGCCGAGCAGGAGGAGCCGGTGGTGAGCGGCGGCCGGCCGATCAAGGAGTGGCGGGAGCGGGACGGCGTCTGGCTGGCCGGCGTCGGCGACCTGGAGTTCCGCCAGCTCTACGTGGACGGCCGCCGGGCCGCCCGCGCCGCCGTCCCCGGGCTGCCGGGGGCGGCGGAGGCGACCGCGACCGGATACGTCACGGACAGCGCGGAGCCGCTCGGGTGGCGGAACGCCGAGTTCGTCCACCGGGGCGTCTACCCCTGGACGGAGGCGCGGCTGGCGATGGCCGGAGCCTCGGCCGACGGGGGCAGGACGGTGATCACGATGGCCGAGCCCGGGTTCGGGCGGGCCGTCGAGCTGTACAACTCCACGTGGGAGGGCAACACCTCGCGCGGGCCCGGGCTGCCGACGGCGATCGAGAACGATCCGGCGTTCCTGCGCGAGCCGGGCACCTTCGTGCTCGACCGGTCGCGGCCGGGGGATCACGTGCTGATGTACCTGCCGCTGCCCGGCGAGGATCCGGCGCGGACGGTCGTGATCGCGCCGGTCCTGGAGACGCTGGTGCGGGTCGCGGGGGCGCGGGAGGTGGCGTTCAAGGGGCTGGTGTTCGCGGACGCCACCTGGTCGCGGCCGAACCGTCCCGAGGGGTTCGTGCACTACCACGGGAGCGGCTACTACGAGGGTGGCGGCGTCGAGACGGCCGTCCTGGGAGAGGGCGCCAGCGTGACGTTTCCTCGGGATTCCGTCACGGTCCCGGCCTGTGTGCGGTTCGAGGACACGGTGGGGGCGGCGGTCGAGGGCTGCCGGTTCACCCGGCTCGGGGCGTCAGGGCTGGGCGTGTCCGGGGGCGAAGGGCTGAGCGTGCGCGGCTGCGAGTTCGACACGCTGTCCGCCGGCGGCATCGTGGTGTCCGGCAGCCGGGCGACCACCCTGGAGGACAACCGGGTGCGGCGGATCGGGCTGGAGTTCAGCGGGTCGCCGGGGATCGCCGTCACCGGCACGCGGGGCTGCGTCGTCGCGCACAACGAGGTCCGTGAGGTGCCGCACTGCGGCATCGTCGCCGGGACGGGCGAGGGCATCCGGATCCTGCGCAACCTCACCGTGGACACCATGCAGGTGCTCGCAGACGGGGGCGGGGTGTACCTGAGCGGGCCGCAGGGCGAGGGGGCCGAGGTGCGGGGGAACGTGATCACGGACACGCGCACGCCGTACAACTTCGGGCTCTACCTCGACTACGGGGCCAGCGGGGTGACGGTCGAGGAGAACGTCGTCATGCGCGCCGACAACACGTCCGTCCTGCACGTGGGGCCGCCGCTGGAGGACGTCGTCTTCCGGGGCAACTTCTGGGACGCCGACCCGGTCGGGCACGACGACCCGCCGGGCGGGGTCACGTACGAGGGGAACGTGACCATCAAGGATGAACGGGAGCTGAACGCCGCGACCGAGGCCATCCGGTCGCGGGCGGGTCTGCTGCGGCCCCGTGGCTAGCTTCTGATCGAGGTGCCGTTGAGGCGGTTGATCACCTCGTCGTGCAGGACGCCGTTCGTGCAGACGAGGCTGCCGCCCTCCAGGCCCTTCACGCCGGCGGTGTCGGTCCAGACGCCGCCGGCCTCCTCGACGATCACGGTGAGCGCGGCCATGTCCCAGGGGGACAGCTCCGGCTCGGCCGACAGGTCCGCCGAGCCCTCGGCGACCATCATGTGCGACCAGAAGTCGCCGTAGGCGCGGGTGCGCCAGCAGGCGCGGCTCAGGTCGAGGAAGTTGTCGAGCTTGCCGCGCTTCTCCCAGCCGCCGAAGCTCGAGTACGAGAACGAGGCGTCCTCCAGCGCGGACACCGACGACACCCGCATGCGGGACGCCTTGGTCAGGCTCTTGCCCGTCCACGCGCCGCCCTCGGTCGCCGCCCACCAGCGTCGGCCGAGCGCGGGCGCCGACACCAGGCCGACCACGACCTTGCCGTACTCCATGAGCGCGATCAGCGTGGCCCAGACCGGCACGCCGCGCACGTAGTTCTTGGTGCCGTCGATGGGGTCGATGATCCACGACCGGGCGCCCCAGCCGGTCTTGCCGAACTCCTCGCCCACCACCGCGTCGCGGGGTCTGGCACGGCGCAGCGTGCCCCGGATGGCCTCCTCCACCGCGCGGTCGGCGTCGCTGACCGGCGTCAGATCGGGCTTGGTCTCGACCTTGAGGTCGACCGCCTTGAACCGTCGCATGGTCAGGTCATCGGCGGCGTCCGCCATGACATGCGCGAGACGAAGATCATCGTTATAACCCTGCACGATCGCCCACGCTACCGTGTCGGGTATACAGAACATCAGTCACTAACGCCCCTTTTCTGGTAACTCGCGTTCCAGTTACTGGCCAGTAGCATGTGCAGTATGTCGGTAGATGTCGGTGACTTGCTGCTGGATACAGTTCCGTTTGCCCGGACTCTGGGGATCGTCTTCGAATCGGTGGCTGATGGGCGGGCGGTCTGCCGCGTACCGGACCGTCCGGAATTCAGGAACCACGTGTCGGGGCCGCACGCGGGGGTGCTCTTCACGCTCGCCGAGTCCGCGTCGGGGGCCGCTGTGCTGTCGGCGCTGGGGGATCAGCTCGAACGGGCTGTGCCGTTGCCCACCACGGCCACCATCGAGTACCGGAAGGTGGCGGTGGGGGAGGTCCGGGCTGAGGCTCGGGTGCTGGGGGTGCGGGAGGAGATCGTGGCGGCGCTGGACGCGGGGGAGCGGCCGGTGTTCGACGTGGGGGTGGAGATCACGAACGGTGAGGGTGTCGTGGTGTCCGCTCTGACCGTCACCTGGACGCTCCGGCCTCATCGGCCCTGAGGGTTACGGCGTCCGACCTGGGACGTTGCCGTGCCGCCCCCGCCCCCCGTGGCCCCGTCCGCAGCGCCCCGGCAGCGGGCGGCAGGGGCGGCGGGCGGGGGTCAGGAGGCGTCGTGCTGGACGGGCTCGCGGTGGGGCGGGGACGCGTCGTCCTCGGTCTCGTCGTCTGCCGTCTCGTCGTCTGTGGCGTCGTCGTAGTCGGGGCCGGGCGTGTCGTCTGCGGCGTCGTCTGCAGGGTCGTCTGCGCTGTCGTCGCTCCGGAGCCCTGACGACTCGTCCTGGGCGCCTTCACGGCGCGACCCCGACGGGTCGTCCGGGGTGCCCTCGCGGCTGGCGAGCAGGCGGCGCAGCGACTCCAGCCGCGCCGGATCGGCCTTGCCCGCCGCCACCCACGCGTCCAGCGCGCAGTCCTCATCCAGGTGCGCGCACCCCTTGGGACAGTCGACCGTGCCCTCCACCAGGTCGGGGAAGGCCGCCAGCACCGTCTCCACCGACACGTGCGCCAGGCCGAAGCTCCGCACGCCGGGCGTGTCGATGATCCAGCCGCCCTCCGGCAGCTCCAGGGCCACGGCCGAGGTGGAGGTGTGGCGGCCACGGCCGGTGACGGCGTTGACGTGCGAGACCGCACGGTTGGCGTCGGGCACCAGTGCGTTGACCAGCGTCGACTTGCCGACGCCTGAATGACCCACCAGGACGCTGATGCGGCCGGCCAGGTGGTCGCGCAGCTCGTCCAGTGAGCCGCCCTTGTGGACCACCACGTGCTGCACGCCCAGCGGCTCGTAGAGCGCCACCAGCTCGTCGGGCGGCGCGAGGTCGGACTTGGTGAGGCAGAGCAGGGTGTCGATCTCGGCGTCGAACGCCGCCACCAGGATCCGGTCGATCATGCGGGGGCGCGGCGGCGGGTCCGCCAGGGCGGTGACGATGACGAGCTGGTCGGCGTTGGCCACGACCGGACGTTCGATGCCGTCGGTGTCGTCCGTGTCGTCGGCCGAGCGGCGCAGCATCGACGTGCGCGGCTCCACGCGTACGACCCTGGCCAGCGTGTCGGGGCGGCCGGAGACGTCTCCCACCAGAGCCACCCTGTCTCCCACGACGATGCCCTTGCGGCCCAGCTCGCGCGCCTTCATGGCGACCACGAGCCGGCGTTGCGGCGGCTTGCGTTTCTGGGCCGACCCCTTCGGGCGTTCCGGCTCGACCAGCGTCGTGTAGCGGCCACGGTCGACCGCCACCACGAACCCTTCCACGGCGTCCTCGTGCGCAGGACGAATGCGGGTCCTCGGGCGGGAACCCTTGCCCGGCCTGACCCGTACGTCGTCCTCGTCGTATTCCCGCTTTCTCAGCGGTCCGCTCCCATGCGCTCGCTTCCCCTCTGTCCTTGTGGTGGTCGTGATGCTTGTGCTGCCCGCGTGTGATGGTGACGGCCGTGCCGCGAGGCGAGGCTGTCGCGTCGGCCCGGCTCACCTGTGCCGCCGCCGGGCGAGGGGCGGCCCGCGTGGCGCCGCCGCACGGGGCTCGCGAAGGGACGGCACGTGCGGGCGGTGCTCACCGTATGCGTGTATGTGTAGCCGGTGTGAATGCTGCGGACGCCACCCTGGCCTGGACGGGTGGCGGTGTCGTGCTGGTGGATCTCTCGGTCGCCATGCGGGCAGCGCGCTGTCACGTGCCGCCCTTCTCCGAAGTGCCCGGCGTGCCCCGGGCGAAACCAGCCGCCGGGAGACGTTGCCGGGCTGCCGGCACCACCGGTCAGCGGGGTCTGGGCGTCGCCGGTCATCGGGATTCCAGCATCGCCGTCCACATCTGGACGAACTCCGGCAGGGTCTTGGCGGTCGTCGCGATGTTCTCCACCCGCACCTCAGGCACCGCCAGGCCGATCACCGCGCCGGCCGTGGCCATGCGGTGGTCGTCGTAGCTGTGGAAGGTGCCGCCGTGCAGCGGGCGGGGGCGGATGATCAGGCCGTCTTCGGTCTCCTCCGCGTCGCCGCCGAGGCGGTTGATCTCGGTGGCGAGTGCGGCGAGGCGGTCGGTCTCGTGGCCGCGCAGGTGGGCGACGCCGCGGATGCGGCTCGGGGTGGAGGCCAGCGCCGCCAGGGCGGCGATCGTCGGGGTCAGCTCGCCCACGTCGCGCAGGTCGGCGTCGATGCCGGAGACCCGGCCCGTGCCCGTGACCACCAGATCGGCGGTGCCAGGCACCAGATCGGCGGTGCCAGGCCCGGTCGGGTCGGAGGCGCCGGGCCCGGTCAGGCCGGAAGCGGCGGGCCCCGCAGAGTCGGCTCCGGGCGCCGCCAGGCCGGGGGTGCGGGTGACCGTGGCGCCCATGGTGGTGAGCAGGTCGCGCAGGGCGTCGCCCGCCTGGGTGGTGCGCAGCGGCCAGGCGGGGATCGTGACCGTGCCGCCCGTCACCAGGGCCGCCGCCAGGAACGGGGCAGCGTTGGACAGGTCGGGCTCCACCGTCATGTCCCTGGCCGCGATCGGGCCGGGCTCCACCCGCCACACGTCGCGCTCGCCTGCATCGACCCGGACGCCCACCGCTCTGAGCATCTCCACGGTCATCTCGATGTGCGGCAGCGAGGGCACCGGCGGGCCCACGTGGCGGATCGTGATGCCCTTCTCGAAGCGCGCCGCCGCCAGCAGCAGACCGGAGACGAACTGCGACGAGCCGGACGCGTCGAGCGTGACCTCGCCGCCCGACAGCGGCCCGCTGATCGTGAACGGCAGCGCGTCGTTGTCGATCCTGGCGCCGAGCGAGCGCAGGGCGTCGAGGATGGGGCCCATGGGGCGCTTGCGGGCGTGCGGGTCGCCGTCGAAGGAGACGGGGCCGTCGGCCAGGGCGGCCACCGGAGGTACGAACCGCATGACCGTGCCGGCCAGGCCGACGTCCACGTGGCCGCCGCCGCGGATCGGGCCCGGGGTCACCTGCCAGTCGACGCCCGCCGAGGACTCCCGCATGGGCGTCAGCGTCGTGCCGAGGGCTCGCAGCGCCGCCACCATGAGGTCCGCGTCGCGGCTGCGCAGCGCCTGGCGCACGACACCGGGGCCGTCGGCGAGCGCGGCGAGGAGGAGCGCGCGGTTGGTCACCGATTTGGAGCCGGGCAGCGGGACGGTGGCGGTGACCGGGGCGGTCGCCGTCGGGGCGGGCCAGTGCGGTGCGGGCATGGTCAAAGACTACTGGCCGTGGCGGGGAGGGGTCACAGGCTGGAGACCTCCCATCCCGTGGCCAGGGGCGAGGACGTGGCAGAGGTGAAGGTCATGGGGACGGCGCTGCGGGAGCGGCATCCGGATCGGGTGACGTTCGTGCTCGGGACCGAGTTCTCGGTCGCCGCGGCGGGCATGCGGGTGCGGCCGTCACGTGGCAGTGTGGGGTCATGTGCGGTAGATACGCCTCGGCGCGCAAGAAGCATGAGCTGCTCGAGGAGTTCCAGGTCGAGCAGGACGGCGAGCCCGACAAGGAGCTCGGGGCCGACTACAACGTCGCGCCCACCAAGAACGTCTACGCCGTGCTGAGCCGCGTGCCCAAGGAGGCCGAGCGGGGAGTGCGGCAGCTCAAGATCGTGAAATGGGGCCTGGTGCCGCCGTGGGCCAAGGACCCGTCGATCGGCTCGCGGCTGATCAACGCCAGGGCCGAGACGCTGGCCGAGAAGCCGTCGTTCCGGCAGGCGTTCGCCAAGCGCAGGTGCCTGCTGCCGGCCGACGGTTACTTCGAGTGGATGCCCGTGGAGGGCGAAAAGAAGAAGAAGCAGCCGTACTTCATCCACCCGGCCGACGGCGGGGTGCTGGCGATGGCGGGCCTGTACGAGTTCTGGAAGGACCCGTCGCGCGACGACGACGATCCGCAGAAGTGGCTGGTGAGCTGCACCGTCATCACCACGAACGCGGAGGACCAGCTCGGCCGCATCCACGACAGGATGCCCATGATGATCGACCGCGATCACTGGTCGGAGTGGCTCGACCCCAAGCTCACCGACACCGAGCAGGCGGGGCGGCTGCTGGTGCCGGCGGAGCCGGGGCGGCTGACCGCGTACGCGGTGTCCACGGATGTCAACAACGTCCGGAACAATGGCCCGGACCTCATCAAACCTCTCCCTGAAGAGGAGGAAACCGCGCTTTTCTAAAGGTGTAAGAAGCGCGGTTAGTGGGCATCCGGTGAGGAAAGCGATGCATCCGTTTACTCGGTGTCACCGCCAGAAATGCCCCCTAAATTGCACCGGGCGGGACATCCGGGGAGTCCTAGCTGCGGGTTGCCCTCATTCACCCGGAGGTGCGGATTCGTGGACGTCACGACCGCTCGTGAGCGGCTGGAAGAAATGCTCGCGGAACTGGATCGTTCGATCGGGGTCCTCCAGGGCGACCCCGTCGCGGTGCGTGAGCACTCCGCGGCGGACGCCGGCTCTGACCTGACCGACGCCGACCGTGCCCAGGCCATGCTGACCGTGGCCACCGCCCAACGCCAGGCGATCATGGAGGCGATCAAGCGCATCGACGAAGGCGTGTACGGCAGGTGCGTCGACTGCGCCAGGCCGGTGCCGGAGGGGCGGTTGGAGGCCCGTCCGGAGGCCGCGCGCTGCGTGCAGTGCCAGGGCAAGCAGGAGCGCCGCCGCTGAGGACGTACCGGTCCGAGGAAGGACGCACGCCGCCGAACACGAAGAACGGCGGCGCGGTGACTACGGCGGGTCGCCCCTGAAAGGCCCTGAAGGCCCTGAAGGCCCTGAAGGCCCTGAAAGGCATCAAAAGGGCCCTAGGAGGGACGGCGGGCGCTGGCGACCAGGTGGATGCCCACCGTGTCGTCGTCGTTGGGCTGGGCTTCGAGCTCGGTGCGCACCAGGTAGTTGAGCGCCCGCGCGTCGGAGCTCAGCACGTGGTCGACGGTCGACGGCGACAGCACGGTGCGCGGGCGCATCCACTCGACCTCCAGCCCCGCCCCGATCAGCAGCTCGCGCAACTGCCCGCTGCTGAAGCAGCGCGTGATGCTGCCGTCGGGCCAGGGCACGAGCATGACCTCGCCGGTCTGCCGCAGGTGCTGCCACTGCTCCTGCTCGGCCAGGATCGCCATGCCGAGCACCAGCGAGTCGACGCAGACGAGCGCCCGGCCGCCGGGCCGCAGCACCCTGGCCACGTCGTTCATGGCGGACTCGGCCATCAGCTCGATCGACATGACGCGTTCCTCCGCGAGCACCGCGTCGACGCTCGCGTCGGGGAGGAAGGCCAGGTCGTCGGCGCGTACGTGGCGGACCCTGTCGGCGTCGCGCAGCCGGGACAGCCCGTCGGGGGTCCGGCGGAAGTCGAGCACCTCGATCACCCGGTGCCCCAGTCTGGCGGCCTGGCCGGACCATTTGCCCCGGCCGCCGGAGAGATCGAGGATCACGGAGGGTTCGCCGGGGAGCCATCGGTTGAGTTGTTCGGCGGCGACGGCGCGGTAGAAGGTCCAGTACGGCCCGAGCGTCCCTGAGCCGTTCAGTTCCTCGGCCGGAATGGGCAGCACACGCGACTCCTGGGTTCCGGAAAAAGGGCTACCAGCCGGTACGTATGACGTTCCCCGCACCGGGTCCTTCGTACCTTCTATCTTGCGGGAACAGACAAGGGCGCGGGCGTGTTGCGACGAGCATGCTCACATTGGTAGAACCCCAGCCCGCTGACCGGGTGGTCGCGGGCCAGCGGGTATCCTCCCCTGAGTACGGTGTTCCGCCACAGCCGGCCACCGGTGATCTTAGGGGGGTGGGTCCGGTGCCCGCGACAGGCGCGGAGACGCTGGAGCAGCGAAGCGAGCGATTCGAGCGCGACGTCATGCCGTATCTCGAGCAGCTCTACTCCGCCGCGCTCCGGATGACCCGAAATCCCGCGGACGCGGAGGACCTGCTTCAGGAGACCTTCGCCAAGGCGTTCGCGTCGTTCCACCAGTTCCAGCAGGGCACGAACCTCAAGGCGTGGCTCTACCGCATCCTGACCAACACCTTCATCAACAGCTACCGCAAGAAGCAGCGGGAGCCGAAGCAGTCGGGCACCGAGGAGATCGAGGACTGGCAGCTCGCGCGCGCCGAGTCGCACACCTCGAGCGGGTTGAAGTCGGCCGAGGTGGAGGCGCTGGAGCACCTGCCCGACGGCGACATCAAGCAGGCGCTGGCGGCCCTGCCCGAGGAGTTCAGGATCGCCGTCTACCTGGCCGACGTCGAAGGCTTCCCTTATAAGGAGATCGCCGACATCATGGGCACTCCGATCGGCACCGTTATGTCGAGGCTGCACAGAGGACGCAGGCAGCTCCGGGGCCTCCTTGAGGACTATGCTCGCGAGCGTGGCCTGGTCCCGGCGGAGGGATCGAAATGAGCTGTGGCAACCCGCACGACACCGACTGTCGCGAGGTCCTCGACAAGGTTTACACCTACCTCGACGGCGAGCTGACCGAGGGGGACGTCGCGGAGATCCGCGTGCACCTCGACGAGTGCAGCCCGTGCCTGAAGGAGTACGACCTCGACAAGGCGATCAAGGCTCTGGTGCACAAGCACTGCGGTTGCGACCCGGTCCCGGCGGACCTGCGTTCCAAGGTGCTGGCCCGGATCGCGCAGGTGAGGTCCGAGCTGGCGGACTAGGATCTCCTCCATGCGCGTTCTGGTCACCGGGGGTGCCGGCTTCATCGGTTCGAATCTCGTCGATCGCCTCCTGGCCGACGGGCACGAGGTGCACGTCGTGGACGACCTGTCGTCCGGCTCGCGTGACAACCTGCTGGAGGCCGCGCGCAGCGACCGGTTCCGGCTGCACGAGCTGGACATCAGGGATCCGGCGCTGGTCGGGCTGATGGCCGAGTTGCAGCCGGAGGTCGTCTGTCACCTGGCGGCCCAGATCAGCGTCCGCAAGAGCGTGACCGACCCGGCGCACGACGCCAGGCTCAACGTTGAGGGCACGGCGGCCGTGCTGAACGCCGCGCACGAGGGGCGCACCCGCAAGGTGGTGTTCGCCTCCTCGGTGGCCGTCTACGGCCGGCCGGCGACGATCCCGGTGCCCGGCGACGCGGCCACCGACCCGCGCTCGCCGTACGCCGCCTCCAAGCTCAGCGGCGAGATCTACCTCGCCACCTTCCGCGCGCTGTACGGCATCGAGTACACCACGCTGGTCCTGTCGAACGTGTACGGCCCGCGCCAGTCGCCCGAGGGCGAGGCGGGCGTGGTGGCGATCTTCACCGACGCCCTGCTCGCCGGCACGCCCACGGTCCTGTACGGCGACGGCACCCAGACCCGCGACTACATCTACGTCGGCGACGTGGTGGACGGCTTCGTCAGGGCGTGCGGTTCCGACGGCAACGGCCGCCGCTACAACCTCGGCACCGGCATTCAGACCACCGACCGGCGGCTGCACTCGCTGATCGCCGACGCGGCCGGCGCGCAGGACAAGCCCGGCTTCGCGCCGCCGCGCCTGGGCGACCTGCCGGCGATGGCGGTCGATCCGGTGCCCGCGCACGAGGGTCTCGGCTGGCAGCCGCGCACCGACCTGTCGACCGGGGTGAAGAAAACCGTCGAATGGGCCGCGAATCGTCGCGCCAAGTAGTGGCTTGATTACGCTTTGCTTGCGATTTCCGACTCCGCCCTTGCGACCACGCCAGGTTCTGTAGCGTGAACCCCATAAGTCGACGTGGAGGCATGTGGATGTCCAAGGTTACGGTCGCCCGGCTGCTCACGGCCATCGTGCTGATCACCCCGGTGATCATGATGATCGGCGGAGCGGTTCCTCCTGGGGTGTCCTGGACCTGATCGCCGTGGGGGGCCGCAATGCGTGAACTGCCGTGGCCCGCAAGGGTCTATCTGGTCGCCGTGATCGCCGCGGCGGCCGCTCTCGTCGTACGCGGCGTGGTCGTCTCCGGTGCGCCCGTGGCCACCGGCGACCTCGACATCCTCCTGGTGCTCGCGCTGCTGTTCCTGGTGTGCGAGTCGATGCCGACGCTGCTGAACGTGGAGCAGTTCGCGGTGTCGGTGAGCTTCTCCGCCTCGCTCGCCGCCGTGGTGCTGCTCGGCCCGGAGGGCGCGGCGCTGGTCGGCCTGACCGCCGTGCTGAGCGTGCGGCCTGGGCTGCCGCTGATCAAACGGCTCTTCAACGGCGCGCAGTTCGCCATCTGCGGCTTCGTCGCCGGGCAGGTCTACCGGGCGCTGCAGGGCCAGGTGGGCGTGCCGGAGGTGAACGCCTTCGACGACCTCATCGGCCCGTACGCCGCCGCCACGGCCGTCTTCGTGCCGCTCAACATCGCGCTCACGCTCACCATGGTCGGCCTGGCGACCCAGGTGCGGGCCACCGAGGTGCCGATGCGCGGCATGGCGCAGTTCCTGCTGTCCTACCTGGGTTACGGGACGTTCGGGCTGCTGGTGGCGGGCCTGTGGGCCACGGTGGCGTCGATCTCGGCGGTGCTGGTGCTGCTGCCGCTGTTCGTGGCGCGGTGGGCGTTCGGGCAGTACCACGCGCAGCAGCGCTCGTACGACGCCACGATCGCGGCCCTCTGCCAGGCCGTGGAGACGAAGGACTACTACACCAGGGGCCACTGCACGCGCGTCTCGCACGCCTCCTCCATGATCGCCCAGGAGGTCGGCATGGGGCTGGAGCGGGTGCGTGCCATCCGCTACGCGGGCATGCTGCACGACGTGGGCAAGCTCGGCGTGCCCACCAAGGTCCTGCAGAAGGACGGGCCGCTGACCGAGGAGGAGTTCGCCGCCATCCAGCTCCACCCGATGCGCGGGCTGGAGATCGTGCGGGGCATCGGCTTCCTGGACGAGGCGTACGCCGGGATCATGCACCACCACGAGAAGCACGACGGCACCGGCTACCCGATGGGGCTGGCGGGCGACGAGATCCCCGAGTTCGCCAAGGTGATCGCGGTGGCCGACGCGTTCGACTCGATGACCTCCGACCGTTCCTACCGCGGCGCCAGGCCCGTCCCCGAGGCCGTGGAGGAGCTGCGCAAGAGCGCGGGCACGCACTTCGACCCGGTGATGGTGGCGGCCTTCATCCGCGCGCTGGAGCGCGAGCCGTGGCAGCCGCCGCGCCGGGTCGACGAGCCGCCGCCCGACGCCGCGGAGGCGACGATCAAGGACCACGACGACCCGACGATGCCCATCCAGGTCGTGACCGGCTCATGATCACCACAGAGCGCGTCAGGCGCGCCTCCGGCCGCTCGCTGAACACGGTGCTGCGCCGCCTCGACTCCGGCCAGCTCCTGCTCATCAGCGCGGCCGGGCTGGTCGCGCTGGTGGGCGTGGCGCACACGGCGGCCGTCGGGCTGGAGCGGCCGGAGATCGCGGTCGGGTTCGGCGCGCTGATCGCGGTCGGCGAGCTGGCCAGGCTCACCATGCCGGGCAACAGGGAGGTCGCGCCGATCGGCGCCGCCGCCGCGCTGGGCTACACGCTGCTGCTCGACCTCAGCCAGACCCCGCTGGAGCACTCCGCGCTGCAGGTCGTGGCCGTGATCGCCGTGGGCATGACGGCGGGAGCGCTCCCGCACCTGGCGGTGGGCCGCCCGCCGCGCCTCGACGCGATGGCCAGGCGGCTGCTCACCGGCGCGCTGCTGGCCTTCGCCTTCCGGCCGCTGGCAACCCCGCTGTACGAGATGACGAAGCCGCCGACCAGCACGTGGTGGCCGGCGCTCGTGGTGATGGTCACCCTCATCGCGATCACCCTGCTGATCGACGTGCTGGTCGCCGCGCTGCTGCGCGCCGAGCAGGTGCGCACGGCGTTCAGGGTGGCCGTGCGCGACGAGATCAACATGGCCTTCCCGCTGGGCGCCGCGGTGGCCTCGTCGGGCGTGCTGCTCGCCCTGGCCACGCACAGCATGGACCTGGTGGCGCTGCTGGTGTTCGCGGCGCCGCTGCTGGTCACGCAGGTGGCCTTCCGCAAGTACGCCGGCATCAGGGCGACCTACCTGCAGACCGTCCGCGCGCTGTCGCGGGTCACCGAGGTGGGCGGTTATGTCGAGCCGGGGCACTCACGCCGGGTGAGCCGCCTGGCCGTGGCGATCGGCAGGGAGCTGGGCATGGCCGAGCCCGAGCTGCTGGAGCTGGAGTACGCCGCGCTGATGCACGACATCGGCCAGCTCTCGCTGCGCGACCCGATCCCCGGCGGTGCGACCGTGCTGACCGAGCCCGAGCAGGCCCGCCGCATCGCCGAGCTGGGCGCCGAGGTGATCAGGCAGACGGGCGTGCTCGACCGGGTGGCCGAGGTGGTCAGCAGGCAGTGCGACCCGATCACCGACGACCCGCCGCTGTCGAGCCGCATCATCAAGGTCGCCAACGCCTACGACGACCTGGTGGGCCCCTCGACCGACCGCGACCGCGGCGGAGCCGCGCTGGAGCGCATCCGGCTGTCGTCGGGCAGCGCGTACGATCCTCATGCGGTCGAGGCGCTGGCCCGGGTGATCGACCGCGGGCGCGTGTGAGACGAGGGGAGTCCCGGTGGCTGAGGTGCTTGCCGAGATGGTGGCCGGTGTCAGGAAGGTGATCGTCCAGGAGGGCGACACCGTCTCCGAGGGCGACACGCTGGTCATCCTGGAGTCCATGAAGATGGAGATCCCCGTGCTCTGCGAGGAGAGCGGCGTGGTCGCGCGGATCGGGGTCGCCGAGGGCGACACCGTGCAGGAGGGCGACCTGATCGCCGTCATCGAGTAGCGCGGGCGAGGAACTTGGCGCGATCGACCACGACGCGCTCGATGGTGCCCTTGCCGACCACGGTGTGCTGGTCGTGCGCCTCGAACGCGAAGACCAGCCGCCGCCCGTCCACCTCGGTCAGCTCCACGCCGACCTGGACGTGGGCGCCGAGCGGGCTGGCGGCCAGGTGTTCGAGCTCGACCCGGGTGCCGACGGACGTCTCGCCGGGCGCGAGATGCCGCTCGACGGCGCGTACGGTCGCCGCCTCCGCCAGCGCGAGCAGCCGGGGCGTGGCCAGCACGGGCACGTCGCCGCTGCCGATCCGCTTCGCGGTGTCCTCCATCTCGACCATGATGAGCAGTTGGGCACGGAGACCAGGCGTGAGCGTCATGTCACGAGCCTCTCATGAGGCCGCTGAGTTACCGGAAACGCGGACAAGTGAGGTCGTAAGGCCCCAGGATAGGCTTTGTACGGCTTGAGGCATTTGAGTGGCATGTGGGTCAGGTGAGTCGTACACTCTCTGAGTTCCGTGACCACTGTGTTACCTCACCGCGACAAAACTTCGCTTTGTTGGAGGTCCGCGGGGTGGGCGAGGTAAGAGGGTTACGGAAGTAGGGGGTAGCGGGGGAATCATGGTGGCCCAAGGGACGACACTGGCGGGGCGGTATCGGCTGGATACCCGCATCGGTGCCGGTGGCATGGGCGAGGTGTGGCGAGGCGAGGACGTCGTGCTCGCGCGCACCGTCGCCGTCAAGGTGCTGCTCCCAGGCCGTATGGAGGACCCCGGGTTCGTCGCACGCTTCCAGGGGGAAGCGCGGGCGATGGCCACGATCAACCACTCCGGCGTGGTGGACGTCTACGACTACGGCGTCAGCGGCGACACCGTCTACCTGGTGATGAAGTTCGTCGACGGCGAGCCGCTCGACCGCCTGCTCGCCAGGCTGGGGCGCATCCCGCCGCAAGCGGCCATGGAGCTCATCGCGCAGGCCGCCTCGGCCCTCCAGGCCGTGCACGACCAGGGCATCGTGCACCGCGACGTCAAGCCGGGCAACCTGCTCGTGCAGCGCGACGGCACGCTCGTCCTCACCGACTTCGGCATCGCCCGCTCCGACATCGCCAGCCGGCTCACCGACGCCGGCATGGTGCTCGGCACCGCCGCCTACTGCGCCCCCGAGCAGGCCGAGGGCGCCCCCGTGACGCCCGCCGTGGACATCTACGCGCTCGGCGTGGTCGCCTACGAGTGCCTGGTCGGCCAGCGGCCGTTCGACGGCGACAGCGCCGTCACGATCGCGCTCAAGCACATCCGCGAGGCTCCGCCGCCGCTGCCGCAGGACATCCCCCAGCCGGTGCGCACGCTGGTCGAGATCGCCCTGTCCAAGGACCCCGCCAGGCGCTACCCCAGCGCACGCGCGATGAGCGAGGCCGCCAGGGCCATCGCCAGCGGCCAGACGCCCGCCGTCCCCGAGCTGGCCACCGGCTCCACCATGGCGCAGGCGCCGCAGCAGCAGGCATCGCAGCAGTATCAGCAGGCCCCGCAACAACAGCAGTACCCGCAGACGGGCCAGCAGTACGCCCAGACCGGCCAGCAGTACCAGCAGACGGGTCAGTTCCAGCAGACCGGCCAGCACGGTCAGCACGGTCAGCAAGATGCGAACCCGTACCAGACGGGCGCCAGGATGGCGCACGAGGACACGGCGGTCTCCGACCGGCGCGGCGGCAGCCGCCGCGCGGCCAAGGCTCCGCGCAGGACCGGGCTGATCGCGGGCATCGCGGCGGCGGTCGTGCTCGGCGCGGGCGCCACCGCGGTCGCGCTGACGGGCATGCCACTCGGCTCACCGGAGCCGACGACCAGCATCACCAACGCCGCCGACCCGGCGACCACCAAGCCGCCCAAGCCCACCGGCAGAACCACGAAGCCCGAGCCTGACCCGACGACGGAGGAGCCGACCAGGCCCCCCACCACCAGGCAGCAGAGGCCCACCGAGACCGCGGAGGAGACCGAGGAGCCGACGCAGACGCCGTCGAACACGCCCTCCACCACCCCGCCGACCTCGAAGTCGCCCACCCCCACCGTGTCCACCAACAAGGTGCTGATGCCGAACGTGATCGGCAAGCGCTACCCGGACGCGGTGAGCATGGTGGAGGCGGCCGGCCTGCTGTCCAACCCGGAGGACCAGACCACCACCACCGACGGCATGCGCTGCGGCAGGGTCAAGGCGACCACGCCGGGCGCGGGCAAGCCGGTGACCAAGGGCACCACCGTCACGCTGGTCGTCGTCGACAGCGTCTGCCCCGAGGACGCCTCGCCCACGCCCACCCCGACGCCGACCCCCACGGCGAAGAAGTCGTAGGGGCCGCCGCTCACACCCCCGTCGTGTTGCGGGGGTAGGCGATCTGCGGGTCGGTGGCGATGTTGACCAGGTACGGCACGCCCGAGTCGAACGCCCTGCGCAGCGCGGGCCCGATCTCCGACGGCTTGGTCACCAGCTCGCCGCCGCCGCCGAGCGCGGTCACGACCTGGTCGTAGCGGCACTGCGGCTGCAGCTCCGCCGCCACGTCGTAGCCGTACAGCATCTGCATGGGGTGCTTCTCCAGGCCCCACATGCCGTTGTTGCCGCAGACCATCACGACCGGCAGGTTGTGGCGGACGAGGGTGTCCACGTCCATCAGTGAGAAGCCCGCGGCGCCGTCGCCGAGCAGCAGCACCACCTGCGAGGACGGCCTGGCCAGGCGGGCGGCGATGGAGTAGCCCAGGCCGGTGCCCAGGCAGCCGTACGGGCCCGGGTCGAGCCAGTTGCCCGGCTGCTTCGGCTCGACGTACTTGCCGGCGTAGGAGACGAAGTCGCCGCCGTCGCCGATCACCACGGCGTCGTCGTCGAGGACCCTGTTCAGCTCGCCGTAGACGCGCATGGGGTGGATCGGGTCGGACTCGGAGGACAGCAGCTCGGCGTCGCCCGCGATGGCCGCCGCGGCGGCCTCCGACAGCTTCGACACCCACGAGGCGTACGCGTCGGGCTTGACCCCGGCGTCGCCGCAGGCCGTTCCGAGGCTCCAGAACACCACGGACAGGTCGCCCGCGGCGGACGCGGCGGGCTGCATGTGGGTGGCGAGCTGTGAGGGCGCGTCGGCGATGTGCACGACCCTGGCCAGCGGCGCGCCGTCCTTGCCGCCGAACCAGCCGTAGCCGAGGCGGAAGTCGAGCGGCGTGCCCACCACGATCACCAGGTCGGCCTGGGCGAAGGCGAGGCCGCGGGCCCGGGTGACGAGCAGCTCGTGGCCGGCGGGCAGGATGCCGCGGCCCTGGCCGTTGGGGATGACCGGCAGCCGCCACGTCTCGGCGAAGTCGCGGGCGGCCTCCTCGGCGCGGTCCATCCACACGTCGGAGCCGTACACCAGGACCGGCCGCTCGGCCTCCGACAGCAGCCGCGCGATGCTGGCCAGGTCGTCGGCGTCGGGCTCCAGCGGCGACGGCGACTGTGTGCTCACCTCGTGGATCGGCGAGGGGGAGAACAGGTGGTCCATGTAGAAGTCGAGGAACACCGGGCCGCGGTGGGGCGCGACCGCCGTGCGGAAGGCGACCTCGACGTCCTGGCCGACGGAGTCGGCGCCGGACGCGGTGAACGCGAGCTTGGTGACCGGGTCGAGCAGCGGCGGGTGGTCCATCTCCTGGAGGGCGCCGCTGCCCCAGCGGGACTGCGGGGCCCGGCCGCCCAGGACGACCACGGGGGAGCCGTTGAAGTGGGCGGTCGCGACGCCGCTGACGCCGTTGGTGATGCCGGGGCCGGCGGTCAGCACGGCCAGGCCCGGTTTCCTGGTCAGCCTGGCGGTCGCCTCGGCGGCGAAGACGGCGCTCTGCTCGTGGCGGACGTCGAGGATGCGCATGCCCTCGTGCACCGCGCCGTCGTAGAGCGGGAAGACGTGCCCTCCCGACAGGGTGAACATGGTCTCGACACCGTAGGCCTTGGACACGGCGACGGCGGCGTCACCGGCGTGCTTCGCAGACTCCATGCCGGGAACTTACCAACCAGTCACAGAGGTAAACAGTCCTTCATCGGCAACACACGGTGACGACGCCGTCGGGAGCCTTTGCGGTGATCTTTCTTGACGCGTTTCCCGCCCTCCTGACGCCGATGGTGGTGTTGACGCCGTCGGCGGTGACGTCGTACAGGCTCGGCGGCACCGACAGGTTGACGTCGCCCGAGGTGCGCACGACCGCCTTGACGTCGGACGGCGCGCTCTGGAAGTCCAGCCGCACGTCGCCCGAGCCGACCTCCACGTCGGCCCTGTCGCTGCGCAGGCGGTCGCCGTCCACCTGGCCCGTGCCGGTCCGCACCCACAGGTCGCCGGACAGGGCGCTGACGCGGACGTTGCCGGACACGGTGGTCAGGCGCAGGTCGCCGAACAGCTCGCCCGCCGACAGCTCGCCGCCGGAGGTGCGCGCTTCGAGCACGGTCTCGGGCGGCACGGTCACGATGTAGTCGGCCTTGCAGAGCGGGCCCCTGGGCTGGTCGGAGCCGGGGCACAGCGCGTCGAGCCGCAGCGTGGCCGAGGCGGAGTCCCAGTCCTCGGTGATCGCGGGCCGGTCGCGCGACCAGCGCAGCGCCCGCTGGATGAGCAGCTCACCGGCCTGGCCCGGCACGACGGTCAGGCTCACCTGGCCCTTGCCCGCCTGGATGCGCACCTGGTCGCCGTCGAAGGGGATGGACCTCATGGTGACGTCCGTGGGGGTCCTGGCCCTGGCGAAGCCGTACCAGAGGCCCACCGTGGAGATGGCCAGCGCGATCACGGTGGCCACGGCGCCGGCGGTCAGCCAGAGGGCCCTCATGGAGAGCTCCGGATCTTGAGGAACTGCAGGACGGCGAGCACTCGCCGGTGGTCGCCCTCTGCGGGCGGCAGGTCGAGCTTGCTGAAGATGTTGCCGATGTGCTTGCCCACGGCGCCCTCGCTGAGCACCAGGGACTGCCCGATGCCCGCGTTGGAGCGGCCCTCGGCCATCAGCCTGAGCACCTCGTGCTCGCGCGGCGTGAGCCGTTCCAGGGGGTCGCTGTTGCCGCGCAGCAGGAGCTGGGCGACGACCTCCGGGTCGAGGGCGGTGCCGCCGGAGGCGACCCTGCGCAGCGCGTCGATGAACTCGGTCACGTCCGCCACCCGGTCCTTGAGCAGGTAGCCGACGCCGCCGGCCGAGGCGGAGGCGAGGAGCTGGGCGGCGTAGCGCTCCTCCACGTACTGCGAGAGCACCAGCACGGCCAGGCCCGGCTGCTGGCGGCGCAGCACGAGCGCGGCCCGCAGGCCCTCGTCGGTGTGCGTGGGCGGCATTCTGACGTCGGTGACGACCAGCTCCGGCTTGTGCTCCTCGGCGGCCCGCAGCAGGCCCTCCGCCTCGTCCACGGCCGCGACCACCTCCATGCCCGCGGCGGCCAGGAGCCGGATCAGGCCCTCCCTCAGCAGCACGGAATCCTCTGCGAGCACTACTCGCACGGCAGCTCCACCTCGATCGTCGTCGGTCCGCCCAGCGGGCTGGACAGCCGTAGCGTCCCGTCCACGGAGTCGATGCGCTGGGCCAGGCCGCGCAGCCCTGTTCCGCCGTCCATCCTGGCACCGCCGCACCCGTCGTCGTGGACGAGCACGTGCAGGCGGTCGCGCTCGCGCCGCACGCTCACCTCGGCCCTGGTGGCCGCCGCGTGCTTGGCGATGTTGGTCAGCGCCTCCGACACGGTGAAGAACGCCACCGCCTCGATGGTCGGGGTGGTGCGCCGCTCGATGTCGACGCGCAGCTTGACGGGGAAGGGCGCGCGGGCCGCCACGCCCGACAGCGCCGCGTCCAGGCCCTGGTCGTTGAGCACGGCCGGATGCAGGCCGCGGACGAAGTCGCGCAGCTCCTTGAGCGCCTGCTTGGCCTCCTCGTGCGCCTGCTCGATGGCCTCGCGGGCCGGCTCGGGCAGGTCGGTCAGCGTGGCCCTGGCCAGGCCCAGGTTCATGGCCAGGGAGACGAGCCGCTGCTGGGCGCCGTCGTGCAGGTCGCGCTCGATCCTGCGGCGCTCGGCGTCGGCCGCGTCGATCACGCCGGCGCGGCTCTCCGTCAGCGTCTCGATGCGCTGGCCCAGCTCCGTACGGCTGGGCCCGAGCAGCGTACGGGCCACCGACAGGTCGAACGAGGCCATGCCACGGGCCAGCAGCGGCGCCAGCACCAGCAGCGCCACCCCGACCATCGTGAAGGTCGCCACGACCCGGTCGTCCCGCAGGTCGAACAGGAACTCCAGCGGCGGGTCCTGGACCCTCGGCGGCAGGAACGACATCAGGCCCACCAGCGCCCCGCCCCACGCGAGCGCCACCAGCACGGCGCTGGCCACCCCCACCACCGGCGACAGCAGGTGGTAGCCGATCTGCCGCCACGTCATCGCGTCGCGCCAGCCGGCGGGGGAGGGCACGGGCGGGATGCGCACGCCCTGGAAGGCGAGCAACCGCGAGCGCTGCACCCTGGTGAACCACGGCAGGGCCCGCCACAGCAGCGGCGGCACCACGGCCAGCAGCAGCGTGAGCCCGCCGAGCAGCACGGCGACCGGGAAGCCGATCATCACGTGGGCCGTGTCCAGCCAGGCCCGCGCCGACCAGGGACGGGGGACTTTCATGCCTCAACGGTATTGACCGGTGGCGAGGACGCGAAATGGGTCTGGTGTGCCGGTGCGTGGTGGGGCTAGCCCCACCCTTGCCTGAACGCGGCGGGGTCGAACGCGCCGCCCAGCGTGGCGCCCAGCCCCGCGCGCGCCGCCTCGGCGAACTCCCGGCGCCCGCGCAGGCCGCCCAGCCCCTCGGGCAGCGCTCCCGCCAGCGGCCTGGCCGCCAGCATCTCCAGATCCGGTACGCCGCAGCGCTCGGCGGGACCCGGCGCGGCCGGCCAGCGTCCGATGACGATCCCGGCCAGGTCGAGCCCGTGGTGGGCGAGCGACTCCAGGGTGAGCGCGGTGTGGTTGACGGTGTCGCGGCCGGGCCGCACCACGACGAGCACCTGGGCGCGCAGGGCGCGGGCGAGGTCGGCCAGGGTGCCGCCCTCCTCGTCGTAGCGGTCGAGCAGCCCGCCCGTGCCGTCCACGACGACGAGCCGGTTGCTCTCCGCCAGCTCCCGCACCAGCCCGGCGGCCGTGGACAGCGACACGGGCGGCGCTCCCGCCGCCCTGGCCGCCGCTGCGGGCGGCAGCGGGCCGGGGAAGCGGGCCAGCTCGAACGTGGTGGTGACGCCCGACAGCCGGATGACCTCGTCCACGTCGCCGGGCTCGCCGTCGGCCAGGCCGGTCTGCGCGGGCTTGACCACCGCCGCCGCGGACCCGCGGCCCAGCGCCAGCGCGCTCACCGCCGCCGTCACGACCGTCTTGCCCACGCCTGTGCCGGTGCCCGTGACGACGAGGACGCTCATGGGCGGCGCAGGCGGGTGACGAACTTGTACCGGTCGCCGCGGTAGAGCGACTGCGCCCACTCGACGGGGTTGCCGTCGGCGTCGAAGGCGTGCCGGGTGAGCAGGAGCATCGGCAGGCCGACGTCCACGCCGAGCGCCTTGGCGTCGTAGGGGGTCGCCAGGACGGTCTCGATGATCTCTTCCGCGTCGGTCAGCCGGACGTTGTAGGCGTTGTGCAGCGTCTCGTACAGGGACGCGTGCACCTCCAGCTCGCGCCGCAGGCGGGGGAAGCGGCGCGCGGACAGGTGGGTGGTGTCTATCGAGACCGGCTCGCCGTTGGCGAGCCTGAGGCGGTGGATGCGCAGCACGCGGCCGCCCGGGTTGATGGCCAGGCGCCGCGCGAGCGCCTCGTCCGCGGTGATGTAGCCGATCTCCAGTATCTTCGTGTCGGGCTCCAGGCCCGCCGTGCGCAGATCCCCGATGTACGAGGTGAGCTGCAGCACCTGGGCGACCTTGGGCTGCGCCACGAACGTGCCCTTGCCCTGGATGCGCAGCAGCCGTCCCTCGACGACCAGCTCGGTCAGCGCCTGCCTGACGGTGGTGCGGGAGGTCTCGAACCGTACGGCCAGCGTGCGTTCAGGAGGCAGGGCCGTGCCGGGGGGCAGCGTCTTGGTGAGCTCGAGCAGGGCCCGTTTGACGTCGTAGTACTTCGGAACGCGGGGGCTGTCGTCTGTCACGCTCTCACCTTCACTTCTGCCACGGCGGTGAGGGCGTGTCTGATCACCGCGAGATCATCGGAACTCACTTCGGCCCGAGCGGTCAACCACGGGCAGGAGCGGCCCGCGGGCTCCGGGCGCGTACGGGTGTGAGCACACGCGGATCCGGGCAGCTCAGGTTGATTGTGAAGGATATCCACAGCAGCGCGCGCGATCGTAACCGAGGCCTGTTCACGCGCCGTGTCGCGGTTGAGCCACCTGCCCGTGTGGATCACCTCCGGCTCGACGTGCACCGCCCCATCCTGGGATCCGGCTGTTTCGGCCATGTGACGGTTCTCACAATATGAGATTGACCCTCCACCGTATGGTGTTATGCCCCCGCTGGCGGGAACTCTGCCTGCTCGTCCCGTATCGGCTCAACCCTGCTCGCTCTCACCGGGAGTCGGTTTGGTTGTTGCGGGGGAAAGCACGCATGATGCACTCGTGCCGACTCTCAGCGACCTCGTAGCCCGCCACACAGCGCTCGACGAGGCGGACCTCGACTGGCTGCACTCGCTGGTCTCCGACTGGCAGCTGCTCGCCGACCTGTCGTTCGCCGACCTCATCCTGTGGGCGCCGCTGCTGGGGGAGAGCGGCTGGATCGCGATCGCCCAGATGCGCCCGACGACCGGCCCCACCGTCTACCACGACGACATCGTCGGCACCGTGGCCGCCAAGGGCGAGCGCAACCTCATCGACACGGCCTGGAATGAGCGCCGCATCTGCCGCGAGGGCGACCCCGACTGGTCGACCGGCGTGCCCGTGCGCGAGGAGACCATCCCCGTGCGCCGGGCGGTCGAGGGCGGCGAGGGCCGCTTCCTGGCGGTCATCCAGCGCTCCACGAACCTCTCCTCGGCGCGCACGCCGTCCCGACTGGAGCTGACCTACCTGCAGAGCGCCTCCGACCTGGCGCAGATGGTGGCGGAGGGGCGCTTCCCGTTCTCCGGCGAGGAGCCCATCCTGGTGCGCTCGCCGCGCGTCGGCGACGGCCTGCTGCGGCTCGACAGGGCCGGGCGCGTGACGTACGCCTCCCCGAACGCGCTGTCCGCCTACCGCCGGCTCGGCCTGCACGCCGACCTCGTCGGCGCCGAGCTGGGCCGGGTCACCGCGACGCTGTGCTACTCCGACGAGCCGATCAACGAAGACCTGATGATCGTGGCCAGCGGGCGCGCGGCGAAGGAGACCGAGGTCGAGTCGGGCGGCACGATCGTGCAGCTCAGGGCCATCCCGCTGATCGTCGGCGGCGGCCGCATCGGCGCGCTGGTGCTCATCAGGGACGTCACGGAGCTGCGGCGGCGCGAGCGCGAGCTGATGACGAAGGACGCCACGATCCGCGAGATCCACCACCGGGTCAAGAACAACCTGCAGACCGTGGCCGCGCTGCTGCGGCTCCAGGCCAGGCGGCTGCAGGTGCCCGAGGGGCGGGAGGCGCTGGAGGAGGCGGTGCGCAGGGTCGGGTCGATCGCGATCGTGCACGAGACGCTGTCGCACGCGCCGGAGGAGTTCGTCGACTTCGACGAGATCGCCGATCGGGTCATCGCGATGGCGGGCGAGGTGTCGTCGCCGGAGGTGGCGGTCACGCCGCGCCGCGCGGGGGCGTTCGGGGTGCTGCCCTCGCTCATCGCCACGCCGCTGGCCATGGCGCTGACCGAGCTGTTGCAGAACGCGCTGCAGCACGGGCGGCCCAAGCGGCTGCAGGTGGTGGTCGAGTCGGCGCACGAGCGGCTCAACGTGACCGTCTGGGACGACGGGCGTGGCCTGCCCAGCGGCTTCGACCTCGACAGCTCCACCAGTCTGGGGCTGCAGATCGTGCGTACGCTGGTCGAGGGGGAGTTGTCCGGGCGGCTCACCATCGAGCCGCGCCTGGAAGGCGGCACGGAGGTCGTGCTGTCGATCCCGCTCCCGCCCAGCTAGGTCTGGTCCTCAACGCCTGCTGAACGACGGCGCCGCTGCTGCGTCGCGGGCCGTCTCGTCGTGCGGGGGATCGTCAGGCGGTGGCGCGGGCGCGGGCCCGGGCGGAGCGGCGCTTGAGCGCGCGGCGCTCGTCCTCGCTCAGACCGCCCCAGACGCCGGCGTCCTGGCCGGACTCCAGCGCCCACTTCAGACAGGATTCGACGGCCGAGCAGGAACGACAGACCTGCTTGGCCTCCTCGATCTGCATGAGTGCCGGGCCGGTGTTGCCGATCGGGAAGAACAGCTCGGGGTCCACGTCACGGCAGGCAGCTCGGTGGCGCCAGTCCATGCGTCCACTCCTTAGTAGATGGAGCCTCTGGTCGGCTCCGTGCGGCTACTACTTTGTGAAGAGTTTCACTAACTCGCGCGAACAATTACCCGGATCCTGTGAGGACCGGGGTCGCCCGCTGATCATCGGAGGACCCTGGGGTGTTTAAAGGTCCTACGTTCCGACGTCATGAACGAGCCTGTCAGCCACGCAGAGTGCACGCAAGGGGGTTGGCGGGAAGTTTTGGCGGTTATGGATGTCGGATGCGTCACACAATGACCGAATGTAACCGGCTAGACCAGAACTTGTAACGCGTTCGGTGTAGACCGGAATGTTACGGTTTCGCGTTCTCCCAGGTAGTCGCCGTCCAGCTGAAAGGCCACGGGGCGGTCGGCGGTGAGCGTGATCTCGGCCTCGTCGTGCATCTGGACGAGGTGCCGGCCGGACGGAAGGATGTCACTCTCCGTGAGGATGTGACTGATCACCTTCGCCAGCGTCATCGGCCCCATGCGCCGCATCCCGAGGAGATCGAGGCCCGTCTCGAAGCTCGCCCACGGGGTGGGACGGACCGGCTTGCTGCCCACGTACGTCCACGGTGAGGTGTTGGAGACGATCGCCATGAACACCCCTCCGGCGGACGGGATGCCCGGGCCGGTCACGGTCATCGCGGGATGCCGCTTGTCCGTGGCCAGATAGTGTCTCAGAGCCGTGTTCACATACCGTGCAGGGGTAGCCTTACGCCCGGTGCCCCGAAGACCCTCCACGGCCCGTACAACCTCTGCGTCGTACCCCATCCCCGAGCAGAAGGTGAAGTAGCGGCTCTGCCCCTCCCAAAGGGCCTGGCCCAAACCCACCGTCCTGCGCCGGTCGTCCCTGAGCGCCTCCAGCACCTGGCCGGTGGACTCCACGGGGTCGTTGGGCAGGCCCAGCGCGCGGGCGAAGACGTTCGCGCTGCCGCCGGGGATGACGATCAGGCCGGGGCGGCCGGCGCTCGGGTCGTCGCCGTACGCCGGATCCTCGCCGTTGACCGGGTTCAGCAGGCCGTTGACGGTCTCGTTGATCGTTCCATCGCCGCCGAGCACCGCGACCACGTCGTAGCCCTTGGACCGCGCGGTGGCCGCCAGGGAGGCGGCGTGCCCGCGGTAGCGGGTCTCCTCGACGGACAGCTCGACCGCCGCGCCGAGTGCGCGGATGAGCACGTCCCGCGTACGGGCGTTCGTGGTCGTGGCCTTGGGGTTGACCAGCAGCATTGCGCGCATGACGCCAGCGTAGCCGGTGGCCTTGTCCGATTTATCGGCCGAACGTCCTATTTCCCGCCTCGTCCGGCCCGAGAGGTAAGGTACGGACGTGAACGGTCGCCCGCTTACTCTCCTGATCGCCGCCGGGGTCGTCGCCCTCGAAGGGCTGGTCGCGCTCGGACTCGGCGTCTACGTCGCGGTGGAGACCCTCACGGGGGCGCCCGACGACATCACCACCGCCCTCGCGGAAGCGGTCTTCGGCCTGCTCATCGGGGCCGGTCTGCTGTGGGTGGCGTATGGCGGGCTGTTCAGGACCGAGCGGTGGGGGCGCTCGCCGGCCGTGCTGACCCAGATCTTCCTCGTGCCCATCGGCGGCACGCTCATCACCTCGGGGCTGCCGCAGCTCGGGATCCCGCTGATCGTCGTGGCCCTGGCGGGGCTCGTGACGCTGCTGTCCCCGCCCACCACGCGGGCGCTCTACGGCGACGATCAGACGACGGACGCTCCGCGGCGTTGAAGCCGCCTCGGCCCTGGAGGGGTGGTTTCCGCACATCGGCCCGTGAGGGGCGGCGACGCGCGGAAGACCGGGGCCTCAGTCGTCGGCGGTCAGACCCTCGCGCAGCTGCGCCAGCGTGCGGGCGAGCAGACGCGAGACGTGCATCTGCGAGATGCCCAGCTCGGTGGCGATCTGCGACTGCGTCATGTTGCCGAAGAAGCGCAGCAGCAGGATGCGCTTCTCGCGCGGCGGCAGCCGTTCGAGCAGCGGCTTGAGCGACTCGCGGTACTCCACGCCCTCCAGCGACTCGTCCACGATGCCGAGCGAGTCGGACACCGCCGGGGCGTCGTCGTCGCCCGAGTCGGGCGCGTCCAGCGAGACGGTGGAGTACGCGTTCGCCGATTCGAGCCCTTCGAGCACCTCCTCCTCGGTCATCTTGAGGTAGGAGGCCAGCTCCGCCACGGTCGGGGCGCGCCCCTCCCGCTGGGACAGATCGCTTATCGCCTTGGTCAGCGACAGCTTCAGCTCCTGCAGCCTGCGCGGCACGCGGACCGCCCAGCCCTTGTCGCGGAAGTGCCGCTTGATCTCGCCCACGATCGTGGGCGTGGCGTAGGTGGAGAACTCCACCCCCCGGTTCAGGTCGAACCGGTCGATGGATTTGATCAACCCGATGGTGGCGACCTGGGTGAGGTCGTCGAGCCACTCGCCCCTGTTGCGGAAGCGGCGAGCCAGGTATTCGACCAGGGGAAGGTGAAGCTCGACCAGCTCATCCCTGATGCGCTGGCGGCGCGGCTCCTCGGGGCCCAGCTCGGCCAGCTCGGCGAAGAGCATGCGGGCGCGCACCCTGTCGGGCACGGCGTGTTCGCTGGTGGCCATGGCTCCAGTCCTTTCCGTCACGCCGGCCCTGCCGTACTCCGGGCCGCGCCTCGGCGCTTACGCAGGACGATCGCCATGCGATCGGGGGAGTCTGTCACCGCGTCGACGTCGTCGGCCAGGGCGGTCAGCACCATCCAGGCGAAGTCGTCACGCTTGGGCGCGGAGCTGCCGACGGTCGCCACCTCGACCCTGACCTGCATCTCCTGCCCGGTGAGCTCGAACTCGGCGGTGAGGTCGGTGCCCGGCACAGCTTCGTTGAGAAGCATGGCGCAAGCCTCGTCGACCGCGATCCGCAGGTCCTCGATCTCGTCCAGGGTGAAGTCAAGCCGCGCCGCCAAGCCGGCGGTTGCCGTACGCAGCACAGACAAGTAGGCACTCGCCGCGGGGAGCCTGATGCTCACCACGTCACGGATGCCTGCCACGCCCTCCGCGCGCGTCTCGGTTTCCTCGGTCACGTTCCTCCTCGCGAATCCGACGCTGACTGCAACTTACCGCCCTTCAGAGGTGCTTGGATGAATCAGACTCGCCATCTACGGAAAAGGCTCTGTGCGGTTGGTAACCGCACAGAGCCCTATGTGCCGTTTTAGGCGGCCTTGGTCTCCCAGAAGATCTTGGAGATTTCGTCGATCTTGCCCAGCAGGTCCTCCGCCTTGGCGACCTCCACGGTGCCCTTGGCGCCCGCGGCGCCCGCGAGCTTCGTGGCGTCCCAGAAGAGCTGGTGGAGCTGAGGGTACTGCTCGAGGTGCGGGGGCTTGAAGTAGTCGGTCCACAGCACCCAGAGGTGGTGCTTGACCAGCTCGGCCCGCTCCTCCTTGATCTTGATGGCGCGGGCGCGGAAGACCGGGTCCTCGTTCGCCGCGTACTTCTCCATGATCGCCTTGACCGACTCGGCCTCGATACGGGCCTGAGCGGGGTCGTAGACCCCACAGGGCAGGTCGCAGTGTGCGGAAGCGACATGCTTGGGTCGTAGCAGTCGTGCGAGCATCAGAAAATCCTTCCTGGATGCTGAATCAGCTTGGTCCTTCAACGACCTTACTCGGGTCCCAATGCCTGCGGAGTAGGGGGTCAACGACGATGAGAGTGCGTGTCGAAGGGGATTCGATGCGGCCCGCGCTGGTGCCGGGAGACTGGCTCCTCGTGCGCCGGGGGGCCGCCGTGCACCCCGGCGACCTCGTGGTGGCGAGGCTGCCCGGTGATCCCGATCGGCTCATCGTCAAACGGGCGCAGTGGCACGGGGCCGACGGGTGGTGGCTGGAGAGCGACAACCAGCGGGCCGGCGGGCGGCGGGACAGCTGGGACTTCGGGCCTGTGAACGAGATCGTGGGGCGCGTGGTGCTGCGCTACTGGCCGCTCCTGCGCCGGCGCTGACGCCGTCCGGTCTTCAGGCGGCGTCGTCCTCGCGGGTCAGGCGCGGTTCCTGCGGCGGGCGCGGAAGGCGGCGACGTTGGCGCGGCTCGCGCAGCGGGGCGAGCAGTAGCGGCGGGAGCGGTTGGAGGAGGTGTCGAGGAAGGCCAGGCCGCAGTGCGGCTCACGGCAGCGTCCCAGACGGTCCGCGCCCAGCTCGGCGACGACCGCGGCCAGGCCCATGACGGCGGTCGCGGCGGGGTCCTCGGCCAGGTGGAGGTGCCATTGGCGGCCGTCGTGGTCCGAGAGCTGGGGGCGTACGGGATAGCGCACCAGGAGGGCGTTCAGGCGCTCGGCCACGGCACGCTCGTCGCCGGCGGCGTCGAACACGGCGGCCAGCTCGTCGCGCAGGCCGGTCAGCTCGGGCGGCGGGTCAGGGTCGTTGGCCAGCCGGACCGCCCACTCGGCGTAAGAGGTCAGGTCCATGCTGGTCTATTACAGCAGAAGACAGGGGTGTCGTTCCGGTGGGAGACGGCGCGCGCGGGCGGGGGCGCGCGGACGGTCGTGTGTGGCGCGGCGCGGCTGGGAGGTGGTGTGTGGACGTGCCCCAGCCGCGCCGTTCCGGGCGGTCAGTCCTCGGGGTGCAGGACGCGGTGCAGGAACGTGCGGGTGCGCTCATGCCGCGGGTCGCCGATGACCTGCGCCGGAGCGCCGTCCTCGACGATCACGCCACCGTCCATGAACACCACCCGATCGGCCACCTGCCGCGCGAACCCCATCTCGTGGGTGACCACGAGCATGGTCATGCCCTCCTCCGCCAGCTTGCGCATGACGGTGAGCACGTCGCCGACCAGCTCGGGGTCGAGCGCCGAGGTGGGCTCGTCGAAGAGCATCAGGCTGGGGTTCATGGCCAGCGCCCTGGCGATGGCGACGCGCTGCTGCTGGCCGCCGGAGAGCTGGCCCGGCAGGGAGTCGCACTTGGCGCCCACGCCGACCTTGTCCAGGTTGTCGCGGGCGACGACCTCCGCCTCCCGTTTGCTCCGCTTCAGCACCCGCTGCTGGGCGATCATGACGTTCTCCAGCGCCGTCATGTGCGGGAACAGGTTGAACTGCTGGAAGACCATGCCGATACGGCGGCGTACGGCGTCGATGTCCACGTCGGGGTCGGTGACCTCGGCGCCCTCCACGAACACCTTGCCCCTGGTGGGCGTCTCCAGCAGGTTCACGCAGCGCAGCAGCGTGGACTTGCCCGAGCCCGACGGGCCGATGACGCAGACCACCTGGCCGGGGTCGACGGTCATGTCGATGCCCTTGAGCACCTCGTTCTTGCCGAAGTGCTTGTGCAGGTCGCGCAGCTCGATCGCGTGCGTTGTCATCGGCTCCTCCCCTTACGCCCCTCAAGCCGGGACGCGAGGTAGCCCAGCGGGATGGTCACGATCAGGTACGTGACGCCGGCGACCATGATGGGCGTGGCGTTGGCGTACTGGGAGGCCAGGTCGTTGCCGAACTTGGCCAGCTCGACGTACTCGCCGGACACGCCGAGGAACAGCACCAGCGACGAGTCCTTGAGCAGCGCCACGAACTGGTTCGTGGTCGGCGGGATGACCATCCGGATGGCCTGCGGGATGACCACGGTGATCTGGGCGCGGGTGGCCGACATGCCGAGCGACCTGGCGGCCTCCGTCTGCCCCTTGGGCACGGCCTGGAGGCCGGCCCTGAAGATCTCCGCCTGGTAGGCCGCGCCGACCAGGCCGAGCCCGAGTATGCCCTGCCCGTACGTGCCGCCGGGCACCTCGAAGCCCGGCAGCGCCAGCGGCAGGAACACGATCAGCAGGAAGATCAGCAGCGCGGGCAGCCCGCGGAAGATCTCGATGTAGATGAGCGAGATCCAGCGGTACGGGCGGACCTGCGAGAGCCGCATGAGCGCCAGCACCAGGCCCAGCACGAACGCGAAGACGAACCCGCCCACCGTGTAGATGATCGTGTTGCGCAGCGCGATGGTGAACAGCTCGGGCAGCGCCTCCTCCGCCACGTCGAGCTTGGCGAAGTTCTGCGCGAGGCTGGGCCAGTCGGCGTACAGGACGACGGCGACGAGCGCGGCGGCCAGTACGACGTACTGGATGCCCCGGCTGATCCGCTGCTTCTTCCGAGGGCTGAGCCTGGCGCGCCCAGGCTCAGCCGTCTTCGGCTGGTCGGCCATGGATCAGCCCAGCTCGCCGGGCTTCTTGCCGAACCACTTCACGTAGATCTTCTCGTAGGTGCCGTCCTGCTTGGCCTTGGCGATCTCCTCGTTGATCGTCTTCAGCAGCGTCGGGTCGGCGCCCTTCTTCAGGCCGATGCCGTACTGCTCGCCGGTGTCGAGGCTGCCGATCATCTCGAACTTGGCCGCGACGTCGGGCTTCTTCAGCCAGGTGAGGACGACGGGCAGGTCCTGGACGATCACGTCGGCCTGGCCGGCCTGGAGGGCCAGCAGCTCCTTGGCGGAGTCGGCGTACTCGGTGGGGTCGAAGCCCTGCTTCTTGACGTAGTCGAGGCCGGTGGTGCTGGCCTGGGCGCCGAGCTTGAGCCCCTTGGCCTTGACGTCCTCCAGCGAGGTGGCGCCGGTGCCCTTCTTGGCCAGCAGGGCCTGCGTGGCGTCGAAGTAGGGCTCGGAGAAGTCGATGTTCTGCTTGCGTTCGTCGGTGATCGTCATGCCCGCTGCGGCGACGTCGCACTTGCCCGCGGCCATGGCGGCGCCGGACTTGATGACGGCGAAGTCGATGTCCACGATGTTCTGGGTCAGGCCCAGCTTCTTCGCGGCGAGATCGACGATGTCCACGTCGAACCCGACGATCTGGCCGCTGTCGTCCTTGAACTGGAACGGCTCGTACGGAATGTTGGTGCAGACCGTGAGCTTGCCCGGCTGCACCACCTTGACGCCGCCCGCGCCCGCGGAGGCGCTGGCGCTGGTGGAGCCGGAGCCCGTGTCGCTGCCGCACGCGGTCAGCGCGAGAGCAGCCGTCAAGGCGAGCGCGCCGGCGGCGTACCCACGGCGGCCCAGGGGTCTGAGGGCCATGTACGGCCTCCTCGATGTGAAATGCCACGAAACTTGCGTTTTGTGCAGTTTAAATGGGGTTTTGCCCCAGGCTGTCACCCGCCGTTTAACGATGCGTCAACAGAACGGCGTCATCACCGACACCGAACACCATCTCACCATGTGGCACTATGGGGAGACGGGTGACCCCCGAACCCCCTCACCAGACGATCGGCGAGGGGATCCTGGCAGCTACCGAAGCCAGCCCGCTCGCGCTCGTCCGCCGAAGGTTTCTTCCGCTACCGATGACTACAGGGGTCGCTGTGGCTGCCACGCCCGCTTCTGCTTCCGTCGAAACACCCGACCTCGATCCCGCCTTCGCCCTGCACAGGGGAGGCAAGATCGAGATCCGCTCCACCGTTCCCGTCCGCGACGCCGACGACCTGTCGCTCGCGTACACGCCCGGCGTCGCCCGGGTCTGCACCGCCATCGCCGACAAGCCCGCGCTGGCCGACGACTACACCTGGGTCTCCAACGTGGTCGCCGTCGTCTCCGACGGCACCGCGGTGCTCGGCCTCGGCGACATCGGCCCCTCCGCCGCCATGCCCGTCATGGAGGGCAAGGCGCTGCTGTTCAAGGAGTTCGCCGGCGTGGACGCCGTGCCCATCTGCCTCGACTGCACCGACGTCGACGGGCTGGTGGAGACCGTGGTGCGCCTGGCGCCCTCGTTCGGCGGCATCAACCTCGAGGACATCAGCGCCCCCCGCTGCTTCGAGATCGAGAACCGGCTGCGCGACCTGCTCGACATCCCCGTCTTCCACGACGACCAGCACGGCACCGCGATCGTGGCGCTGGCGGCGCTGAAGAACGCCGCCCGCCTGACCGGCCGCGAGCTGGGCGACCTGCGGGCCGTGGTGGCCGGCGCGGGCGCGTCCGGCGTCGCCGTCACCCGCATCCTTCTCGAAGCGGGCATCGGCGACATCGCGGTCTCCGACTCCAAGGGCATGATCTACGAGGGCAGGGAGGGACTCAACCCGGTCAAGCAGGCGCTGGCCCGCGACACCAACCGCGGCGGGCACACCGGCTCCACGGAGGAGGCCCTGGAAGGCGCCGACCTGTTCCTGGGGCTGTCCGGCTCGACCGTGTCGGAGCAGGCGATCGCGTCCATGTCGCCCGACGGCATCGTGTTCGCCCTGTCCAACCCGACGCCCGAGGTGCACCCCGACGTGGCCGCCAAGCACGTCAAGGTCGTGGCCACCGGGCGCAGCGACTTCCCCAACCAGATCAACAACGTGCTGGCCTTCCCCGGGGTGTTCCGCGGCGCCCTCGACGTGCGGGCCACCGCGATCACCGAGAACATGAAGGTGGCCGCGGCCAACGCGCTGGCCGGCGTGGTCGGCGACGACCTCACGGCCACGTACATCATCCCGAGCCCCTTCGACGAGCGCGTCGCGCCCGCCGTGACGGCCGCTGTGGCGGCTCAGGCGCGGGCTGACGGCGTGGCCCGCGTCTAGGCGTCACGGGGCGGCTTAGGCGTCGCAGGGCGGGCGAGCGGCCTTTCCGGCCCTCGTCCGCCCCTTTTTTGCTGCCCCCGGGCAGGTTTGGGTTATGGGGGCGCTTCGTGGGTAGTTGAGATCCCCGTCCAGGAGCCAGGCCCGCCTGATCACGCGCAGAACGGGCCTGGGGTGTGGGATGGAGTTTGGGTGACCTTTGGGAACTGCCATAATCCCTTTACGCAAGGTGCTATAACAGTAGCTCTCTGTAATGATGTGGGCGCCGACTCCTGCGACGAGGAGAGCGATGGAACGCGAGCCGAATCGCCTGCTGCAGCAGCTCATCGCGGAGGCGGGGTTTTCCCACAAGGGACTGGCCAGGCGCCTCAACGATCTGGGAGCCGCACGTGGCACACCGGGACTGAAGTACGACCACAGCTCCGTCCTGCGCTGGATCGGAGGCCAGCGGCCGCGCGACCCGGTGCCGTGCCTGCTCGCCGAGATCTTCGCACTCCGGCTCGGCAGACCCACCTCGTCAGAGGACCTGGGCATGCCGGCCGTCACCACACCCCTCGATCTCGGACAGGAGTTCACGCACACCTGGCAGGAGGGGGTCGCGACCGTGACGGCGCTGTGGCGGGCCGATGTAGAGAGACGGAGGTTCCTGATCGACTCGACGTTCGCGATAGGAGCAGGCTCTGTTGGAGCCGTACGCTGGCTGACATCGCCCTCTGAGGGGCGCCCGAGCGGCACAGGGGTGCGGCGGGTGGGCCGCGCCGACATCGCCGCCATCCACGAGGTCACCCGCTCGTTCGGTGAGCTCGACAACCGCTTCGGCAGCGGACGCGTCCGCTCGTCCGTCGTCAAATACCTCGACACCGCCGTCTCCCCCCTGCTCAAGGACGGCTCGTACGGCGAATCCACCGGCAGGCAACTGGCCGCCGCGGCCGCGGAGCTGACCCGCCTGGCCGGATGGATGGCCTACGACATGGAGCAGCACGGCCTCGCCCAGCGCTACCTCATCCAGGCACTCCGCCTGGCCAGAGGCGCCGACGACCAGACGCTGGGCGGCGAGATCCTGGCCGGCATGGCACACCAGGCCATCTACATGGGCCAGCCGGCCCACGCCCTCGACCTCGCCAGAGCCGCCCAGATGGCGGCCCGCACAGCCGGGGTCAAGACCCTCCTCGCCTCCGCGCACGTCCTGGAGGCCCACGCACACGCCGGCCTGGGCGACGGCCGGTCCTGCGGCCACTCCCTGCACGAGGCCGAGTGCGCCTTCGACACCCGCAAGCCCGCCGAGGAGCCCAAGTGGCTCAGCTACTTCGACGAGGCCTACCTGTCCGCCAAGTTCGCCCACTGCTTCCGCGACCTGGGGGAGGGCGAGCGGGTCGTCCGGCAGGCGCGGCGGTCGCTCGACATGGACTCCCGGTACGTGCGGGGGCGGATGTTCAACCTCTCGCTGCTGGCCGCCGGGCTGTTGCAGTGCGGGGAGCTGGAGGAAGCCTGTTCCGCTGCGGCCAGTGCGCTGACGCTGGCCGCTGAGCTTCAGTCCGTGCGGTCCCGGTCCTATGCGGCTGATCTTCGGCGGCGGTTGGAGCCGTACAAGCATGAGCGGGTGGTGGCGGCGTTGCGGGAGCGTACTCGCGAGCTGACCGCCGTGTGACCCCTGCGATGGGCCCAGGCCACTGCTGCCCGGGCCCATCGTGGACCTACTTCAGCAGCTCGCCGTTCGGGCCGACGATCTTCTTCGTCTCGGCGTAGTTCGCCTTGTTGTAGACGTCGGCGGTCTCGCCGTCGAAGATGGCCGAGCTGATCGTGTCGACCCGGTCGTTGCCGTCGTTGTCGGCGAACAGGCTGGTGACGCCGTTGACGTAGCCGGTGCGCTTGCTGTTGTTGTACTTCATGAGCCAGGGGCCGCCGTCGGCGCCGAAGGTCATGGAGCACTTGAGGGTCTGGTGGGTCTCGACCTTGAAGGTGTTGACCTGGACGCTCTTCGTGCCGGTCTTGCCGGAGCACCACTTGGGGGTGACGCCGGTGAAGGGGCGGTCGCCGTCGGGGTGGGGGGCGCTGGGGTAGCCGAAGACCGTCACCTGCTGGCCGAGGGGCTGGTTCCAGGCGAAGCCCTGGCCGCCGACCACGTCGCCGAGGCGGCCGAGGTCCTTGGCCAGGCCGACTGTGAAGACGGTCTTGTAGTACAGGGTCTTCGTGGTCTCCTTGACCCAGTAGCCCAGGAAGTAGTGGGTGATCGTGTAGTTGCCGCGAGAGTCGATCTTGCGGTACCCGACGCCCTTGTACGCTTCGTATTCCGACTTGGTCACCATGTCGACGACCGTCTTGAGCGGCTCCTGGGCCCCGTTCCCGTTGCCGGTGGGCGCCTTGTCGTACTCCTCCTTGGACACTTCCTTGAAGGCGCGCTTCTTCTCACCGGTGTAATCGGGCCCGACAACGTCGGCGTTGGTGGCGAGCTTCGCCCAGCAGTCGGACGTCTCCCCACCGTGCAAGTCAACGCACTTCGTGTACTCCGCTTGGGTGATCTCTACGTCCTTGGCCCACTTGTCACCCAGCCACTTGTCGTAGTCGGCCTTGGAAACCTGCTTCGAGCCGTCGAGGGCGAAGCCGTTGTGCACGGCCACGAACGCGAAGTCGCCGTCGTAGTCGTCGTAGGTGTCGAGGTCGTAGGTCGTGAACGCGTAGGCGCCCACGTAGACGCCCCAGGGCGCCTTGCCCTGGTAGTAGCCGGGGACGAAGATCCACTTGTCGAAGACGTCGTCCTTGCCGTTGGCGAAGACGCAGTGGCCCGCGGTGGCGACCAGGTTACGGTTCCTGGACTGGATGGACGTGGCCGTGCACCAGCGGTACTTGCCTTCCTTGTCCAGGAAGAACACCTTGCCGATGGTCTTGGGCAGGTTGACGTTCTTACTGGCGGTGGCCTTGGCGGTGGTGGTCGGGCCGGTCATTCCGGGCTTGCCGTCGAATTTGCTCGAACCGCCCGAACTGACGAGCTTGGGCACGTCCTTGGCGTCGATGTTGTACTGGGTGGCCTTGCGGAGGGCTGCTCCGTTGGAGTCGAGCCAGAAATATGCGGCACCGTACGCGTCGGCCGGCTTCGGCTGCAGGTTGTCCTGCGCCCAGTCAGGGGCGGCGGCGGCGGGAGAGGCGAGTACGGCGGCGCTCAGGCCGACGGCGGCGAGGGGGATGAGCAGGCGCTTCAAGGGGAGGCTCCACAGTTGTCAAAAAGGGTGTAAAGACCCTATCGACTCACTAGTCACACTGGTAAGGGCGAAAACCAGATTTCTGGCAGAAAGGCCAAAGGGCCCGGCTGGATGCCGAGCCCTTTGGGTTACTGCTGTCGAACGCCGAACAAGTCGCCGTCCACGGTCCGCAGCTACTACTTGATGAGCTTGCCGGACCACACGGCCGCAGCGGCCTTGTAGATCGCGGCGGTCTCACCGTCGAAGTAAGCCGAGGTGATCGTGTCGTAGCGGTTGTTCTTGTCGGTGTCAGCGATGAGGCTGGTGACACCGTTGACGTAGCCGAGACGCTTGGCGTTGCTGTACTTGTACAGCCAGGGGCCACCGTCGTAGCCGGCGGTCACGGTGCACTTCAGCGACTGCTGCTCCTCGACCTTCTTGGAGGGGATGAGGAGGGCGTTCTTGGCGGTCTTGCCGTAGCACCACTTCGGCGTCACACCGGTGAACGGCTTGTTGCCGTCCAGGTGCGGGCCGTAGGGGTAGCCGAAGGTGCGGACGTACTTGCCGGAAGGCTGGTTCCACGCGAAGCCCTGCCCACCAACGTTGTCGCCGAGGCGGCCAACGCTCTTGAGGGCGTGGACGACGATGAAGAGCTCGCTACGGTAGTACTTGACGCTCGTGCTCTTCTTCACCCAGTACTTGAGGTAGTAGTGGGTGATGGTGAAGTTGCCCTTGTCGTCAATCTTCTGGTAGCCCGGGCCCTTGTACGCCTTGTACTCCGACTCGGTGACGAACTCGGTGACCGTGGCCTGCTCGGCCTTGGCACCGTTCTTCTGGCCGGTGGGAGCAGCGTCGAACTGCTCCTTCGAGACCTCCTTGAGCACCTTCACGGCACCCGGGGTGTCGGGGCCGGCCAGGTCCTCAAGGTCGGTGCTCTTCGCCCAGCAGTCGGGGGTCTCGCCACCGTTGTAGTCGACGCACTTCTGGTACTCAGCGGCCGAGATCTCGTAGTCCTTGGAGAACTTCTCGCCCTGGTACGCGTCGTACTCGGCCTTGGCGACCTTCTTCGGCGTGTTCAGCACACCGCCGATGCCGTCGTAGACGGTGACGAACGCGTAGTCGCGGTCGAAGTCCTCGTAGACGTCGAAGTCGTAGTGGGTGAACGCCTGCTTACCCACGTAGATGCCCCAAGGCGCCTTGCCCTGGTAGTAGCCCGGGACGAAGACCCAGCGGGACACGACCTCGTCGTTGCCAGCGATGTCGTAGACGCAGTGACCGGCCGTGGCGACCAGGTTACGGTACTGCGACTGGATCGAGGTGCCGGAGCACCAGTACAGCTTGCCGTCGCGGCCCTCGAAGAAAACCTTACCGATGGTCTTCGGCAGGTTCACGTTCTGAACCTTGACGGTGGTCTTCTTCTCCTCGCCGATCGGCGCGGTCGAGCCCGGCTTGGTGTCCGAGCTATAGCCGCCACCGCTCTTGATCTGAGAAACCTCGAGGGCGTCGGGGTTGAAGGCCACAGCGTTCTTCAGGGCCGCGTAGTTGGAGGCGGACCAGAAGTTCAGGGTCTCGATGGCCTTCGCCTCAGCGGCGAGGACGTCCGAGGCGACGGTGTCGTCGGCCTGGGCGGTGCCGGCGAGGCCGGCGGCAAGCAGACCAGTGGCCAGAATGGCGCCACCGGCCGGAAGGAGGATGCGCTTCAAGGTAACTCCTTGCGCTGTCGTGGAACGCCTCTTGCGTCCCATGCGTCAGTAAAGGGATAGCCAGGAACATACAGTGTCGATCTTGAAATCCGGTAGCCGCTTTGGGAGGAAAAGATGGGACAAGCCGGTCGTGATCGTTCTGTGATGTTTAAGTGGCTGATGGGCAGGAGCTGAGTAAAGCGGGCCTCTAAGCCGTTTGCCCTGATCAACATAAGGAAGTTGTCAGTGTGACTGGCGGGGTCGCGGCACCCCTCTGATTCGGTCCGGTGAGAGCGTGTGACGCAGATCACATCAAGTTGATGGCACCGTCTGGACGTCCCGTGCGTCCAAACGCCTTCACATTCGGGCGGAAAGCAAAAGGGCCCGGCGGGATGCCGGGCCCTTCGCCTCTAACAGCTACACGATCGGGCTACGCCCGGTCGCTAAGCGTTACTTCAGACAATCTTGCCGGACCACGAGGCCGCGGCGGCCTTGTAGACGGTGTTCGTCTCGCCGTCGAAGTACGGCGACGAGATGTAGTCAACGCGGCCGTTGCTGTCCTGGTCGTTGAAGGTGCTGGTGACACCGTTCACGTAGCCGAGACGCTTGGCGTTGCTGTACTTGTACAGCCACGGGCCACCGTCGGCGCCCTCGGTCATGGCGCACTTGAGGGCGACGTGCTCCTCGATCTTCTTGGCAGCGGAGCCCACCAGCTTCTTCGTGGTGGAGCCGTAGCACCACTTCGGAGTCACGCCGGTGTAGTTCTTGTTGCCGTCGGGGTGAGCAGCGGCCGGGTAACCGAACACGCGAACGGCCTTGCCGGTCGGCTGGTTCCAGGCGAAGCCCTGACCACCAACGTTGTCGCCGAGGCGACCAGCATCGAGGGACGAGGTCTCGACGATGAAGAAGGTGGTCTTGAAGTACTTGACGTCCTGGCTCTTCTTCACCCAGTACTTGAGGTAGTAGTGGGTGATGGTGAAGTTGCCCTTGGCGTCAATCTTCTGGTAGCCCGGGCCCTTGTACGCCTTGTACACCGACTCGGTGACGAACTCGGTGACCGTGGCCTGCTCGGCCTTGGCGCCGTTCTTCTGCCCAGTGGGAGCGGCGTCGAACTGCTCCTTCGAGACCTCCTTGAGCACCTTCACGGCACCCGGGGTGTCGGGGCCGGCCAGGTCCTCAAGGTCGGTGGTCTTCGCCCAGCAGTCGGGGGTCTCGCCACCGTTGTAGTCGACGCACTTCTGGTACTCAGCGGCCGAGATCTGCTCGTCCTTGGCGTCCTTGATGCCGTTGTGCTTGTCCCACTCGGCCTTGGACACCTGCTTGGCCTTGCCGCCACCGTCGACCTTGACGCCGTTGTAGACGGTCACGAACGCGTAGTCGCGGTCGTAGTCCTCGTAGACGTCGAAGTCGTAGTGGGTGAAGGCCTGCTTGCCCACGTAGATGCCCCAGGGGGACTTGCCCTGGTAGTAACCGGGGACGAAGACCCACTTGGACAGGACGTCCGTGTTGGCAGCCGTGTCGTACACGCAGTGGCCGGCCGTGGCGACCAGGTTGCGGTACTGCGACTGGATCGAAGTGGCGGAGCACCACTTCTTCTCGCCCTTGCTGTTGACGAAGAACACCTTGCCGATGGTCTTCGGCATGTTGACGTTCTGGGTCTTGGCGGTGGTCTTCTTCTCTTCACCGGTGGGGGCCGTGGAGCCCGGCTTGGTGTCGGAGCTGTAACCACCCTTGCTCTGCAGCTTGGCGACGTCAGCCTTGTCCCAGACGTTGGACTCGGTAGCGGCCTTGAGGGCAGCACCGTTGCTCTCCGCCCAGAACTCGGCGATGGCCTTGGCGTTGGCCGCGGTCGTCGCCATGTTGTCCTTGGCGACGGTGTCGTCGGCCTGAGCGGTGCCGGCGAGGCCGGCGGCCAGAAGGCCGGTGGCCAGGAGGGCGCCACCGGCGGGGATGAGGATGCGCTTCAAGGGAACTGCTCCTTGCTCTGTCGTGGGTCGCAACTTGCGTCCCATGCGTCAGTAAAGGGATAGCAAGGAACATAGCGTGGTGATCTCCGCAGGTGGAACCCGCTTTGGGTGATCCGGTAGGCGCCCCTGTCGCCGTTACCTTTCCGTGACTTGTCAGAGACATTTGCGCGTCGTGATCGTCGCGTGACGTTTGTGCTGGGTATGTACGGGAAGTCGCTGCTGGGACGAAAGTGCCGTTAGGTGTTCAGTACTGTGTGTAGTCGCTTGAATATGACTCAGATCACAGGAACCAGATTCGAGCCAACTCCGTCTAACTTCGCCTGTTTCTCACAGGAGATCTTCAGGTTCGCTCAGAAACCCGTATCTGGAGGGGTTCTGGGCGCATGAGAAAGGCCCGCCGACGGGTGTCGGCGGGCCTTGAAGAGGGTCAGTGTCCCTTGGGTTTGACCGAGCCGCCCAGGAGGGCCTGGAGGCCGGCGAGTACCGCTGAGTCCTTGTGGGGGGACGGGTCCGGGGGCGCGTCGGGGTAGTCGTGCGAATGGGTGCGGACCAGGTCGAGGGCGGCGGGGCCGGCTCTGTGGGGGTGGCGGGGGGTGGGGGCGCCGGTGTGCAGGGCGAGGGAGAGGCGTTGCCAGGTGCCGTCCGCGAGCCACCGCCGGTGCCGTTTGTAGATGGTGACCCAGCAGCCGTAGCGGTCGGGCAGGGAGCGCCAGCGGACGCCGGTGCGGGCCTGGTAGAGCAGGCCGTTGATGACGGTGCGGTCGTCGGTCGTCCGGCCGGGGTGTAGGCCGCCCTGGGGGAGGAGGCAGGCCACTCGATCCCACTCGGCGTCCGTTAGATCTTCGCGACGCATGCGCCCATGGTGACAAGGCAAACACGGTCTGTCAGTTGAACCAAGAAAGATCTTCAGGCAGCAAGCGAGGGCCCCGGAAGCCGAGGCCCTCGCTGTTCCCCTGGTAGGGCTTACTTGTACAGCTCCCCGTTCGGGCCCACGATCTTGCCCGAGGGGGCGCTCGTGGCGGCCCGGTAGACGGAGGCCGTCTCGCCGTCGAAGTACGGCGAGGTGATGTAGTCGATCCGGTCGTTGCCGTCCTGGTCGGCGAAGGTGCTGGTGACGCCGTTGACGTAGCCGGAGCGCTTGGCGTTGCTGTAGTTCAGCAGCCACGGGCCGCCGTCGTAGCCCGGGGTCACGGCGCACTTGAGGCCGACGTGCTCCTCGATCTTCAGCCAGGAGGCGCCGACCGTCTTGGCGGTGGTGTTGCCGTAGCAGTGCTTCGGCGTCACGCCGCTGTACGGCTTGTTGCCGTCGGGGTGCGGAGCCGCCGGGTAGCCGAAGGCGCGCACGGGCTTGCCCGTGGCCTGGTTCCAGGCGAAGCCCTGGCCGCCGACGTTGTCGCCGAGGCGGCCCGCGTCCTTGGACAGCAGGATGTAGTAGTGGCCGCCCCAGGAGCGCTTCGGGCCGGTGAAGCGCTCGTAGTCCCTGCGGTCCACCTGCTTGACGCCGTTGAACTGGATGCCGTTGAAGACGGTGACGAACGCGTAGTCGCGGTCGTAGTCCTCGTAGGTGTCGAAGTCGTAGTGGGTGAAGGCCTGCTTGCCCACGTAGATGCCCCACGGCGTCTTGCCCTGGTAGTAACCGGGGACGAAGACCCAGTTGTCCATGGTGGCCGAGTTGCTGTCGGTGTCGTAGACGCAGTGGCCGGCCGTGGCGACCAGGTTGCGGTTGGCCGACTGGATGGAGGTGGCCGAGCACCAGCGGAACTTGCCGCCGCCGTCCACGAAGAACACCTTGCCGATGGTCTTGGGCAGGTTGATGTTCTGGGCCTTGCCGGTCGACTTCGTCTCACCGGTCGGGGCCGTGGTGCCGGGGCGGCCGTCGGGGTCGGCGCCGCCCTTGGAGACGACCTTCCGAACTTCCTTTGAGTCCCACGTGTACTGGGTCGCGGACCGGAGTGCGGCTCCGTTCGAGGCCAGCCAGAAGGAGGCGACGGAGACGGCGTCGGAGTTGTTGCGGGCCATCGGGTCGTGGGCGACGTCGCCGTCGGCCTGCGCGGTGCCGGACAGGCCGGCGGCGAGCAGACCGGTGGCCAGGAGGGCTCCGCCGGCGGGAAGAAGGATTCGCTTCAAGGTAACTCCAGGTTGCGCTGACATGAGGCGCCTTGTGCACCTTCAAAACTCAGCAAACGGACAGCCCGGAAACTACAGGTTTGACTCGGGACGTGCGGATTACCGGTACGTCCTGTCAGCGTTCCAAAGCTGGCCGTGACCTTGTCGTTACAGAGAAGCCGCTGATCACCCGTAGTGATCGAACGGTTGCTATGACTTAGGTCACATTTGGGATGGTGCCGAGCGACGCGGCGCGTCGGTACACCTCTCCGGTGACCGTGTCGAAGTACGGGGCCGACACCGAGTCGTAGCGGCCCTTGGCGTCCCTGTTCCAGGTCAGGCTGTTGACGCCGGCCAGGCTGCCGAGCCTGCGGGTCTCGTCGTAGGAGATCACCCACGGGCCGCCGCTGGCGCCCGGGCTGAAGTCGCACGGCGTCAGCTCGACGCCCTTCTGGAGGTCGCGGCCCGGGGCGACGGTGTAGCGGGTGGCGCCGGGGCGGCACTTCTGCAGGGTCTTGCCGTCGTACGGGTGTGACCCGTCGGGCTGCTGGCCCGCCGGGTAGCCGAACGCGGTGACCGCGTACGTGCCCGGCTTCTTGTTCAGCTCCAGGCCGAGGCCGCCCACGTTGTCCTGGAGGCGGCCGACGTCCTGCATGACGTACGCGCCGTCCTTGGCGACCCAGGTGAAACCGCGGTGCACGGTCACGAACGCGTAGTCGAAGTCGTAGTCACCCTTGCCCGACCAGTCCTCGTGCAGGCTGATCGAGGCGCCGACGTAGATGCCGTCGGGCGCGCTGCCGCCGGGGCCCGGGTTCGGGACGAAGATCCAGTAGTCGGCGGGCTTGGCCGTGCGCGAGTCGTACGCGCAGTGCCCGGCCGTGGCCACCACGCTGCGGTTCTTGGCCGAGACCGCGCTGGCGGAGCACCAGTACTCCTTGTCCCCGAAGCGGAAGAAGACCTTGCCCATGGTGTTGGCGGCGGTGCCCTTGCGCGGCAGCGTGGGGGAGACGCCGGCGGTGCTCGCCGTCCGCTTGACGGAAGCAGCGGAAGCGGCGGAGGCGGCTGGGGCGGCGGGTCCCGCGGCGGCGCCTGACGAGGTGGTCGAGGCTGCGGCGCCGGAGCCGGGCGTGGCGGGGGTGGACAGGTCGGTCTTCTGGAGGCGGTCCGGGCGCCAGTAGTCGGCGACTCGCTTGACGTCCGCGAGGGTCTTGGCGAGGGGGACGGCGTAGACCTTGCTGTCAGAGGCAGACGTGGCGGCGGACGTGGCGTGGGCGATCCCCGTGAAGGCAGGCACGATCAGCAGCGCGCTGCTGAGGGCAGCGGCCACGAAGTGCCTGGCTCGGGGGATCATGAAATGCCTTTCTTGGGGTCGTAAGGGTGGATTTTTCCAGATGTACAGACGGTATTGCAGCTTGGATAGAGATTCGTTACCTGATCAAGAGTGCATCGTGAACCATAAGGACACCGTCAGCCGAACGCCGCGGATACACGTAAATGATCATTAGTCGGGCCGCGTAGCCGCAGGTCAGAGCCAGGATGAGCAGAGAGATGCGGGTTCGGAATTCGAGCCCATTCGCGGTCGCATTAGTTCGTTCCAGTGGCGTACGCCACGTTCGCCCGCATCCCTCCATTCCGCCCAGGGGATGGCCCCGGCTCCCAGGGGAACCGGGGCCAAGGGTGCCGATCGATCACCGCCAGTTGCCGGTCCAGCGGTTGGCGGCGGCCTTGTAGACCTTGTAGGTGTCGGTGTTGAAGTACGGCGAAGAGATGTGGTCGTAGCGGTCGTTGCCGTCGGTGTCCCACGCGACGCTGTTGACGCCGACCAGGTAGCCGGTGCGCGACGCGCTCTTGTAGTTGTAGATGAACGGCCCGCCGCTGGCGCCGGCGGTGAAGGAGCACTTGAAGCCGACGTGCTCCTGGAGGTTGTACTTCTTGGCCTCGGGCATCGCCTTGGTCTTGCCGTAGCAGTACTTCATGGTCCGGCCGGTGTACGGCTTGTCGCCGTCGGGGTGCTCACCGGCGGGGTAGCCGAACGAGAACACGTTCAGCTTGGTGCTCCGGTTCCAGGTGAAGCCCTGACCGCCGACGTTGTCGCCGAGACGGCCGACGTTCTTGACGGTCCACTTCCACTGACCGTTGACCTTCTCCCAGTTGACCTTGATGCCGTTGAAGACGTTGACGAACGCGTAGTCGTAGTCGTAGTCCTCCTTCACGACGAAGTCGTCGTGCGCGTTGAACGTCTTGGCTGCGTAGATGCCGTAGGGAGCCTTGCCGTTCCAGACCTTGTCGCCGTCCCAGTAGGACGGGATGAAGATCCAGTTGTCGTAGAAGGTGTTCTTCTTGGTGTCGTACACGCAGTGGGCGGAGGTCGCCACGAGGTTGCGGTACTTGCTCTGCACCGAGCTGGCGGAGCAGTAACGCCAGTTCCTCGGGTCGCGGGGGTCGGCCTTCGGCAGCGTGAAGAAGACGCGGCCGACCGTGTTCGGCAGGTTGACGTGCTTGCTCTTCTTGGCCGTGGTCTTCTCGGCGCCGATCGGCGGGACGGAGCCGGCCGGCCCGTCAGGGGCGTCGTTGCTGCCCTTGACGCCCTTGGTGGACAGGTCGATGCCGTCGTCGTGGTCGGTGGCCGCCTTGACGCGGTCCGGCGTCCAGAACTGGACCGCCTGCTCCGCCGGGGTGGCGGAGTTCTTGGAGACGACGTCCGAGGGTGCGGTCGTCGCGTTCGCCGCGGATCCGCTGACCATTCCCGCCGCCAGCCCGATGGCCACGAGGCCGGCGAGGGGGATCGCGATGCGCCTTGCTCGGGAATACATGGAGCTCCTCTCAGCTTTCGGCGGCCCAGAGCGGGGTACTGCGCCCCGGTGGGCCAGGAAAACGATCGGAACGTTAGTGAACGGCGCGATCCGGCGGCCAGGAAACGACGTTAAAAAGCATGAGCCGGTTCCATTCCGTTATAGAAATAGCAAAAACGCATGTATTCAAGATTGGCATCTCCGCAGGTCAGAGCATGGATGAATTTTCTTGAGTCACAGCGGTAACGCCAATTATCAAACGCCACTCCTTATCAACCGAGCGATGTTCTGGTTGACTTGTGGCATGGACCCTCGCACCCCCTGCCTCATCGGTATCGCACAGCGCACCATTCGCGAGCAGCCCGGCCCCGAACCGCTCGACCTCTGGGAGTCCGTGGCGCGTGAGGCCGCCGCCGACGCGCGGCTGCCCGTCGAGCGGCTCGACTCCATTCAGCTCGTCTGGACCGACTCCTGGCAGTACGACGAGCCCGTCGGCCGCCTCGCCGAGCGTCTCGGCGCCGCACCGCGCCACCGGGTCTACTCCAAGGTCGGCGGTACGGCTCCGCACCTGCTCATCGGTGCCGCGGCGGCCTCGATCGCGGCCGGTGAGCTGGACTGCGCCCTCGTCGCGGGGGCCGAGGCGCTCGCCACGCGCAGGGCGTACAGAAAAGCGGGGGAGCACGTGCCGTGGAGTCACGCCGCCGACCCCAAGCCGCCCTACGGATGGGAGCGTCCGCCGCACCCGTCCGCGCTCGCGCACGGGCTGTTCCTGCCGGTGCACACCTACCCGATCATGGAGACCGCGCGGCGGGCGGCGGCCGGGCTCACGATCGAGGAGGAGATGCGCGAGCGGGCCCGCATCATGGCGCCGATGACCGAGGTGGCGGCGGCCAACCCGCACGCCTGGCGCAGGACCGCCCGCACGGCCGGCGAGCTGGGCGACCGCTTCGTCGGCTGGCCCTACACCAGCGACACGGTGGCCGTGCTGGAGGTGGACCAGGCCGCGGCCGTCGTCCTGGCCAGCACCGAGCTGGCCGACCGGCTGGGAGTGCCGCGGGATCAGCGGGTCTACCTGCGCGGATGGGCGTACGCGGAGGACACCTGGGAGGTCGCCACGCGGCCGGAGCTCGGCTCCTCGCCCGCCATCGCGCTGGCCGCCGAGGCCGCCTTCGAGCGGGCCGGGCTCGGGCTGGACGACATGCACGCGCTGGACGTCTACAGCTGCTTCGCGATCGCGCTGCGGCAGGCGTGCGACGCGATCGGGCTCGACCCGATGGACCCGCGCGGGCTGACGGTGACCGGCGGGCTGCCGTACGCGGGCGGCCCTGCCAGCGACTATGTGCTGCACTCGACGGCGACGATGGCGGGGCTGCTGCGGGCGCAGTCGGGGCACGGGCTGGTGACCGGGGTGGGGATGCATCTGACGAAGCACACGTACGCGGTGTGGTCCAGCGAGCCTGGCGGGCGCCTCGGTGACCCTGCCCCGGTGCACGTGGGCAAGGAGGTTCCGCTGGTGGAGGCCTGTGAGGGGGTCGGGGTGGTGGCGGGGTACACCGTGGCGCACGGGCGGGACGGAGCGGCTGAGAAGGGGTTTCTGGTCGTGGACGTGGACGGGGGGCGGGGTTACGCGGTGGTGGAGGAGGGTTTGTTGCTGGTGGAGGCGGAGGAGCGGGAGCTGGTGGGACGGCAGGTGCGGCTGGCGAGTGATGGGAAGGTCAATGTGGCTACTTGGTGAGGTACTGGGGACGTAAAGACTGTGACCGAGTGACTACTATCTGGTGTTGACATTTTTGTGTCACGCGCGGACGCTGGAGTCATGCGGAGGACAACTGTGCGCATCGACGAGACGCTCCTCAACGAGGCGAAGGCGTACGCGGCCAGGAACGGACGCAGTCTCAACTCGGTCATGGAGGATGCTTTGCGGCAATTGCTTCATCGGTCCACGGAGGTGGCCGAGCGGCCACGCGTGGAGCTGGTCACCACCGACACGCGGCTCAAGCCGGGCATCGAGCTCACGCCGGAGTTCATCTACAGCCTGTTCGAGCACGACGAGATCGAGACCTCATTGCAGGTGCGAGCCGATGCTGCTCAATGACATCAACGTCCTCGTCAACGCCTTCCGCACGGAGGCGCCAGATCACATCAGCTGCTACAAGCTGGTCGACGAGATGGTCAACGGCGTCACCGCCTACGCGGTTTCCGACTATGTCGTCAACGGTCTCATCAGGGTTCTCAGCATCGAGGCCATTCACCAGGATCCGCCTCCCATGGAGCGCATCCTCGCCTTCGCCGACCAGGTGCGTAACCAGCCGCACGCCATCGTCGTCACGCCCGGGGAGCGTCACTGGGCGATCTTCACCAGGTTGTGCCGGGAGACGAACGCGCGAAGAAAGCTCATCCCCGACGCCTACCTTGCCGCACTCGCCATCGAGCACGGTTGTGAATTCGTGACCTGCGACAAGGATTTCGCCAGGTTCCAGGGCTTGCGCTGGCGGTCGCCGCTCAACTGAACTGAGACGTAAGGGCGCAAGCCGGCACTACTCGGCTAGGAACGTCGTGGCTGACCAGTTCGACGTCATCGAGGCAGGCGAGCGCGGCCGCCGCCGGTGGGTCGGCCTGGTGGTGGTTCTGGCGCTCCTGCTGGTTCCGGTTGTCGGCCTGCTCGTGAGCCGGGACCCCGATCCCGAGACCGCTTCGGTGAACCGGACGCCCGCCCCCATCAGGTCGCTGACCAGGGTCAAGAGCGCGCCCAACATCCTGACCGTGCCCGCCAGGAAGAAGGGCGGCGACGAGGTCATCCAGGTGGTGTTCCCCGACGGCGCGCGGGCCGAGGTGCGGTACCCGGCGGGGCTCGGGCTGGCCGGGATGGGGTCGCGGCCGTTCAGGGCCGGCTGGGTGGACGGGATGTTCCGGCAGTTCGTCGCGCCGTACGGGGGAGAGGTGGAGATCACGCGCGGCGGCCGGGCGCTGCGGAACTACGCGCCGCACGTGACGTTGTGGCCGCGCCAGGCGGGCAGCGGGCTGTACGGGCAGGTGCTGTTGTTCGCGTTCGGGCCGTGGCGGCTGGCGATGTACGACCGGGGGCAGGGGCTGACGTTCGAGCAGCGCACGACGCTGGCCGAGAACCTCAGGGGCCGGGTCACCAAGGACGGCTACCTCGTCCTGACCGGCCGGAACGGGGTGCGGCTCGGGGAGCCGGGCGAGCACGCGCAGGGCGAGCCGATCGGGCCGCAACTGTGGTTCGGCGGCGCGACCGGGGAGATGGTGGCGCTCGTGCCCACACCCGACTGCGAGCGGCAGGCCAGGATGCCAGGCGTGGTCGAGGGGCGGGGGCGGCCGGCCGAGATGGTGTGCCGGGGGGACGTGCTGGTCGCCGCCACCGGACCGGCGCCGTTCCGGACGAAGGCGATCTCCGGCATCCGGGTCACGATGAAGTAGGCGGGCGTGCTGAAGTCCGGCGGCGGGCGCCCGGAGTAAGGTGCGGCCATGTTCGCCGTAACCGCCACACAGACCGATCCCGACAACCCGCTCGCCGGACTGACGCTGGGCGAGCACCCAGAGCCGAAGGTGCCCGACGGGTGGACGACCGTCACCGTACGGGCCGCCGCGCTCAACCACCACGACCTGTGGACGCTCAAGGGCGTCGGCATCAGGCAGGACCGGCTGCCGATCGTGCTCGGCTGCGACGCCGCCGGCGTGGACGAGGACGGCAACGAGGTCATCGTGCACGCCGTCATCGGCAGCGGGGCCGACGAGACGCTCGATCCCAGGCGCTCGCTGCTGTCGGAGGTGCACGACGGCACGTTCGCCGAGCGGGTGGCCGTGCCGCGCGGGAACCTGGTGCCCAAGCCCGCCGGGCTGAGCTTCGAGCACGCCGCCTGCCTGCCGACGGCCTGGCTGACCGCGTACCGGATGTTGTTCGACAAGGCCGGGCTGCAGCCCGGCGCCACTGTGCTGGTGCAGGGGGCGGGCGGCGGCGTCGCGACCGCGCTGATCGCGCTCGGCCGGGCCGCCGGGTACCGGGTGTGGGCGACCAGCCGCTCGGAGGAGAAGCGGGAGCGGGCGCGAGGGCTCGGCGCCGACCAGGTCTTCGAGCCGGGCGCGCGGCTGCCCGAGCGGGTGGACGCGGTCATGGAGACGGTCGGGCAGGCCACCTGGGACCATTCGCTCAAGTCGCTCAAGCCCGGCGGGCGCGTCGTCGTCTCCGGCGCGACCAGCGGCGCGGTGCCGCCGGCCGATCTGAACCGGGTCTTCTTCCTGCAGTTGTCGGTGATCGGCACGACGATGGGGACGCGGGACCAACTGGCGCGGCTGGCGGTGTTCCTGGAGCAGACCGGGCTGCGGCCGGTGATCGACAGGGCGTTGCCGCTGGCCGAGGCGCGGGACGGCTTCGCGGCCATGGCCGAGGGGGAGATCTTCGGCAAGGTGGTCTTTACCGCCTGAATAAGTGAAGGGTTACTTGTGGCCGTCCCGGGTGATACAAAAGGAATTGGGTTGTATCACCCGGGAGGCGGTCATCATGGACGTTGAGCCCTTCGGCCCAGGTTCGATGCACTGGGACACCGCCGGCGAATACCGCAACCTGCTCGTGGCCGGCAGCGCGCTGGTTCTCCAGACGATGCATCCGGCTGTCGGAGCGGCGGTCGCCGAGCACTCCACGTACAAGGACGACCCGTGGGGGCGGCTGGAGCGCACGCTCACCTCCGTCCAGCTCTGGGTCTACGGCGGCGAGGACGGCCCCGCCGAGGGGCAGCGGCTCAGGGAGCTGCACAAGCCCATCAGCGGCGTGGACGAGCAGGGCAGGCACTACCACGCGCTGAACGGCGAGGCGTGGGCCTGGGTGCACCTGTCGCTGTTCGAGCGGTTCATCGCGCTCAACCGGCACTTCGGCACCCCGTTCACGCGGGAGCAGGAGCGGCGGCTCTACGCGGAGTCGCGGCAGCTCGGCGCCATCCTGCGGGTCCCCGAGCGGGAGATGCCCGAGGACGTCGATGCGTTCTGGCGGTACTTCGAGCGGATGGTCGGCGACCGGCTGGAGCCGCACGCGACCGCGCTCGACGTGCTGTCGGTGATGCGCGGCACCCCGGCGCCGCCCCGGCTGCCCGCTCCGCTGCGGCGGTTGTGGACGCCGGTGGGGGCCGGCGCGGGCGAGTTCAACTACTTCGTCACCGTCGGCACCCTGCCGCCCGCCGTCCGGGAGAAGCTCGGGCTGCGGTGGACCGCCAGGGACGAGCGGCGGCTGCGGCAGCTCGGGCACGCGGTGGCGATGCTGACGCCGCGGCTGCCGGAGCGGCTGCGGTACATGCCGATCGCCTACCAGGCCCGCAGGGCTGAGCGGAACGCGCGCCGCCGCCGGATGGAGCGCATGCCGGCGTAACAGCCAGGAGCGGGCCCGCCGGATGAAGGATTCGCCGGTGCGGGAGCGGGCCCGCCGTACGGAACGCTTGCCGGCGTAGGAGCGGGCCCGCTGAGGTCTCAGCGGTCGAGGATGTCGTGGATGCGGTGGGCGGTCTCGTCCAGCGTCGTACGAAGCTCGGCCAGCTTCTCCGGCGTCAGCCGGGCGTTCGAGGCCTCCTCGCGGGCCTTGGCGACGAAGTCGGCCAGCAGCTCGCCCAGCTCGGCGTCCAGCTCGGCCCGGCTGGACGGCGGGCCGCCCAGCGTGGACCAGACCTGCGACCAGATCTTGCGCCATTCGTGGGTGAGCCGCTCGCCCTCGTCCTGCCAGTGGTAGGCGTGCTCCATCCACTGGCGCTTCTGCTGGTCGCGCAGCCGCTTGAGGTCTTCCTTCTGCTGGTCGCGCAGCCGTTTGCCGTCCTCGGCCGCGCCGGTGCGCACGTCCTTGGCCATCCGGGTCAGCTCGTCGCGCAGCGACTTGACGGTGTCGCGGACGTCCTCCTTGACCTCGCGGGCGATGTCGCGGACGGAGGCGGAGATCTCCTGCTCCAGGTCGTCGAGCTCGTCGAGCCGGGCGTTCAGCTCCGCGCGGCCCTTGTCGGTGATCGAGAACACCTTCTTGCCCTCGACCACCTCGTGCGTCACCAGGCCCTCCTCCTCCAGGCGGGCCAGGCGCGGGTAGATCGTGCCGGGGGAGGGCGAGTAGACGCCGAGGAAGCGGTCCTGGAGCAGCCGGATGACCTCATATCCGTGGCGCGGGCTCTCGTCCAGCAGCTTGAGCAGGTACAGCCGGAGCCGGCCGTGACCGAAGACAGGGCTCATTCCTTCTCTCCCTTGAGCAGCGTGACCGCGCCGGAGACCGTGATGGCCGACAGCGAGGCCATGCCGCCACCCAGCCGTCCCGACAGCGACTTCGCGCCGGGACTGCTCGTGTTGGACAATTCCTCGAACGCGCTGACCAGTCTTCCCGCGGTGGACCTGACGCTGACGTCGGCCTCCACGTTCTCCGGCAGCCTGACCAGGATGTCACCGGAAACGCTGTTGAACGTGACGTGACCCGTGGGTCGCAGCGCGAGATCCGCCGTGATGCGGCCGGAGACGGTGTTGGCCTTGAGCCGGTGCGGGGTGCCGTCGGCCACCGTCAGGTCGCCCGAGACGCTGATGAACGACAAATCGCCGTCGAGGGCCCGGCTCTCGACGGCTCCCGAGACGGTGTTGGCGGCGATCTCGCCGCTGACCCCGTCGAGCACGACGTCTCCGGAGACGCTCTTGACGTGCGTCACCCGCTCGAACCCGGCCAGCACGGCGGGGGCGGACACCACGCCCGCCTTGACCTTGCAGCTCTTGGGCACGGTGATGGACAGTACAGTCCTGCGCCGGTCGTGGCGCAGCCAGCCGAGCACGCCCTCCCAGGTGAGGTCGCGGTCGGCGATGACGAGCGACCTGGTGGCGTCGTCGTAGGTGACCGTGAGCGGTGATCCGGGCTCGATCTCGGCGATCTCCAGGGTGGCCGGGCCGTCGCTGGCCAGCACGTCCAGCCGTCCGGCGACGACGCGCACGTCCAGCGCGTCCACATCACCGAACGTGAGCTGCCCCGGCTCGTCGATCGTCCACTGCTGCATGCTCCCCCGCCTCTCTCATGGCGACACCGAATCTCCTCAATTCACGATATGTCGCGTCAGCGGGAAACTCAAGATGTATCGCGTTATCTCCGAGGTCAGTCGTCCTCGTCGTCGAGCCGCGCCAGCCAGGTGGCCAGCCGCTCGACCGGCACCTCGAACTCGGGGTTGAGATCGACGAACTCGCGCAGCCGCTCGCCCAGCCACAGCAGGCTGACCTCCTCCTCGCCGCGGCGTTCGACCAGCTCCTCGATCCCCCGATCGGTGAAGTACATCGCTCTCCATTCACAGTTGCGGCAGGCGTCCGGCCTGCACTTTAGCCTGCCTGGGCAGCAGTGAGCCCCCGGCCGCCGCGCAAGGCGGACCGGGGGCTCGACGAACGGCGGCTCAGCCGAAGATCTGGTGCTGGATCTCCTCGAGCTCCGTGTCGTGCGAGTTGTGCGACCCGGTCGCCGGCGAGCTGTTCGGCCTGCGCGAGACACGCCGGATGGCCCGGCCGTTCAGGGTCTGCGGGTCCTCCGCCAGCTTGAGCGTGAGGTACGGCCACGGGCCCATGTTGGCCGGCTCGTCCTGCGCCCAGAACAGCTCCACCTGGTCGCCGTACCGGGACAGCTCGGCGGCGAGCTCCTCGGACGGGAACGGGTACAGCCGCTCCAGCCGGACGATCGCCACGTCGTCGCGGCCGCTCTTGTCGCGATGCTGCGCCAGGTCGTAGTAGAGCCTGCCGGAGGTCAGCACGACCCTGGTGACCTTGGCCGGGTCGACCGTCGTGTCACCGATCACCGGCTGGAAGGAGCCCGCGGTGAAGTCGGACGACTTCGACGTGGCCGCCTTGTGCCGCAGCAGCGACTTGGGCGTGAAGACGACCAGCGGCTTGTGCCGCTCCGACTCCACCTGCCAGCGCAGCAGGTGGAAGTAGTTGGCCGGGGTGGTGGGCTGCGCGACCGTCATGTTGTCGAGCGCGCAGACCTGGAGGAAGCGCTCGATGCGGGCGGAGGAGTGGTCGGGGCCCTGACCCTCGTAGCCGTGCGGCAGCAGCAGCACGACCGAGGACTTCTGACCCCACTTCTGCTCGCCCGACGAGATGAACTCGTCGATGATCGTCTGGGCGCCGTTGACGAAGTCGCCGAACTGCGCCTCCCAGAGGACCAGCGCGTCAGGGCGTACGACGCTGTAGCCGTACTCGAAGCCCAGCGCCGCGAACTCGCTGAGCAGCGAGTCGTAGACGTAGAACTTCGTGGTGCCCTGGTTGAAGGTCTTCAGCGGCGTGTGGTCGGCGCCGGTCATCCGGTCGACCAGCACGGCGTGCCGCTGGGTGAACGTGCCGCGCCGGGAGTCCTGGCCGACCAGGCGCACCGGGTGGCCGTCCATCAGCAGCGAGCCGAAGGCCAGCGTCTCGCCCATCGCCCAGTCGATCGCGTCCTGCTCGACCATCTGGCCGCGGCGCTGCAGCACCGGCGCCAGGCGCGGGTGCGGCGTGAAGCCGTCGGGGAGGTTGAGCTGGGTGTCGACGATGCGCTTGAGCGTCTCGTGGGTGATGCCGGTCGGCGTGTCGTCGTGCGACCACTTGACGACCTCGGCCGGGGGCACCCGCATCGCGGCCGCCTCGGCCGGCTTCTTGGCCGCCTCGCGGGTCTCGGTGAACGCCTGCTCCAGCTTGGCCTGGTAGTCGCGCAGCGCGGACTCGGCCTCCTCGACCGTGATGTCGCCCCGGCCGATCAGCGCCTCGGTGTAGAGCTTGCGGGTCGAGCGCTTGGCGTCGATCAGGTCGTACATCAGCGGCTGGGTGAAGGCGGGGTTGTCGCCCTCGTTGTGGCCGCGGCGGCGGTAGCAGATGAGGTCGATGACGACGTCCTTGCGGAACGCCTGGCGGTACTCGTAGGCCAGCTCGCCCACGCGCACCACGGCCTCGGGGTCGTCGCCGTTGACGTGGAAGATCGGCGCCTGGATCATCCGCGCCACGTCGGTCGCGTAGACCGAGGAGCGGGAGGAGGCAGGCGAGGTCGTGAAGCCGACCTGGTTGTTGACCACCACGTGCACGGTGCCGCCGGTGCGGTAGCCGCGAAGCTGCGACAGGTTGAGCGTCTCGGCCACGACGCCCTGGCCGGCGAAGGCCGCGTCACCGTGGACGAGCACGGGCAGGACGGTGAAGCCCTCCTCGCCGCGCTCCAGCAGGTCCTGCTTGGCGCGGACGACGCCCTCCAGCACCGGGTCGACCGCCTCCAGGTGGGAGGGGTTGGCGACCACGGAGGCGGTGATCGTCTTGCCGCTCGGCGCGGTGAACGTGCCGGTCGCGCCGAGGTGGTACTTCACGTCGCCGGAGCCGTGCGCCGTGCGCGGGTCGATGTTGCCCTCGAACTCGCCGAAGATCTGCGCGTAGGACTTGCCCACGATGTTGGCCAGCACGTTGAGCCGGCCGCGGTGCGCCATGCCGATGACGACCTCGTCGAGGTCCTCGTCGGCGGCGTCGCTGATCACCGAGTCGAGCAGCGGGATCAGGGACTCGCCGCCCTCCAGCGAGAAGCGCTTCTGGCCGACGAACTTCGTCTGCAGGAACGTCTCGAACGCCTCGGCGGTGTTGAGCCGGGACAGGATGTTGAGCTGCTCGTCGCGCTCGGGCGACTTGTGCGGCTTCTCCACCCGCGCCTGGATCCAGGCCCGCTCCTCGGGGTTCTGGATGTGCATGTACTCGATGCCGACCGTGCGGCAGTAGGAGTCGCGCAGCACGCCCAGGATGTCGCGCAGCTTCATCAGCGGCTTGCCGCCGAAGCCGCCGGTCGCGAACTCGCGCTCCAGGTCCCACAGCGTCAGGCCGTGCGACTGGATGTCGAGGTCGGGGTGCTTGCGCTGCTTGTACTCCAGCGGGTCGGTCTCGGCCATCAGGTGACCGCGTACGCGGTAGGCGTGGATCAGCTCGATCACGCGCGCGGACTTGGCCACGTCGTCGTCGTGGGTGGCCGAGATGTCCTGCACCCATCGGACCGGCTCGTACGGGATCCGCAGCGCCTCGAAGATCTCGTCGTAGAAGCCGTCCTCGCCGAGCAGCAGCCGGTGGATCGTGCGCAGGAAGTCGCCCGACTGGGCGCCCTGGATGATCCGGTGGTCGTAGGTGCTGGTCAGCGTCATGACCTTGGAGACGGCCAGGCGCGAGAGCGTGTCGGGGGAGGCCCCCTGGTACTCGGCCGGGTATTCCATCGCGCCGACGCCGATGATCGTGCCCTGGCCGGGCATGAGGCGCGGCACGGAGTGCACGGTGCCGATCGTGCCGGGGTTGGTGAGGGAGATCGTGGTGCCGGAGAAGTCGTCGACGCCGAGCTTGCCGGCTCGGGCCTTGCGGACGACCTCCTCGTAGGCCATCCAGAACTGCCGGAAGTCCATCTCCTCGGCGCCCTTGATGGAGGGCACCAGGAGCTGGCGCTCGCCGTTGCTCTTCTGCACGTCGATCGCCAGGCCGAAGCCGACGTGCTCGGGCTTGACGAGCGTCGGCTTGCCGTCGATCTCGGCGTAGGAGTAGTTCATCTCCGGCATGGCCTTCAGCGCCTTGACGATCGCGAACCCGATCAGGTGCGTGAAGGAGACCTTGCCGCCACGGCCCCGCTTGAGGTGATTGTTGATCACGATGCGGTTGTCGATGAGCAGCTTGGCCGGGATGGCCCGGACGCTGGTCGCGGTCGGGACCGCGAGTGACAGGTCCATGTTGGCGGCCGTGCGGGCCGCCGCGCCGCGCAGCTTGACCTCTTCGGCGCCCTTGGGCACCGGAGTGGCGGGCTGCTTCGGCTTCTCGGCCGCGGGTGGCGCCTTGGGTGGAGCCTTGGGGGCCTGTGCGGGGGAGGGGGCGGTCACTGTACCGTTCGCCGCCTCCCTGACCGGGGTTCGACCCGGTCCGTAATCAGGGTTGTAGTCAGCGAAGAAGTTCCACCAGGCCTTGTCGACAGACTCGGGATCTTGGAGGTACTTCTGGTACAGCTCGTCGACAAGCCACTCGTTCTGACCAAAGCTTGCCAGCGGGTTTGTCCGCGACGACTCAGACGACACGGCGGAAATCGCCCTCTTCCGCAGATCGGCGTTGATGTTAGAGAACCTGTCCAAGGCTACTCGCCCGGACTGGCAGCGCGCGCCGAAGGACCCGTGCCGCCTCGAACGATCCTCTCAGGACCGCGCAAAGAGGTCACGCCCGCCTCGTCAATCCAGGGTGCTGTAGCAATTATTACTCTTTGGTATCAACACCTCGACATGAGGTTTATTTCCCGCCGGACACCAGGCGGCTTGCGAGGCGTACCTCCGGCGACAACTCGGACAGGAGGTCGCAAAGCTCCTCGCCGGCCTGCTTCAGCTCCTCCAGCGACATGGGCTCCAGGCGCTCCAGCAGGAAGATCGCGTTGGTCGTCTCCTCGGTGAGACGGGTGCGAACCACCTGGCGCCAGTTCCATCTCCTGCAGGTGACACCGATGTCGTCGCGCCAGATCACCTCGCCGGGCTCCGGCTGCCCGAGCGCCTCCTCCGACACCTCCTCGCCGGTCGCCCGCACCAGGCGCGCGGGGCCGTCGTACCGGTCGAGGTCCTCGCCGCCGATGGGCAGCGCGTGCTTGACGCTGATCGAGTTGTACGCGTCGACGACCTGGTTGATCTCCGGCAGCGGCATCCGCCGGGTCAGGGCGTCGACCGACGGGCGGGTGCGCTGCGGCTTGGCGCCGAACGCCTTGTAGGCGTCCTTCCAGGCGTCGATCTTGTCCGTCTGCACCTCCACCGCCGAGGCGGCCTCCAGCCAGGCCCGGGAGCGGTCGTCGGTGGGGCCGTTGCGCAGGCCGTGCGCGGTCACGATGAGCACCGCGAAGTCGGGGCGCAGTGCGAGGACGGAGTCGTCCACCCAGATGTCGTCGAGCATCCCCACAGTCTAGATGGATGAGTCCAAGGCATAGCTGCGGAGATAGGGCGAGGATGTCCATTCTCGGGTTGTGACGACCGAACTGGACACCCTCGCAACCGCACTCTACGTGAGGGTCGATGATCTGCTGAAGAGT
>NZ_BAAAQX010000057.1:0-58294 GCF_039531895.1 Nonomuraea monospora
GCGCAGGGCCGGCCCGAACCCCGCAAATGGTTGGGCCACCCAAGCTCGATCGCAGGCCCGGCTCAGCAGACCGCGATCGAGACGCAACCGGCCAGGATCGACCTCTTAACACCAGCTACCTAGACGGTGGCGCCGGTCGTGTGTGCCGACCATTCCGGTGACCGCGGCGCCTTCAGCGTCGGGCCGAGAAACGCAGCGAGACCGCGAGCAGGTCAGTCCTTCGCGTCGCGGACGTCCTTCCCCTGCTCGGCGAACGCCTTGAAATCCCGCATGTGCTGGAGCGACTGCTTGCGGAAGGAGCCGGGCATCACAAGCCCCACCATCCGCATCAGCAAGCCGCTGAACCGGTATTCGCTCTCGCTCTCCCAGAGCGTCCTCTCCGGACCGGCTTCGGTCAGCCGGTCGCGCACGGCGTTCCACATGCCCTCGCCGACGATCTCGCGGTCGAAGTGAACGACGCCGCCTTCCGGGATCGCGTGCAGGTCCGCCGGTTCCCGGCGGGTGATGAGTTCGGTGCCTTCGAACTTCTGCTGCCCTATCTGCATCACGACCCGCGACTTGGTGCCGAGCTGCCCGTGCAGCCCGCTCAGCGGCTCGTGCAGCACCAGGCCTCGCAGCCATTTCGGCATGTGGGCGGGGTCGGCGAGCAGTTGGGCCGCCTTTTCCCGCGGCAGGGCGATCTCGATGGAGACGGTGTACTTCATGGCGGAGCACTCCGGGTTCCTGGGTGAACGGGCGCAAAGGCCCGACCTCGCTCTACACAACCATGGCGCAGGTGCACGCGATCCTCGCGCCTGCCTTCTGCCTCCTGAATTTCGGTCCTCGTCTCGCAGGTAGAGGATTGTCCGCGACAGGGTGCGACCTTACCTCCACGGGTAGAGATCGCCTCCCAGGAGTGTCAAAGAGTTGCACCGCGATGGGGCGCGTTCCTGGAAGCCTCCTGGGAGGCTGGTACTACTTGCCGCCGACGATCAGCAAGGCGACGACCAGGCAGATCAGCAGCGGTACGGCGATGCTCGCCCCGAAGGAGGCGAGGATCGAGCACAAGCGGGCGGTCCGGGTTCGGCTTGCTAGGGCGTCTCGGACCGTTCGCCCGATCTCTCCGGCTATGTCGCCTGGAGGTGGATCGGGATCGCTATGGGAGGATGACTTGTCCTCCTCGTCGGCATTTGTCATGAGCAGACGGTCCCATACGCATGGCGTGACCTGCCGTAACGCGATGTGCTGAGGCGTAGGTTTTCACTACTGCGGCGGAAAACCGGCACCCCCGGAGGGACCATCCCATGCCTGGAAGGCGGCGACAAGGACTGGGGTTTCAGCCGCTCCGCCCGCGGCGTGGATCCCGCCAGGAACGGCCCGGCGAGATCCCACCAGCAGGCCTGTCAGTCGGGAAGGTCGGGTGAGCCGGGTGTGGGCGGGGTGCTGATGCCCTCCGCCGTCTCCCACTCGTCAAGGTTCATGAGCAGCAACTCGAAGTAGTCCCGCAGCTTCCCCCGATACTCCTGGTTGGCGGTACGCAACCGGGCAGCCTCCCGCTCCCAGTTCTCCGCCCCCGGAGAACCGGGAGAACCGGGAGCGGCCTGCTCCTTGCTGAGCAGCTCCGCCCTGCGGTAGCGCGCGTCGTCCACGAGCTCTCGCGCGTACCGCTGCGCGTCCTGGATGTACTGGTCGGCGGTCTGCTGGGCCTGGGAGAGGAGTTGGGCGGCGTAGACGTGCGCCTCCTGCATCCGGCTGGCCACCGTCTGCGACTCCACGTGCCCCGGCTGCTCCACCCGCGCCAGCCCGGTTTCCCGCCGCGTGGGCGTGGGGGACGAGGGAGGGGCGGCGGAGGCGGCGGGGGTGTCGGGCTGGGGTGCGGGGATGGCCGAGGAGTCGGAGACGTAGCCGCGCAGCAGTTCGACCTCGGCCGAAAGCGCCTTCTTCTCCTGGGCCAGCCGGCTCAGCTCCTCCTCGACCCGGTCGAGGAGGTTGTTGACCTGGTCCTCGTCGAGGCCGCGGCGGCCGAGCGGGGCGCGGCGGAAGACGACGGCCCGTAGCTGGGCGGGGGTGAGCCGTTCGGCGGGGTGGTGGTGGCCGTTGGAGGAGGCCGCGCGGGGCTCGTCCCACTGCGGCTCCTCCCACGGGGCGCCGGTCGTCTCGCCGGGCTCCGACCATCCCGTGTTGCCGTCCTGCTCCTGCGAATATGTGGCGTGAAACTGTTCCACCGGGTCATTCATGAACGAACCTCTGTGACGGGGTGATCTGGCTGGCGAACCTTTCCAGGCGGATCCGGTTGTCGCTGAACCCGTTTCCGCGCAGGATCTCGACCGTGCTGTCGACCATGGCGGGCGGGCCGCAGACATAAGCGTCGTACGCGTCCCACCGGCCGTATCCGGCGATCACTTCGCTGACCGTGCCCGAGGCCGCCAGCTCCGGCTTGTGAATGTCGGAGAGGGCGGCCCTGACGCTGAGCCAGGAGTACTTCTCGGACCAGGTGCGCAGGATGTCGAAATCGTAGAGCCCGTCCGGTTCGCGGGCTCCGACGAACACCGAGACCCAGGGCGGCACCGGCAGCCGGGTCACGTGTTCGAGGATGGCCTTGATGGGGGCGAAGCCGGTGCCGCCGGCGACCAGGAGGAGGTTGCGGCCGGTGGTGGGGTTGAGGGTCAGGGTGCCGACCGGCGCGCCGAGGCGGACGAGGTCGCCCTCCTGGATCTCGCGCACCAGGGTGGCGCTGACCGCGCCGTCGGCCTTGACGTGGATCTCGATGGTGTTGTCCTGCCGGGGCACGTTGGCCATCGAGTAGTAGCGCCACAGGTTCGGCCACCGCGGGACCTCGATCGGCGCCGACTGTCCGGGCACGTAGGGGAAGGGCGTGTCGACGAGCAGGCGCAGCACGGCGGTGTCGACGGCCCTGCGTTCGTGGCTGATGACCTCGGCCGTCCATCGCGCGGGCCGTTTCATGGCGTCCTGCCTGGCGCCGTCCACCAGCACCGCGGTGAGCGCGGTGAGGAACTCGCGCCATTCGCGTTCGAGGTCGTCGTCCCAGAGGTTGCCCGAGAAGCGGTGCATCGTGTTGACGACGCTGGCGCACCAGTTCGCGTAGTGCTCGGCCTGCACGCCCATCTTGCGGTGGCTGCGGGCGAGCTGGTGCAGGTAGGGCGTGATCTCGTGCAGGGCGCCTGCGTGTTCGACCGCGAACGCCAGTGCCTCCATCAGCCGTTCCCGCTGGTTGCGCATGTTGACGGGGAACAGCTCGCGGTAGCCGGGGACGTTCAGGAAGAGGTCGGAGAACAAGTACAGCGGCACGCTGTCGCCGTACTTGGCGACCAGTTCGAAACTGTCTCTGAGTCGGGTGACGTTCAAGCGAATCCCCCAGTTGACGTTGGTCGGTACGCGCGAGTCATTGGGCCGCCAGCGCCACGGTCGGAGGGACCCGGGCGGCGCGGAGCGCGGGGTAGATTCCGGCCAGCGCGCCGATGACGACGGTCATGCCGAGGCCGCCGCCGAACGCCCACATCGGCACCACCGTCGGCAGCGTGTTGAGCTGCGCGTAGCCGAAGGTCGCCAGCGAGCCGAGCAGCACCCCGGCCCCGCCGCCGAACAACGACAGCAGCAGCGCCTCCACCAGGAACTGGTCGCGGATCTGTCCCCGGGTGGCGCCGAACGACCTGCGCAGGCCGATCTCCCTGCGCCGCTCCAGCACGGCGACCACCATCGTGTTGGCCACGCCGACCCCGCCGACGAGCAGGGCGACCGCGCCGAGCCCGAGCATCAGCCCGGTGAACGCGCCCGCGGCGGCGGCCTTGGCCTTCAGCGCGTCCGACGGCCGGCTGACCTTGGCCTCGTTCGGGCTCTCGGGGCTGACGGTGCGGGCCAGCATGGCGCGGACGCCCTCCACCGCCGCGTCGGTCGAGCGTTCGTACACGGTGGTGGGGTGGCCGTCGTGGTCGAGGTACTCCTTGGCGGCGGGGAACCCCATCAGCGCCGACCGCTCGATCTCCTCGGCCAGCGGCATCTTCTCCAGCACCCCGATGACGGTGAACCACCGGTTGCCGATCCACACCTGGCCGCGCGGGATGACCAGGCCGAGCCGTTCGGCGGCCACCGCGCCGAGCACCACCACGGGCTGGCGTTCGGTGGCGGCGTTCAGCCAGGTGCCGTGGCGCACCTTGCCGTCGAGGGTGGCCAGCAGGTCGAGGTCGGCGGCCTGCACGGTGATGCCCAGGGAGATGCCGTCGGGGATCAGGTCGTTGCGGCGCACGGTCGTGCCGGTGTCGGCGGTCTGGCCGGCGTTGGTGACGCCGTCGAGGCGTTTGACCATGGCGGCGGCGTTCTCCGGCAGCTTGACCGAGTCGCCGAAGAGGCTGTCGCCGGGCGAGACCCTGAGCAGGTTGGTGCCGAGCTCGTCGAGCTGGCGCAGGAGTTTCTCCTGGCTGGAGGCGGAGATGCCGACGACCGTGACCATGGTGGCGATGCCGATCGCGATGCCGAGCGCGGCCAGGATCGCCCTGGCGGGCCTGGCGCGCAGACCGGCCGTGCCGATCCTGGCCAGGTCGGTCGGTCGCAGCCGGGCGGGTCGCAGCGTCGTCATGAGACCTCGGATCTGACCAGCCCGTCGCGGACGCGCACGCGACGCGGGCAGGCGAGCGCCACCTCGGAGTCGTGCGTGATGATCGCGATGCTGATCCCCCGTGCGTTCAACGTCCTGAACAGCGACAACACCTCTGCCCCCGCCTCGGAGTCGAGGTTTCCCGTCGGCTCGTCGGCCAGCAGCAGCGGCGGCCGGCCCGCCACCGCGCGGGCGACCGCCACCCGCTGCATCTGCCCGCCGGACAACTGGTACGGCCGGTGCCCCAGCCGGTGGGACAGCCCCACCAGGTCGAGCGCCGCCGCCGCGCGTTCCCTGCGCTGCCGCCTGGACAGGCCGCTGTAGAGCAGCCCGTCGGCGACGTTGTCGAGCGCGCTCAGCCCCGGCGAGAGGTGGAACTGCTGGAAGACGAAGCCGATGTAGCGGGCGCGCAGCGCGGAGAGCTGGCTGTCGGACAGCCGGCTGACGTCGTGCCCCGCCACCCGTACGGTGCCCGCGGACGGTCGGTCGAGGGTGCCGGCGATCTGCAGGAGCGTGGACTTGCCCGAGCCGGACGGGCCGACGATGGACAACATCTCGCCCCTGCGGATGGTCAGGTCCACGTTGCGCAGGGCGTGCACCCGGCCGTAGCTCTTGCTGACCCCGCGGATCTCCAGGATGTTCATCGGCCCGACACCGTGACCTTCATGCCCTCAGCCAGCCCTTCGGCCTCCACCTCGACCCGGCCGTTGCCGAACGCCCCCGTCTTCACGTGCACCCGCCTGGCCGCCCCGTTCGCGTCCACGACCTCGATGCCGTAGCCGCCCTCGGGGACGGCCAGCAGGGCCTCCACCGGCACGGTGAGCACGTCCTCCGCGCGCTGCCTGGTGAGCTCGACGGTCACCGGCGCCTCGTCGAGCGAGCCCGCCGCCTTCGCCGAGACGGAGATCTCCACCTCGACCGTGGCGCCCTTCTCCTGGTTGTCGGAGCGGTCGGCCACCGTGGCCACCTTCGCCACCTTGCGGATCTTGCCGCTGACGTCCTTGCCGCTGGCCATCTTGACGGTGACCTTCTTGCCCTTCTTGGCGATGTCCTGCTTGTCGGCGTCCAGGTTGATCCGGACCAGCCGGTCGGTGGAGGTGACGTCCAGGATGGGCCGTACGGAGCCGACCTGGTCGCCCACCTCCACGGCGATCTTGCCGACGCGGACCGACTCGGGCAGGAACACGACGTCCGCGGGCGTCACCTCGCCGTCGCGTTCCATCCCGTTCTTCTTCTGCCACCGCTTCACGGCGCGTTCCGTCGCGTCGGTGAAGCGGTTGTCCACGGTCACGCCGCGGGCGTGACCGAGCGCCCGCAGGTTCTGTTCGAGCTGCTTGACGTCAGGGCCGCGCTTCACGCCGTCCTTGAGCGTGCGGTACGCGGGGATCTTGCCGTACATGAGGACGCGGGGCCTGCGGTCCACGCCGTAGAGGCTCTTGCCGCGCTTGATCTCCTTGCCCTCGGCGGGCAGGTTGGTGATCGTCCCGGCCGCGGCGGACTTGATCGTACGGCTGTCGGCGTAGGTGAGCTTGCCGTCCACGCTCTCCTGGTCCACCAGGTCGCCCCGGGTGATCGTCTCGGTGGCGGCGGAGACCGGCCGCGCGGTCGGCGTGGGCTCCGGCTTGGCCCGCGGTCCGGTGCCGAACAGCGCCGCCGAGGCGAACACGCCGCCCGCGGTGACCGCGCTGCCGACGACCGCGGTGCCCAGCGCGGCGACGACGCCCTTGAGCCGCCCGTTCATCCGGTGCCTCCCTGGCCGGGCAGCAGCTTGACGCAGATCTGCGCCGCCTTCTGCAGCTTGGGGTCGTTCGGGTCGAGGCTCTGGTTGACCGCCGGCGGGTCGGGCATGTCGATGCCCTGCTCACGCATGCAGCGGGCGTACTTGATGATCGCGTCCCTGGCCTTCGGGTCGTCGAAGGGGTTGGGGATCTGCGAGGTGTACTCCTCGCAGGCCTTCATCGCCCGCTGCAGGGTGGCCTGGTCCCCCTTGTACTGGTACGTCTTGTCCTCGGGCGAGCCGGGGTCGGGCACGTCGATGCCCTGCTCGCGCAGGCACTGGGCGAGCTTCAGCAGCGCGTCGTCGGGATCGACCGAGGCGGCGGGCCGCGCCTGCTTGGCCGGCCCGGCCTGAGTCTGCTTGGCCGCCTGCGCGGGCGGGGTGCCGGCGATGGCGATCGCGATGGGGTGCTGCTCGTCCCGCGCGGCGCATCCGCCGGCCAGCAGAACGAGCGCGACCACGGCCAGGGTGACCGCTCTCATTTCGTACCTTCCCAGTTGAAGACGCGCCTGGTCACCAGGTTGACCACGAGGGCGGTGGCGACCAGCGCGGCGGCGGCCGGCCAGGTCTCCGACAGCCGCCCCACGTACGCGCCGAAGACGAAGTCGTTGAGCTGGGCCAGCGGGTTGACCGTGGTGACCTGGTAGAACCATGGCGCCACGCCCTCCCAGCCCTCGCGCGGCACGCCCAGCCCGCTGCCGGCGAACAGCAGCACGAAGCAGAGCGGCGCGGCGATCCTGGCGCCGGCGCGGGGCATCCGCAGGCCGCCCAGCAGCAGCCCGGCGCTGACCGAGCAGTAGGTGACCGCCAGCAGCGCAGCCACCAGGCTCAGCGGCTGCCAGGTGCGCGGCGGCCCGTAGAAGGCGAACGTGACGGCCATGAACAGCGCCGTGGACGCCGCCACCAGCACGACGGTCACGACCGCCTGCGCCACGATGTACGCCCCGTCCCGCATGGGGCTGCGCCGCAACCGGCCGAGCAGCCCCGTGTCCCGCATCTCCGCCAGGTGCAGGGTCAGCACCAGGATCCCGGCCGAGGCGGCGACCGTGCCGGCCATCTCGGGCAGCAACCGGTCGATGACCCTGACGCCCGGCATCGCGCCGAACTCCAGCGTCGGGAACGAGAAGCCGATGAACAACATCAGCGCGAGCAGCATCGCGAACGGCAGCGCGAGCACGGCCAGCAACGCGAGCGGCGTGCGCGCCAGCAGCGCCAGTTGCGCGCGGACGAGGGTCCAGACTGTGGCTGCCATGCTCAGGCCTCCAAGGCGGCGGGTTCGGGCACGGCCGACAACGTGAGGTAGGCGTCCCTGAGCGTGGGCCGCCGGATCGACCAGACCCGGTCGCCGCTCATCGGCGCCAGCTCCTGGATGGCCGCCTCCAGCGCGGGGCGGGGGCCGTACAGGTAGGTCGCCGCGGCGCAGGGCAGCACGCGCACCTCGGAGAGGCGGTCCACCCGCAGGTGCGGCGGCACGCTCAGCACGTGGACCGAGCCGAGCAGCCCGACCAGCCGCGAAGGGCTGCCCTCGGCCAGTACGCGGCCGTCGCGCAGCAGGACCACCCGGTCGGCCAGCCGCTCGGCCTGGGCCAGGTCGTCGAGCAGCACGCACACCCCGCCGTAGCCGGACCGCAGCTCGTCGATCACGTGCTCGACCCGGTTCTTGCCGCCCTCCTTGAGCCCGCCGGTCGGGTCGTCGAGCAGCACCAGCTCGGGGTTGCCGACCAAGGCCAGGCCGATCATGACCAGCCTGCGCTGGCCGTCGCTGAGCACGCCGAAGCGCCTGGCCATCAGCGGCTCCAGGTCCAGCAGGTCGATCAGGCGGCCGGACAGGCCGCGGGTGCCGTACAGGCGGGAGAAGAGCCGTACGGCGTCGCCGACCCGCATCCGGTCGGGGAGCCGTTCGCCGCGCAGGGCCGCGCCCATGCCGGCGGGCCGCCGGTCTCCCGTGCCGACCGTCGCGCCGAGCATCTCGATCTGGCCCGCGTCCGGCTCGGCCTCGCCTGCCAGGCACGCCATCAGCGCGCCCGCGCCGTCGCCAGGCGGGCCGACCACGCAGACGACCTCGCCGCGCCCGACGGTGAAGGACACCTCCTCCAGCACAGGCGACAGGGACAGGTCGGTGACGTTGAGCAGGGCCGTCATGACGCCGCCCCGGCGTTGAAGCGGTCGGCGATGGTGGCGGCCACCTCCAGGTACATGTCCCTGGTGGACGTGCGCAGCAGGTCGAGGTCCACCTCGGAGCCCTGCTCCAGGTGCGGGTCGAACGGCACGCCGAGCACCGCGCGGCAGCGCTGGGTGAAGTGCTCCTTCAGCTCGGTGACGTTGACGGCGTTCCTGCGCGGGTTCTTCACCGCCGACAGCACCACGACGGCGCTGACGGCCAGGTCGCCGTGCCCATGGGCCTGCAGCCAGTCGAGGGTGGCGGAGGCCGACCTGGCGCCGTCCACGGTGACCGGGCTGACCAGGACGATCTGGTCGGCCATGTCCAGGATCGCGCTCATCGCCGAGTGCAGCATGCCGGTGCCGCAGTCGGTGATGGCGATGGAGTAGAACTGCTCCAGGATCTGCGCGACCGCGCGGTAGTCGTCGGCGTTGAACGCCTCCGAGATGGCCGGGTCCCGGTCCGAGGCCAGCACCTCCAGCCGGGAGGGGGCCTGGGAGGTGTACGAGCGCACGTCGGCGTAGCGCCAGAGGCCGCCCCGGTCGTTGAGCAGGTGCCGTACGGTGGCCGGCGACTCCATCCTGAGCTTCTCCGACAGCGTGCCGCGGTCGGGGTTGGCGTCGACGGCGATCACCCGGTCGCCCCGGTTGTGGGCGAGTGTCGAGCCCAGGCCGATGGTGGTCGTGGTCTTGCCGACCCCGCCCTTGAGGCTCATCACCGCGACCCGGAAATGGCCGGCGGTGACCGGCTGCCTGATGCGTTCGATGAGTTCCTGGCGGCGGCGTTCCGCCTTGGAGTCGCCGAGGTGGATGAGGCCGCCGCTGATCGTGTGGATGGCCTTGCGCCAGCCTCCGGTGGGCGGGCGGCGTCTGGTGCGCAGCAGCCGTTCCGGGCGCAGGCTCTCCGCGGTCGTCCCCGCCACCGGCGTTCCGAGGTCCGCGCCGCTGCGGGGTGGCGGAAGAAGCGGCGCTTCCCGGCTCGGGGGCGGCGCTTCCTGGCTGCTCGGGGGCGGCGCGTCCTGACCGTTCCAGGACGGTGCTTCCTGGCCGCCCTGGTACGGCGTCTCCTGGCCGCCCTGGTACGGCGTCTCCTGGCCGCTCGGGGGCGGCGGGAAGACGGGGGTCCCTGCGCCGTTCTGCAGCGGCGGGAAGACCGGCGTTTCCGGGCTGGAGGGGGGCGGCGGGAAGACCGGCGCCCCGGGGCCGCGCGGCGGCGGGAAAACCGGCACGTCACGCGCGGCAGGCTCCCAGACCGGTTGCCCGAGCGGGTTGGGCGGCGATTGGAAGGCGTTCAGCCCTGGCGGCGGCTGGATCGGCCCCGGCGGCGGGCCCACGCTGGGCCTGCCCGACCGTTCCGGCGGATCGCCCGCCGCGAGCCGCCCCGCCTGCCGATCGTCGCCCGCGTCAGGCTCCCACCACTGGGGCGGTTCGGGGGGCGGGCGATCCACTCCCCTGGCCATCCCCTGAGGGGGCTTCGGCGGCGGGAAGCGGATGGTGCGCGTGGCGTCCGGATCCACGTTGAGTTCTTCCCCGTTGACTTCCACCGTGACCTCGTCGTCCTCGCCGTGCATGATCCACCCGTTCGCGATCGCTACGTTCGGTCGTCGGAATGCGGCACCACCGGCCCCGGCCGTCACCCGGCCGGGGCGGCTTCCCCCGTCCCGTAAGCCTTGAACTTGACCAGCGCGCTCGCGACTGACCAGCGCGCGGTCGCCCCCAGCGCACGGAACTCGGCCGTCCGCACCGGGCCGGCGCCTCCGGGCGGGCGCGGGAAGCCGCGCTCGCCCCCGGGGCCGGAGTCCCGCGAGGCGGCGGGAAGCCGTGAGAGCGGGTCGTCCCCGGTGGCCATGGAGGCGACGGACAGTTCCGTGTCCAGGTACCGGCCGCCTGCGGCGACCTTGCGGATCGCCGCGGCCAGCTCCTCGGCCGGCGCCTCCTTGCCGAGGAAGCCCCGCACGCCCACGGCCATCGCCCTGCGCAGGTAGTCCGGCCGGCCGATGCTGGTCAGGACCACGATCGCGCAGTGGGCGCCGATCCGCGGCGCGGCGGTCAGGCCGTCCACCCCGGTCAGCTCGGCGTCGAGCACCGCGACGTCCGGCCGGTGCCGGCCGACCGCCTCGGCGATCTCGTTTCCATGGCCGGCCTCCGCGACGACGTCGATGCCCTCCTCCATGGCGAGCAGGGTGACGAGCACTCGCCGGATCTGTTCGTCGGCGGCGAGTAAAACGCTGATCGGCGACGCGGTAGGCATACGACGAGTCTGACTCTGCGACATTTGCCCCGGTAGGAGCCTAAGTCATCGAGAGGATGTGACATCTATCATGCGGCTAATGCCGCAAATAGGGATATTTCACGCATTAGGGGATAAGTAACCGGACACCCCTTGCAAAGGCCCCTCAATTTATGGCAAGCCGAAAGTATGTTGCAAGTCGGATAGGTCACACTCGCGATGGCCACGATCAAGACGCCCACTCAAACCATGACGAGCTGTCTGTACGACTGATCGGAAGCGGCAAGGAGGCAGGTGCAGTTGATGCACTTCGGAATCCTGGGGCAACCGGCCATCTGGCGGCATGACAACGAGATCAGGCTGACCACCCGCAGGTCACGGGCGGTGCTGGCGCACCTGCTGCTGAGCCCCGGCCACTCGGCCTCGGCCGAGAACCTCATGCACGCCATCTACGGCGACAACCCCGCCAAGAGCGCGCGGAACCAGGTCCATCGCGGGGTCGGCGAGCTGCGGCGCTGCGGCGTCACCATCGACGTGCAGGACAACGTCTACCGCCTCGACGCCACCCCTGAGACCATCGACGCCTTCGTGTTCATGCGGATGTACGACCAGGCCGGCAGGCAGACGAGTGAGGGCGAGCACGCCAAGGCCGCCGAGACCCTGGGCGCCGCGCTGGAGCTGTGGCGCGGCCCGGCCCTGTCCGGCCTGGACAGTGAGGCGTTCCTGACGGAGGCGGCGCTCTGGAACGAGCGCCGCCTGGCCGCCGTCGAGGCCCGCGTGGACGCCCTCCTCGTGCTGGGACGCCACCGCGAGCTGATCGCCGAACTCCAGCACCTGACGGACCAGCACCCCTTGAAGGAGCGCTTCCACGCGCAGCTCATGATCGCCCTCTACCGCTCGCACCGGGCCAGCGAGGCGCTGCAGGTCTTCACCGACCTGAAGGAACGGCTGCTCGGCGAGCTGGGCACCGACCCCAGCCCCGCGCTGAGCGACCTGCGGCTGCGCATCCTGCGCCAGGACGTGGTGCTGGACTCCGAAGACCTCGACGCCGACGTGCCGCGCCAGCTTCCCGCCCGGCCTGGCGTGCTGCCCGGCCGCGAGGGCGAGGTGCGGGGGCTCGTCGAGGCGCTGACCGAGCAGCCGGCCAGCCCGCTCGTGGTGATCACCGGCGCGCCCGGCGTCGGCAAGACGGCGCTCGCGCTGGAGGCGGCGCACCGGGTGTCCGGCGGCTTCCCCGACGGGCAGTTATACGCCGACGACCTCGGCGACCCCGCGCAGGTGCTGGCCGGCTTCCTGGTCGCGCTGGGCGTGGCGGCCGAGGAGGTGCCGGACGGCGCGGGGGCGCGTGCCGCGCTGCTGCGCAGCGTCCTGGCCGTGCGCCGGGTGCTCATCGTGCTGGACGGCGTGACGGAGGCCGGGCAGGTGCTGCCGTTCCTGCCCGGCCGCTCCGGCTCTGCCGTGCTCGTGACCAGCGGCTTCCCGCTGGCGCTGCCCCGCGACACCGTCACGGTCGACGTCGCCGCGCTGGACGACCGGGCGGCCAGGGCCTTGCTGGCGACGGGGGCCGGACCGCGCAGGATGCGGGCCGAGCCCGCGGCGGCCGACCAGATCGTACGGCTGTGCGCGGGGCTGCCCGCGGCCCTGAACATCCTGGCGGCCAAACTGGCCGCCAGGCCGCAGCTCAGCCTGCAGCGCCTGGCCGACCGCCTCGCCGAGCCGTCGCGGATCATGGGCGAGCTGCGGCACGGCGGCGAGGGCATCATGTCCACGCTGATGCGCGGCTACCACGAGCTGCCCCCGAAGCCGCGCTCGCTGGTGCGCAGGATCGGCTACCACGGCATCTCGGAGATCACCACCACGACGGCCGCCGCCCTCGCCGACGTCTCTCTCGACACCGCCGAGGTCATGCTGGAAGAGCTGTCCGAAACCCATTTCGTCAAGCCACTTGCAAGCGGCTTCCGCTACCGCTGCCACGAGCTGATCCTCGGCTTCGGCCACGCCCGCGCCAGGGCCGAGGACGACCAGCGCGAGCTGGACGCGGCCGTCGAGCGGGCGTTCGGCGCCTGGCTCGCCCTGACCGACGCCGCCCACGAGTCGATGCGCGGCAAGGACGGCTCCATCCCGCGCGGCACGACGCCCCGCTTCCGCCCCACCGGCGCGCCCGCCTGGACGGGGCAGGGCTCGGCCTGGTTCGAAGCGCACATCGACGCCCACGTGGCCCTGGTGCGACGGGCCGTGTCCAGGCCGGAGACCTGCTGGGAGCTGGCCGTGGCGCCGCTGGCGCTCTTCGAGGGCGGCGCCCGGTTCGACACGTGGCTGGAGTCGCACCAGATCGCGCTGGCCGCCGTCGCCAAGGGGGCGAACGTGCGCGGGCAGGCGGTGCTGACGTACTCGCTGGGTTATCGCGCACTGCTGGTCGGCGACCACATCGGCGCGGCGCGGCAGTTGCGGGAGGCGCTCACGCTCTTCCAGCGGCTGGGCGACGAGCAGGGCAGCGGGCTGACCCTCAACCTGATCGGCGACCTCGACCGGATGCACCGCACGCCGGCCACCGCGCGGGAGACCTACCAGGAGGCGGCCGCGGCGCTGCACCGCAGCGGCGACGCGATCGCCGAGGCCGAGTCGCTGGTCGGGCTGGCGACGGTGTTGCAGAGCACCGGTGACGAGGCGGGTTCGCAGAGCTGCCTGGAGCGGGCGCTCAGCCTGTGCAGGGAGGCGGGCAGCCTGCGCAGCGAGGCCAGGATCCGGCGGGCGGTGGCGATGCACGCGACCAAGGCAGGCACGCCGGAGAAGGCCTGCCCTGAGCTGATCGAGGCGCTGGAGATCGCCATCCACATCGGCGACCGGGTGGTGCAGTCGGACATCCTCCTCGACCTGGGGACGACCCGGATCCTGCTGGGCGACCCCTTGGCCGCCTTCGACGACCTGGCGACCGCCGAGGAGATCGCCAGGGCGGCGGGGATGGAGCGTACGGCCCGCCGCGCGAAGCTGGCCCGCGCCTTCATCAACGGCGGCGGCCTGGGCCTCCACCCCGCCCCTCGGACCTGACCGGGGGTCAGTCCTGCTCGGTGTCGGCCGGGAGGTTCGTGGCGGTGGTGGAGACCATGGGCGGGCCGCCCTCCTCGGTGAGGGCGAACAGCGCGATGCCGGCGTCGCGGGCGACCCTGTCGAGCTGGGCCGGGGCCAGGCCGCTGATCAGCAGCCGCTGCCCGTTGATCTCCAGGACCTGGCCGCCTGCGCCGTTCACGGCGGTGGCGAGCTCCTGAGGCTGGTCGGACAGGACGCTGAGGGTGTGGGGCTGGTACCGGTCGACGAAGGCCGCGGCGGAGCCGCTGCCCACGATCTCGCCCTGCGCGATCACGACCAGGTCGTCCACCAGGTCCTCCAGCTCGGCCAGCAGATGGCTGGCGATGAAGACGGTGCGGCCCTGCCTGCGCAGGTCGCGCAGGACGTCCTTGATCCAGGTGACGCCTTCGGGGTCGAGGCCGTTCATGGGCTCGTCCAGGATGACGATCTCCGGCTCGCCCGCCAGGGCGATGGCCAGCGCGAGGCGCCGCAGCATGCCGGGGGACAGTGAGCCGGAGCGGCGGCCGGCCACGTCGGCGAGGCCGACTTTGGCGAGCAGTTCCGCTGCGTCGGCGGTCGTGCCGGCCAGCCGGGCGGCCCAGCGGACGCTGTCGGCGGCCGACCTGGAGGGGTGGGCGCACTCGCCGTCCAGCACCGCGCCGACCTTGCGGGCGGGGACGGGCCATTCGTGCAGGGGTTTGCCGTCGATGAGCGCGGCGCCGGAGGTGGGGCGGACGAGTTCGAGGAAAAGGCGGAGCGTGGTTGTTTTGCCCGCGCCGCTGGGCCCGAGAAAACCGGTGACGGCGCCGGCCCGCACCGAGAAGCTGACATTCTTCACGGCCTCGATCGAGCCGAATCGTTTCGTGAGGTTCTCCGCCTGCAGAATCGCCCTCATGCGCGACGGAACCCCACTTCCTCTGCGACGGAGGCCGGGACGTCAAGACGCCCGTCAAGCGCCGCAATTCCCCGTAACAGTGCGATTACCAAGACAAAGTTGGTTTTGGGCACATATAAACACCAAGGTCAACATGGTGTCAACACCGGGGAACGGCGAAGGGCCGCGCGACCTCGGGTGAGATCGCGCGGCCCCGTCACGATCAGCCGAGGTCACGGCGCTCGTGAAGGTACAGCGCCAGGCCCGCCGCGATCGCCACGTACAGGGTGAACATGCCGAGCCCGGGCAGCGCGCCCAGGCTGAGGTTGGCCGCGGCGGCGCCGACCGTCTTGAACGGCAGGAACGCCACCACCTCCGCCGGGATCGTGTAGACCAGCACCGCCTCGGCGGCCAGCGCCCAGATCAGCAGCGCGGAGATGGCTCCGGCGGTGTTCCTGAGCAGCAGGCCGACCGCCGCGCCGAGCACGGTCGCCAGCGGCACGGCCACCAGGTGGGTGAGGATGAGCATGAGGCCGTCACCGGCCAGCGGGTCGAACCGGCCGCCCGCGGTGATCAGCCCGCCCACCCAGGCCGCGGCCAGCGCGACGATCGTGACGACCAGCGCGATGGCCGCCGCCGCCGTGAACTTGGCGGCCACGACCCGGTTGCGCCAGGGCGCCATGACCGAGGTGATGCGGAAGGTGCCGCTGCGCATGTCGCCGGTCGCGATCAGCACGCCCAGCACCAGCATCGCGTAGATCACCACCTCCATCGGCAGCGTGATGACCTGCACCGAGGTGCCGAGCCCTGGCACGTTGCCCTGCGCGTCGACCGAGCCGCCCACGATGGCGCCGCCGAGCCCGGCCACCAGGATGGCCGCGACCGCGGTGATCAGGTAGCCGCGCAGGGTACGGAACTTGATGATCTCAGCGGACAACAGATCAGCGAAACCCATGGTTCAGCCCACCTCTCCCTTGATCTCGGCCTTCTCGGCCGTGGCCATGCTGAACGCCTTCTGCAGGCTCCGCTCCTCGCGCAGCTCGTAGATCGCGACGCCGGTGGTCTGGGCGAGCCGGCCCACCGCGTCCGGCTCCAGCCCGGTGATCTGCAGCCGCTGCGCGTCGGCCAGGCTGACGAGCCTGCCGCCCGCGCTGGTGATGGCGGCGCCGAGCGCCTGCGGGTTGTCGCACTGCACGCTGACGGTCTGCGTCTGGTAGCGCTGGATGAACGCCTGCGCCGCGCCGGCGCCGACGATCTTGCTCTGCGCGATGACGACCAGGTCGTCGACCAGGTCCTCCATCTCGGCCAGCAGGTGGCTGGAGACGAACACCGTCCTGCCCTGGTCCCTGAACTGCCGCAGCAGCCCCTTCATCCAGGCGATGCCCTCGGGGTCGAGGCCGTTCATCGGCTCGTCCAGCATGACCACCTCGGGGTTGCCCACCAGGGCGATGGCCAGCGCCAGCCGCTGGCGCATGCCCAGCGAGAAGCGCCCGGCCCGCTTGCCGGCCACCGCCGACAGGCCCACCCGATCCAGCAGCACCTCGGCCTGGTCGTCCTTCACCCCGGCGAGCCTGGCCGCCCAGCGCACGCTGTCGATGGCCCGGCGGCTGGGGTGCGCGCACTGCGTGTCGAGCACCGCGCCGATCTTGCGGGCGGGCACCGGCCACTCGTGGATCGGCTTGCCGTCGATGTGGGCCGAGCCGCCGCTCGCCCGGTCAAGGCCGAGGAAGAGCCGCATCGTGGTCGACTTGCCCGCGCCGTTGGGCCCCAGGAAGCCGGTGATCGCGCCGGAGCGCACGGCGAAGCTGACGTTGCTGACCGCGAGCACGGGTCCATACCGCTTGGTGAGGCCCTCTGCCCTCAGCATCGGTTTCATCTGATCTCCTGTTGTGTCGTTGTGCAGGTGTCGTGGCGGGTGGCCGCGGGTTCCAGGAACGGGAGACCGGTGCCGCCGCCCAGGGCGGTGTGCAGGCCGAGGAGCACGCCGGCCGAGCCGGTGGCCAGGTCGGCCGACAGCCGCAGCGCCTGCTCCCCGATGAAGGCGACGCGGCCGTCGCGCGGCACCGCGTGCCAGGCGAGATGCTTCAGGTGGCGGGCGAGCCTGGGCGAGTCCGGCCGCTCGCCCAGCCGGGCCAGCGCCAGCATGACCCCGGCCCGGCCCGCGAACAGCCCGGCGCCGGTGACCACGTGGTCGCCGAGCGCGCGGCGCAGGTCGTCGAGCACCTCCAGCAACTCCGGGTCGGGATAGTGCTCGATCAGCAGCCGCAGCACCATGGCCACGCCCGCGCCGCCCAGCTCCAGGACCGGCTCGCGCCACGGGGCGCCGATCGGCGCGGGAACGCCCGTGCCCGCGCCCATCACCGCCAGGTCCCGGCGCAGCGCCGCCTCGGCGTGCCGCAGCAGCGCGGGATCCCTGCTGTCGGCGTAGAGCCGCAGCAGCAGCAGCGCGGCGCCGCTTGCTCCGTGCATCAGCCCCGGCGGCGGCCCCTCCGACTTCAGCGGCAGGCGCTCGATGAGCAGCTCGGTGACCGCGCCGCAGTCCCGCCCGAAGTGCCGCAGCGTCAGCCCCGCCCCGGCCAGCCCCGAGTACAGCCCGATGCCCGGCACCCGGTCCAGCGGGATCGAGGCCGCGCGTTCGAGGGTCTCCAGCGCCTCCGCGGTGCGGCCGAGCCGGTCCAGGGCGTAGGCGACGCCGCTCAGCCCGTCGTAGAAGCCGGGCCGGGTCACGCTTCCCTCGCGTGAGCGGCGCGCCAGCCAGTCCACCTGCTCCTCCGGCACGTCCACGCCGGCCTCGGCGAGCGACCACAGCACCCCGGCCGCGCCGTGGGCGAAGGCGGCCCCGCCACCCGGCAGGTGGAACTGCGCGATGTCGCCCGGGAAGAGCCGGTCCGTACGCTCCGGCGTGGCGGTGACCGCGATGCCGTCCGCGATCGCCGCCCGCAGCTCCGGCCAGGCCGCGGGCCCTGGCTCCGGCCAGTCCAGCGGCGGCCGGTCGGCGGGCTGGGCGACCAGGTCGTTCCAGTGCGGGGCGGGGCCGAGGTCGTGGCGTACCTGATCGGCGAAGTCCGCCGGGACGGGGAAGTACGTGGTGACGAGGTCCAGCAGTTGCGCCATCTTGTCGGCGCCCCAGGGCAGCAGCGCCGTCATCGGGCAGAACAGGGCGAGCCTGATGCAGCCCAGCCCGAAGCGGTCCACCTGGGCGCCGGTGTAGCCGGGCGGCGCCACGAAGCCGGGCGCGGCCATGACCTGGACCTGGTTCTGGTCGGCCTCGGTCGCGCCCTCCAGGTCGATGAAGGCGATGCTGTCGTCGGCGCGGACCAGGATGTTGGCCGGGTGCAGATCGCCGAAGACGACGCCCCGCTCGTGCATCGCGGTCACGGCCTCCTCGGCCTGCCGCAGGATGTTCAGCGCCCACTCCGTGTAGACGGCGAAGTCCGCGGCGGAGCGGTCGGGCCGCAGCAGCGGGTTGCGGCGGGCGATCTCCCGGCCCAGCGGCTCGCCCTCGACGTGCTCGCGGGCCAGGAAGTAGTGCTCGTGGCCGATCCGGTAGTCGATCACGCGGGGGATCCAGGGCAGGCCGGCGAGCCGGTCCATGGCCCAGTGCTCGCGCTCCAGGCGGGCGACGGCGTCGCGTCCGTCCTGGTCGAGCCCGGCCAGCGGCCTGGCCTCCTTCAGCACCACCACCTCGCCGGAACGGGTGTCGGTGGCGTAGTAGACGCCGCCGCCGTTGGAGAAGTGGAAGGCCTTGGTCGCGCGGAACGGGAAGTCGCGCAGCGTGCCCCGGTTGCGCGCGGCCAGCGCCTCGGTCAGGCAGCCGGGCAGCTCGGCCCACGGGGGCGGGCGGAAGGACGGGCCGCGGACGTCGGGCACCAGATTCCCGTCCGGGTCCTCGACGCAGTAGACGGTCTCGCCGTACTCGTTCTGGATCGTGCGCTCGACGAAGGCGCCGTAGCGGACGTACAGCGGGCCGGAGCGCCAGCGCAGGTCGCTCAGGATGTGCGGGCCCCGCTCCCCGTCCAGCAGGTCGCCGAGCTCGTTGAGGATCTTCTCCAGTTGCTCGTCGTCACCCGGGTACAGCGTGGCGAACTTGCCCGCGCTGCCGCGGTCGGCGTACTTGCCGTTGCGCCGCCGCAGCACCGTCTCCGAGCGGAGGTACTTGAAGCTCACGCGGTGCGCGACGCAGTAGTCCCAGACCGTGGCCAGGACGCGCGCCGCGTTCTCCGTGGTCGCCGAGACGTGGATCTTCCAGCCCTGCCGTTGCACGCGCTCGACGGGCGCGTTGAAGATGATCCAGTCGGCGTTGTCGTCACGTCTCCAGTCGGCGGGCATCGGTGTGGCCGCGCCGTGGGAGAACTCGGCGTCCGCCGTCGGCTCGACGACGTCGTAGAAGGGCTCCCCCGGCGGGCAGTGTCGCAGATACTCGATGAACTCCATCGCTCTTCTCTCTCCCCGTCACCAGCTGAGCGGCAGGTACGTCGCGGCGAGCCACTCGCCGAGTGGCCTGGACCCGGCGTCGACCCGCGCCGCGCCGCTGCGCTCCCCCGGTGTCTCCCGCACGGTCAGCGGGTAGGCGGACACGGTCATCGGCAGGGTGCCTTCCGCGCGGATCGGCAGCAGCGCCGAGACCGGGGCGGTCGTGCTCGACGCCGTGGCGGAGGCGACCACGGCCGACCCCACCTGCTCGCGCAGGACCACGCCGTTGCGCAGCAGCCGGACCTGCGCCCCCCGCGTGATCGCCGCGTCGCCGCCCGGCACCACGAGTTCGAGCTGCCCCTGCCGGTAGTGGTAGCCGCCCGAGATCACGTACGGCACCTGCACCGTCATCAGCACGGCGGTGAGCCCGCAGGCCAGCGCCGCGATCACGCCCCCGATCCGCCACACCGGCGCGCCCGCCGTCCTGGCCTCCTGCACGGTCAGCAGGAAGCCGACGAGCAGCCGGCCGAGCAGCAGCAGCACGACGACCCCGAGGACCACCGTGCCGAGCAGGCCGAGGCCGCGCAGCAGCTCGCCCCAGAGGGACAGCGCCAGCACCCCGACGAGGTAGACGGGAAAGACCAGGCAGGCCAGCCCGTACGGCACCGCCCACCGCAGCCCGGGCAGCTCGGCCGGGTAGGTGCCGCCGAACAGCAGCCTCGTGACCACCCGGCGGGCGTCGGTCATCGCCCGTTTGCGCAGGTCCGAGATGTCGAGGTGGCTCATCAGCGCCAGGTAGCCGTCGAGCTTGACGAACGGCAGCAGGTTGAGCAGCCCGCTGGTGTAGGTGACGACGGAGAAGATCAGCAACGCCGCCTCACCCGTCGGCAGCGCCGCGACGGCCGCCGCGCCCGCCACCACGAACTGGGTGGCCACCCCGGCCAGCGCCACCCGCACCCGCCGCTCCTTGTGCCCCAGCCGCCAGCCGTCGGAGACGTCGCAGAAGAACGCGGGCAGCAGGTAGAGCAGCATGACGCCCATCCGGCTCGGCCGCCCGCCGTAGTGGCTGAGCACCGCGCCGTGGCTCAGCTCGTGCAACACCATGACCAGGTACGAGCCGGCCGCCACCCACGCGTACACGCTCAGCGGCAGCGGCGAGCCGAGCGCCCGCGCCAGCGCGCCGCCGTTCAGCGCCAGGCTCACCGGCCCGGCCAGCGCGATCACCATCGCGGCGACCGCCCAGGAGCGGCCGGCCAGCGCGGCCAGCAGCGGCCGGCACCAGGCCAGCAGCCTGGCCGGGCGCAGCAGGGTGATCTGCAGGGTCAGCGGGGGCACGTACTTCACCCAGGGGGCGGCGGCGCTGCGGCCGCGGCTGCCGTCGTCCAGCAGCTTCATCCGCTGCAGCTCGCCCAGCGCGTAGCCGAGCGCCTGCGGCGTCCACTTCGGCCCCAGGTCGGCCAGCAGCTCGGCGTGATCCCGGTCGCCGTCGAGCGCGCGGCCCAGCCTGGCCATGTCCGCGCCCACCCGGATGTAGCGGCCGGGGCCGCGCTGGATGATCCACGGGGCGTCCTCGTGCTCCGGCGCGTGCACCTGTACGTCGTCGGCCAGCCGGGGACGCGCGGGAATCGCCGGCTCCAGCTCCTCCCGCTCCCTCCTGCCGAGCTTCACCGTCACCGCCCGGCCGCCTTCATGACCAGCAGCGCGAAGAAGACCAGCGCCGCCACACCGAGCACGGTCAGCACGACGAGCTGCGCGATTCCCGCCAGGCTGCTGTTCACGACCAGGGCGAACGCGATGACACAGATGCCGGCCGCGATGATCAACCACACCGTGGACACGTTGCTCATTCCTTTCCTTCACCGAGCGGGAATTTCCTGCGGTGGCGGGCGGTGGCGGCGGGCGACCGCCGCCACCGCCTTCCTCGTGCTATGCCGCTACGTCCGCCTCGGGCTCCTGCATCTCAAGCTCGAGACCGCGTGCCGCATCCGGTGATCAGCGTGCTCAGGTGATGACGCTGATGCTGCTCATCACGGCGGTCACGCCGTACGAGACCGCCGTGCCCACGGCGCTCACCACAGAGACACCGGTGACGACTCCCCAGAAGGTCCCCCAGCCGGGGGCCTCCATGGCTTCGAGTTCCTGCATGCCCAGCTCGAGCGGGGCGTTGGCCAACTCGTTCATGTGCATTCCTCCTCTCGGGAAAACGGGTGTCAGGTCGCCGCCGCAGCGCTGGCGACCGCGCTGGCGAAGGCAAGGGTGCCGAGGGTGATGACGAGCCCCTGCTTGAAGCCGGACCAGAATCCGGGGGCGTCCATCGCCTCGAGCTCCTGCATGCCCAGCTCAAGCGGGGCAATCGCCAGTTCGTTCATGTGCCTCTCCTCTCGATGTCAGGTCGCCGCAGCGCTGGCGATCGCGCTGGCGAAGACGAGTGTCCCGACAGTGAAGACGACCCCTCGCTTGAAGCCGGACCAGAATCCGGGGGCGTCCATCGCCTCGAGCTCCTGCATGCCCAGCTCCAATGCGGGAGTCAGGCTTGAGGTCGCCGCCATGTCCATCGCCACACCTCCTCTCCTAGCTGTCAGCCCGCGGTCCGTCCGCGGGAGTCCTCGCCGGGCAGGGCGGCCACGGCATCCGGTGTGCGGATCACCTCGGCCAGCAGCCGCCGTACCTCGTCCTTGGTCAGGCCGCCGAGCATCGGCAGCCCCGCGCCCCAGGCGCGCACGATGCGCGCGGCGATGGCGTCGAGCGCGTCCTCGCCGGCGCTCAGCCGCCGCTCCACCAGCCACGAGTCGATGAGCGCGGCGATCCCGTCCGCCGGGTCGCCAGGCAGCCCCGCGGGATCGACCTCCCGCAGCACCGACCAGAGCCTGGCCAGCCGCCCGGCGGAGCCGAGCCGCCGCTCCCCGCCGGCGATGGCCCGCCACAGCGGCGGCAGCACGGCGGCGACGGCGCGCATCTTGCGCACACTGAGCGCGCCCGACACCTCGTTGGCGATCAGCCAGCCCTTGTTGGCGAACGCGGCGCGGCCCAGGTGGATCCACTCCTGGTGGGTGAGCCCGCTCAGCTTGGCGATCTCCAGCCGCAGCGCCCCGTCCACCGGCCGCCCGACGCTGCGCGCCCGCCGCACCTGGTGCCCGGCCGTGACCAGCCGGACGGCGACCGCCTCGGCCAGCGCGTCCTCGGTGGGCAGGTCGGCGTGGTCGCCCACGTACAGGCTGACCAGGCGGAACAGCGCCTCCAGCACACCTTCGGAGATCAGCTCGGCCGGCAGGGTGTCGGTGGCGACCGGGTCGAGCACCGCGATGTCGGGACGCAGGCACTCGCCGGAGACCAGCCGCTTGCCCTGCGGGTACTCCAGGCAGGCCACCGTGCTGAGCTCGGCGCCGGTGCCCAGCGTGGTGGGGACCGCGACGAGCCGCACGGCGCGCTCGGTGCCCTGCGGCAGCACGGTCATGCCGCTGCGTTGCGGCACCGAGAGCCTGGCTCGCGCGGCGGGGCGCTCGTACAGCAGGGTGAGCAGCTTGGCCTGGTCGAGCAGGGAGCCGCCGCCGACGCCGACGACCAGCTCGATCCCCCGCAGCCGATCGGCCAGGTCCAGGACGCCGGCCAGGGTGCCGGGGCCGGGCAGGACGGTCAGCTCCGCCTCGCGGCCGGCCTTGGCGATCTGGCGGCGGACGCGGGAGACGATCTCGCCGTCCAGCACGCCGGGATCGACGAGCAGGCTGACCCGCCTGCCGGAGCCCGCGGCCAGCCACGGGGCCAGGCCGTCCGCCCCGAAGAGGGTACGGGTCAGGCACTGCGTGCCCTGCTGCGTCATGCCGGGACCTCCCGGCCGCTGTAGGCCGACAGGCCGGCGCGCAGGCAGCCGAACAGCTCGCTCACGTCGGCGGCCGTGTAGGTGAGCGCGGGCACGAGCTGCACGCCGTTGACGCCCGGGTGCACGACGGCCCCTGCGCGACGGACCGCCGCGACCACGGCGGGCACCTCGGCCTGCGGCAGCTCCGCGCCGTCCGGGGTGCGCAGCCTGATCGCGCGGAAGCAGCCCACACCGGACGTCCCGGCGACCATCGGGTGCCGCAGCGCCGCCAGTTCCTCGTCGAGCCGGACCGAGACCCGCCTGCCCAGCGCCACCGCGTCCAGGCGGCGCATCTCGCCGATCGTGGCCAGGATCGCCGCGCAGGTCACCGGCGTGCCCGCCTGCGTCTCCGCGTGCGCGAGCACCGCGCCGGCCTCGCTGAACGCCGCCGCCACCGGCCGGGACGCCACCACCACGGCGGCGGCGCTCACCCCGTTGGTCAGGCCCTTCGAGGCCAGCAGCAGGTCCGGCTGCTCGGGCCAGCCCTGGGAGGCGAAGAAGCTCCCGGTACGGCCGAAGCCCGTCGCCACCTCGTCGGCCACCAGCAGGAACCCGTGCTCGCGGCGCAGCCGCAGCAGCTCGGCCAGGTACTCGCCGGTCAGCGGGACCGCCCCGCTGCCCAGCACCGGCTCGACGACGACCGCCGCCACCTGGCCGCCCTGGCGCTCCAGCAGCCGGGCCAGCTCGCCGGCGTCGTTCGGCCTGACGTGCCGGACCAGCCGCTGGTCCACGCCGTAGAGCCGCTGCCCGAAGTCCTCGCCGCTCAGCGCGAAGGCGCCGAACGTCATGCCGTGGTAGCCGCCGCTGAGCCCCACCACCAGCTTGCGCCGGTCGTCGCCGCGCAGCGCGTGGTAGTGGCGGGCGAGCTTCATCGCCAGGTCGTTGGCCGCGCCGCCGGAGGTCGAGAACACCACCCTGGCGTAGTGGTCGGCGCCGCACAGCTCGATCAGCGCCGCCGCGGCGCGGCGCGCGTGGTCGTTCTCGTAGCGGAAGACGTTCAGGTAGGACGCCTCCGACAGGGCCTTGGAGACGGCCGCCGCGATCGCGGGGTTGCCGTAGCCGAGGTTGGTGTTCCACAGGCCGCTGGTGCCGCAGAGCAGCTCGCGGCCGTCGGCGAAGCGGATCCGCACGCCCTTGGCGGAGACCGCGCAGAGCTCGTCGCGTCCCTGCTGGTCCGGTGTCAGCAGCGCGGGCCACAGCGGCGCGGTGCCCGGCTCCGTCTGGCGGTCCCCGCTTGTTACGTGGCGGTTTGCGCTCGATCGGGGTGGGTCCGCCGCCTTCGCTTCCATCAGGATGTCGCGGTGCCGGGCGCCGGCGTCGCCCAGCGCGTGCCGGGAGAGCACGGTCAGGCCCGCCTCGGCCAGCTCGGCCTCCAGCCGGTCGGCGGGGACCACGGCGACGGTGCTGGTGGCCACGGTGACCGGGCCGTCCTGCGGCTCGGCCGGGCAGATGGCCACCACGCGCCGGCCCGCCTCCGGGTTCCAGCGCTCGAAGAACCGGTACGACGTGCCGCTGACGCCGACGAAGGGCACCTCGACCTCGTGGCCGTCCACGGCGTCGAGCTCGACCGTGGATAGGACGAACCGGCCGCCGGGCGCCAGGTGCTCGCGGACCGTCTCGTACAGCGCGGCCCGGCCCTCGGCGTCGAGCAGGGAGATCGACGAGGTGCCGAGCACGATCACGGCGAAGCGGTGCGGCGAGGTGAACGTCCGCATGTCGGCCTTGACCAGCGTGCAGCGCTCGCGCAGGCGCGCCGGTGACTCCTCCAGGCGGGCGGCCAGCAGGGCCAGCATGCCTTCCGACAGGTCCACCGCGGTCACCTGCCTGCCCAGCGCGAGCAGCGGCAGCGTCAACCGGCCCGAGCCGGCCGCGAGGTCGAGCACCGGGCCCGGCACGCGGCGGACCAGGCTGATCAGCTCGCGGACCTCGTGGGTGTCGGTGCCGGCGACGTCGTGGTAGACGGCCGAGCCGGTCAGGTCGTACATGTCGCAGACGACCGCGCGCTCGCCCAGCTCCGACACCAGCTCCCTGGCCTGGCGCGGCAGGTCCGTTCTCGGCGTCATGTCAGCCGCACCCCCGCCCCTGCGAAGTAGCCGGTCACGGTACGCAGGCCCGCCGGGTCCGCGTGCTCGGCGGCGGCCTCGATCGAGCCGCACACCAGCAGCGCCTCGGCCAGCTCGCCCGCGCGGTGCTCCACCTCGAACGTCCTGGCGGGCCACGGCTGGTGCACGTAGGCGGCGTCGTCCGTCCACAACAGCAGCGGCACGTCCGGCCTCGTCAGGTCCGCCGCGGCGAGCGGCTCCAGAGCGGTGGCCAGCCTTCCCCCGAACCCGGACACCCGCACGCCCGCGGCGCCGCGCAGGGTCAGGTCGCGGACGGCGGCCAGGGCGGCGAGGTAGCGGCCCAGCCAGGGGCGGGCGGCCAGTTCCGCGGCGCGCCGCTCCTCGGGGACTGCCGCGCCCAGGCAGACGGCGCACGGGTGGTCGGTTTTCGCGTTGAGGCGGTGCCAGGCGGCGGTCAGGGTGGCCAGGTCGTCGCCTACCTTGCCGAGGGGCAGGCCCGTGGGGGAGGTGGACAGCTCGCCGTCGGGGCCCGCGTACAACCGCAGCCGCGGCCCGTCATGCCCAGCGCCCGCAGCCTGGCCCGGGTCAGCGGCCTGGTCGGGACGGGCGGCCTCGCCTCGCCCGCCAGCCCCGTCGCGACCAGCTCCGTCACGACCGCCAGCCTCGCCACGCCCGGCAGCACCGTCACGACCGCCAGCCTCGCCACGCCCGGCAGCACCGTCACGACCGGCAGCACCGTCACGCCCGGCAGGCCCTTCGCGCCTGGCAGCACCGTCGCGTCCGGCGAGCGGGCCCGGGCCGGGGCCGGCGCCGAGGGCTGGGGTGTCGGCGAGGCGGACCGTCGGGTGGATGAGGAACTCGGCGAAGTGCCCCTCGGCGAGGGCCCGGTCGGCGTCGGACACGTACAGCTCGAAGTCGTCCTCGCCGAAGACCCGGATGGCGGTGGGCCCGATCACGGACATGTACTCGCTGGTCGCGTAGTCCTGCGTCTGCAGGAAGAACGATTCCGACAGCGACATCTCCGCCCCGGGTTCGCTCAGCGACCCCTCGTACGGCACCACGACAGGCCCCGAAGCGTCCCCTGGACCGTCAGGAACGAAGATCACGGTGTCGGGCCCGGCCAGGCCGGACTCGACGACCGTCGTCAGATGGTCGGAGTTCTCCAGAACAATCGCGGATACCTCTTCGGGCGGCGCTGCGGTTCCCGCCTGCCCCGTCGCCCACTGCATCAGCAGGCGCTTCGTCCCGGCCAACGTCTTCCCCCGTCCCTTCCGTCGAACGGTCACTCAGTTGAACGTGCCGCCTACCAGCGCCCCGAGCAGGGCCTTCAGCTCGTTCATGGCTTCTTTCTGGCCCTGGAGGTTGAACACCCCCGTGAGGTTGAGGATGATCTCGTCGGCGCCGACCCGCTCGTACTCCTTGAGCGCGGCGACGAGCTCGTCGAGGTCCCCGCTGAGGAACGCGCCGCCGGCCACGGCGGCCTTGGCGTCGGCGGCCGGGTCCTTGCCCGTGACGTCCAGCCCGGCCTTGCGCAGCATGTCCACGTAGTGGGGCGCCTGGAGGTGCAGGGCGTTGCTGGCCATGGCCTGCTCGGTGGGCGTGCGGTCGGGCCTGGTCATGGCCAGCGGCACCATGGCCGCCAGCCGGGGCGCCGGGCGTCCCGCCTTCTCCGCGCCCTCGCGCAGGGCCGGCATGACGGTCCCCGCGAGGTAGTCGACCGGCGTGAGCCAGGTGATGGCGACGTCGGCCACCTCGCCCGCGAGCCTGGCCATGTTCGTCCTGAGGACGCCGAGGCCGATCTCGATGGGCGGCGACACGGCCGGCGGAAGCATCGCCTTGCACTGGACGTACTCCCCGTGCACGTCCACCACGCCGCCGTCCAGCAGCCCGCGGACCGCGGTGACGTACTCGCGGATCGCGCCGAGCTGGCTCCGGTAGCGCTCGCCCAGCAGGCTCTCCTGGAAGGAGATGGGCCCGGGGCCGAAGCCGGCGACCACCGGCTCGCCGGTGGCCAGCGCGAGCGAGCGGACCTGCAGCGCCGCCTCGTACGGGTGGCGCAGCGGCATCAACGTCACCCCGAGCCCGGTCGGCACCCGGAAACCGGCGCCGGCCGCGTACACGAACCCCTGGTGCGGCTCGATGAGGGTGGCTTGCCCCTGCCACAACGCGTGCGCGGCGGTCCACTCGACCAGTGCCGCGTAAGGAAGGATCTGCTCCGGCCGCCGCGGAACAAATGGAATCATCACCGAATACTTGGCCACTTTTGCTCCCCGTCGTTTTTCACGTCGTGACCGCGTTCTTTTCTTACTCCGCGGCCTCTTCCCCGCCGCTTCCCCGGTCGCTTCCCCGGGCCGATTTCCGCTGGTAAAGCCGGGAGTCACGGAGAGACATGACAGATGTCACACGGGACGCGTGACGACGGCGACTATGGCCCGCCCGCCGCGTGAACGAGGCTGACAGCAGCAGACGTCTAACATGTTCGATGTACGGCTGGTGCCCGGCTCCTGCATCGTCCGGCGCCAGCCGTACTTCCCGGGCCGAGGCCCGCAGGGAGGTCAGGAAACCTGATGCCGTCCACAGTCGTCTGGTCATGGGTGCTCGCCGTCGGCCTGATCAGCTATCTCGCCGTCGTCGCGCCGCTGCTCGGCCGCCGTTCCTACGAAAAGCTGGAGAAGGGCCTCACCCCGCTCTCGCGCGGGCTCGCCCTGAGCATCGTGGAGCTGTGGGCGCTGGCCGCCGTCGCCCTCCTGGTGGTGGGGCTGTCGCCGTCCCTGGATCTGGCGGACGTCGGCCTCAGGCCGCCCGACGACCCCAGCCTCACCTACGGCATCGCGGTGGCGCTGCCCGTCGCGATGGTGCCGCTGGTGCTCTTCATGCGCTGGCTGGTCAACAACGGCGGGAAGGTGCCGGGGTCCGACGCCTACTCCGCCCTGCTGCCGCGCACGCCCGGGCAGCGGTGGCTGGCCGGCGGGGTCGCGGTGTCCGCGGGCATCTGTGAGGAGCTGATCTACCGGGGGCTGTTCATCGCCCTGGGGGTGGCGCTCGGCCTCAGCCCGCTGGCCGCGGCGGCCGTGGCGGTGGCGGTGTTCATGCTCGGGCACCTCTACCAGGGCCTGTCGGGAGCGCTGCTGTCGCTGCTGGCCGGGATCGCGTTCACCGGGCTCTACCTGCGTACCGGCAGCCTGATCGCGCCGATCGTGGTGCACGTCCTGGTCGACCTCAGGTCCCTGGTGTTCACGCCGCTGCCCCAGGCGCGGCCCGCGCGGGTGGAGTCGTGAGGTTCACGGTCGTCTGCCCCACCTACAACCGGGGGCCGGCGATCGCGGCCACCATCGAGTCGGTCCTGGCGCAGTCGCTGCGTGACTGGGAGCTGCTGGTCGTCTCCGACGCGAGCGACGACGACACCGACGAGGTCGTCGCCGGGTTCGCCCGCGCGGACGACCGGGTCAGGCTCATCAGGACCCACCGCCACGGACACCCCTCCGGGCCGCGCAACATCGGTCTCGCCGAGGCCCGCGGCGCGTACGTCGCCTACCTCGACCACGACGACCGGTGGGCGCCTGAGCACCTGGCGGTCCTGGCGCGGGCGCTGGAGGGCGAGCAGTTCGCCGCCACCGGGGCGACGCGGGTGAACGCCGCCGGCGACGTGCTGCACGTGACTCCCCCGCTGACCCTCTGCTGGCACCCCGAGCTCCAGGTCATGAACGCGATCTTCCAGCCCTCCCAGGTCGCGCACGTCGCGGGGCTGGCGGAATCGGTGGGCGGCTGGCGCACGAGCGAGAACGGGCTGGAGGACTGGGACCTGTGGCTGCGCCTGACCGACGCGGGCGTACGATGCCGCACCGCCGCCGACCCCACCGTGATCGAGCTGGTCGACCCGTCCACCAGGCAGAGCCGGGTGACCGCCCGGCACGGGTGGGAGGTGGCCAGGTTCCCCGACGGGCGGGCGGCGCGGGCCGCGTACCGGGCGCTCAAGGACACCCGCCGGGTGGCCGACGCGCGCACGGCCCTGGAGACCGACCTGCGGGCCTGGTACGCCGCCCTCGTGGAGAGCGGCCTGCTGGTCGTCCCGTCAGGCTGGCAGGCGGACGCGCGGGAGATCGACCGGGCACTGCGCGAGGCGGTGGCCGCCGCGCCGATCGGCGGCCGTGAGCTCTGGCCGGACCTGGCCATCGTTCCCCGCGAGGATCACGTCGCGCTGGTGCACCTGATCTCGTGCGTCACGCAGGAACACGCGGACCGCATCGGCACGCTGAACCGCCGGATCATGCGCCACCAACTTGAGCTGTACGCCGACGTCCTGACCCACCAGACGCCCTGACCCGCTGCGACCCCCTGACCCGCTTTGACGCCCTGGCTTGCTTTGACGCCCTGGCTTGCTGGACGCCCCGGCCTGCTAGCTGTCGCTCGCCGCGATGATGTTGCCCATCGCCATGCCGGTGCTGACCCGCACCGCCGTCCGGATGGCATGCATGACCTGCACGATGGCCTCACTGACCGCCGGACCGGCCCACTGTCCCTCGGTGATCTCCGCGATCCGCTCACGCCGGGCGTCAGGGAACAACTTCTCGCCCAGCCCGCACGCACCCACCAACGCGACCAGCACGCCCATCCGCTCATCAGGCTCGGCCCCGTCGAGGACGTCACGTACCCGCCGACGAACCTCCCGCTCCACCCCCGGGTCACGTTCCGGATATTTCGTAGTACGGAACAGCCCGAGAACCCTGCCGTGCTCCTCGCTGAGCACCCCGCGCTCGGCCAGCCGCTTCAGCAGGTTCCAGCGTCGCGTCGGATTGGTCAGCCGGTCGAGCCACCACCTGACCTCACGCGGCTTGGACCCCGCGATGTCGCGCAGCACCTTGTCGAACTCGTCGTCACCGGTGGGCGTCAGGTCGAGGACCTCCAGGTGGCCCTCGGCGTAGCGGAAGCGGCCGGCGAGCGTCAGCTCGGCGAGTACGGCGGCTGTCAGGGTCACGTCCACGGCGGCCTCACTGATGTTCGGCCTGCCGGTCTCCTCGTCGTGGGAGAGAAGGAGCAGTTCCTCTGCGATCGTGATGTCCACCCTTGAAACCCTAACCCGCGCGGCCCCGTCTTCCATGAGCCGCGCGCTCCAGAATGGTGCCGCACCCGATGGACTGGCGCGCGCCCGTTCGAGGTAGCGATTGCGATGCAATTCCAGGTGGAGGTCGGCACCCGGTTTATGCACGTGCTGAGGGCAGCCCCAGCCAACGCGTTCCCTTGACATGCATCGGCGGGACCGGCCCACCAGTAGCGGACCGGCCCCGCCGTAACATCAAATCAGACCGGCGTATACGCCGCACTTGATGTCTGTGATGAATATATTCCATTCGTCGGGAGTGAACTCCAGCTCCGGCTGGGCCGAGAGAGTCGAGCGGACCACGACTCTCCCATTGCGCAGACAAACCTCCACGCACGATGAGTTAGAGGTGCATATGGTACTACGCCGCCAGCTCACTTCACTTACTGCCATTTTCTTCGTCCAGATTTCTCAGAGGCCGGATGCCCGACAGGCGCGCACGAGCGCATTTTGACCCTACTTGCCGGAATCAGGAACCTTGTTGCCATCTGCCGCATTATCCCGTCAACGACCTGCACTCAGATGCCGAGCAGGGCGGACGTGTTCACGTCGGATCACCGATGCGGAGTTGTCGTACAGGGCCATCAAGCTGCTATGTGAGGAGCCAACCCAATGTTGAGCTCAGGCTACGACACAACCCTCACTCGCCCATACGATCTCTCAGAAGTTCTCCCCACCATCCACAAGAGGCAAACCAAACCCCATCGTCATCACAACTAGGCTAAGACCGTCCGATGTGACACTGTGTGAGCGTGCAACGTCCAAGACGACCGGCACGAGGCCGCCGGCTCTCACGCACGTTTCTCCTGCTCACCCTGGTGGCAGTGACGGCCGGAGGGAGCGTGCTCACTCTCCTGTCTCCCGTCCTGCTGACACGACTCGACCTCGCCAGAGACGCAGACTGGAACAAACTAAGCCAAATTGGACAAACTTACGGAGCGACTTCCGCCATACTTTCCGCATTTGCGCTTATAGGTGTCACAACCTCGCTCATCCTTCAGAGCAGGGAGGCTCGCGCCGCCCGCCAGGAAGCCGCCCGGGGCTATCATGCGCAACTCATGGAAATGGCCATGGACGACCCGACCTATCTGGCTTGCTGGGGAGCTCTGGACCGCACGCGCTCACAGGACGAGCTGCGACAGCACCTCTACCTCAACCTGCTGGTCTCGTTCTGGGAGATGCGCTACGAAATCGACGACCTGCCTGATCACATTCTGTACGCGCTCGCGAGCACAGAACTATTCACCACCGTTCCCGGAAGGCAGTTCTGGATCGAGGCTCGAACGCACCGCCTGGGGGCGGCGAAGAGCCGGAAGGAGCGCCGATTCAACGAGATCCTGCAGAAGGCCTATCATTCTACGCCGGACATTCCCTCACCAATCCCAGATAGACCTCGCAGAGAAAATACCGAGGTGACGAAGATGGCTTCCGGTGTCATCCTGGGATTCGTCGCCGGATGGCTGGCGAAGAGAATAGCCTCGAACTTTTACCACTACACAGGCTGAATCAGAAGATCGCACTCCACGACCGAGTCGTGCCCGCCCTTGCCCACGCCGCAGATCGGGACCCCCATCACGCCAGGTCGAGCCCGGCGAGCTGAGCCCTGCTCGTCACATTGAGCTTGGGAAAGGCCCGGTAGAGGTGGTAGCTGACGGTCTTGGGGCTGAGGAAGAGCTGAGCCCCGATCTCCTTGTTCGTCCGCCCCGCCGCCGCCAGCCGCACGATCTGCAACTCCTGCGGTGACAGCGCCGGCAGGGCGCCGGTGTCGGTAGAGGCGAGGCTGGTGTCGCCGGCGGCGCGCAGTTCGCCGCGGGCGCGTTCGGCCCACGGCCGGGCGCCGAGCCGCTCGAAGGTCTCGAGTGCCGCGCGGAGCTGCACGCGGGCGGCCTGCTTGCTGCGCTCCCTGCGCAGCCGCTCGCCGTAGACCAGCGCGGTGCGCGCCGACTCCCAGGGACGGCCGCCGCCCGCGTGCAGGCGTACGGCGGCGCGGAACAGCTCGTCAGCCCGCTCGCTGTCGGGTTCGAGCTGGGCGCGGCAACGGTGCAGGACGGCTCGCGCCCACGACAGGCCGGAGGCCTGCGCCCAGGCCTCGTAGCGGCGCAGCGGCTCGTCGGCGGGCAGGCCGAGGCGGGACGCGGCTTCGATCTGGTCGGGGGCGAAGTGCACGGCCTGGAACTGGTGGCGCACGGGCCCGGCCATGGCGGCGTCGAGCCGGTCCAGGGCCTCGGCGAACCGGCCCTGCCCCACGTCGAGCAGGGCCTGGGCCCACCGCGTCCAGGCCAGGCCGTTGACGATGCCGTTGGCGTCGTAGCGCTCCAGCGAGGCGGCGGCCAGCTCGGCGCATCGCGCCGAGTCGCCCCGTGCGGCGGCGATCCAGGCGAGCATGCCCTGCATGCAGCCGGCCCGGTTCGGACGCCCCGTCCCGGCGGTCAGCCGCAGCCCCTCGCTCGCGGTGGCGGTGGCGTCCGTGAACCTGCCGAGGAAGATCTCGCTGGTGGCCAGCGTGATGTGCAGCACGGCGAGCTTGCTGATCTCGCCCGCGGTGCGGCATTCGGCGGCGGCGGCGCGGGCGATCTCCCACGCGGTCGGGAAGTCGCCGGTCTGGAGCGCGAAGTAGGCGGCGTTGATGCGGCGCGCGTGCATGTCCGGGGTGATCCGGCTGCCGCCCGCCACCAGCTCCCGCATGACCGGCAGCGCGGCGGCGGGGCCGTCGGTCAGCAGCAGCGCCGTGCTGAGGGCGGCCTGTCTGGCGAGGTCCAGGTCGTCGTGCGGGCGCAGGTCCAGCTCGCGGAGGCGGGTGGCCGCCGCCACGATGGCGTCGGCGTCGCCGAGTCGTTGCGCGTTGCGTGCCGCCTCGACCAGCATCAGCCCCGCGGCGGCCCGGTCGTCGGCGGCCACGTCGGCGGCGCCTTCGAGGAGCAGGTCGTGTGCCAGGCGGGGCGCGCCCTGGCCGAAGGCGATCCTGGCGCGCAGCGTGGGGAGCGTGGCGCGGGCCGGCGCGTCCGGGACGAGGCCGGTGGCGGCGTCGAGGAGTCGCTGCGCCCGGCGCAGCTGGCCCTCCTCGGTGGCGTCCACCGCGGCGGCCAGCAGCCGCCGTCCCTTCAGCTCGGGGTCCTCGCTCAGCTCGGCCGCCCGCTCGAACGCGGCGCAGGCGCTGACGTTCGCGCAGCGCTCCCTGGCCCGGCGGGCCGTCTCCTCCAGCGCTCGCGCGGCGGTCTCGTCAGGGCCGGTCGCGGCTGAGGCCAGGTGCCAGGCCCGCCGGTCCGGGTCGCCGGCCAGCAGACCGGCCAGGACCGCGTGCGCTTCCAGGCGCAGATCGTACGTGCTGAGCTGGAAGGCCGCGGCGCGCATGAGGGGATGGGCGAACGCCGCGTGCCGTCCGGCGATCCTGATCAGGCCGGCCAGTTCCGCCGCGCCGAGAGCCGCGGGCTCGATGCCGAGCCGGGCGCAGGCGTTCGTGATGACGTCGAGGTCGCCGTCGTCCACCAGGGCGGTGACCAGCAGCGCGGTCCTGGCGGGCGGCGGCAGCGCGCCGATGCGGTCGGCGTAGGCCAGGCGCAGCCGTTCGGGCAGCGGCAACGGGCTGTGGTCGTCGGCGGGCAGCGCGGACGTGCGCGGCAGCTCCCGCAGGGCGAGCGGGTTGCCCGCGCTCTCCCGGAGGATCCTCCTGCGCGCCGGTCCGCTGAGTTCGGGCGCGACGTCGTCCAGGACCTGGGCGGCGCTCCGGTCGTCCAGGCCGGTCAGCCGCCGCTCCGGCAGGCCCGCCGGGTCGAAGCCGTCGCGCGCGCCGAACACGACCGCGACCCCCTCCGCGTGCAGGCGGTGCGCGGCGAAGCGCAACGCGCGCGCCGAAGCCTGGTCGAGCCAGTGGGCGTCGTCGACCAGGCACAGCAGCGGCCGGTCCTCGGCCAGCTCCGCCAGCAGCGACAGGACGGCCACGCCGACGTGGAACCGGTCGTCCGTCCTGGCGGGCGACAGGCCCAGCGCGCTCGCCAGCGCCACCGCCTGGGGTTCTGGCAGCGCGTCCAGGCGGTCGAGCCGGCCGCGCAGGAGCAGGTGCAGGGACGCGTACGGGAGGTCGGCCTCGGTCTCGATGCCCAGGCCGCGCAGCACCGTCATGTCGGGCGCGCGTTCCGCGGCGTAGGACAGGAGCGCGGTCTTGCCGATCCCCGGCTCGCCCCTGAGCACCAGGACGCCGGAACGCCCGGCCCGCGCCTGGTCGAGCAGCACGTCAACGGCCTGCTGATCAGACTCCCGCCCCCGAAGCACGGGACGAATCCTAGTCGCTTGTCCGGTACCGCCCGGTCATCGGCGTCCCTAGCGTCGTCGTCCATGAATCCCACGCGAGCGGTCGACCTGACCTCGGTCACCAAGCACTACGCCCACGGCGTGACGGCGCTCGACGACGTGTCGATCGGTTTCGGCGCCGGCACGTTCACAGCTGTGATGGGCCCCTCGGGGTCGGGCAAGTCCACGCTGCTGCAGTGCGCCGCCGGGCTCGACCGGCCGAGCACCGGCCGGGTGGTCGTGGACGGGCGGGACCTGGCCACGCTCGGCGACAGGAAGCTGACGCTGCTGCGGCGCGACCGGATCGGCTTCGTCTTCCAGTCCTTTAACCTGCTGCCGTCGCTCACCGCCGCCCAGAACGTCGCCCTGCCGCTGCGGCTGGCCGGCCGCCGTCCCGACACCCAGCAGGTACGCCGGAGCCTGGCCTCCGTGGGCCTCGCCGAACGCATGAACCACCGGCCCGCCGAGATGTCCGGCGGACAGCAGCAGCGCGTCGCCATCGCCCGCGCCCTGATCACCCGGCCGGCCGTGCTGTTCGCCGACGAGCCCACCGGCGCCCTGGACACCGGCACCAGCCGCGACGTGCTGCGCCTGCTGCGGGACCTCGTCGACCGGCAGGCCCAGACAATCATCATGGTCACCCACGACCCCGTGGCCGCCTCCTACGCCGACCGCGTGGTGTTCCTCGCCGACGGCCGGGTGTACGGGGAGCTGCACGACCCGAGCGCCGGGCAGGTCGCGACGAGGATGCTGCAGCTGGAGGCGTCGTGCTGAGGATCGCCTGGTCCACCCTGCGGACGCGGTCGTTGTCGTTCGCCGGCACGTTCGTCGCCCTGATGCTGGGCGCGGCCCTCATGGCCGCGCTCGGACAGGTGCTGGCCTCCAGCGTCTCCTCGCCCGACCGGGCGCCGCAACGGTACGCCGCCGCGCCCGTCGTGGTGGCGCCCGATGAGCGGCTGACCGTCCGGAGTCCGTACGGCGCGGTCAGTGACGCGCCGCTGGCCGAGCCGCGAGGGCTGGCTCCTTCGCTGGTGGAGCTTCTGCCTGGAGCCGTCGTGGACCGGATCTTTCCCGCGCGGCTCGACGGGGGGCCTGCCGCCGTCGGGCGTCCCTGGTCGGCTGCCCGTACGGCGCCGCAGCGGCTGTCGGAGGGCCGGGCGCCTGCCCGGGATGACGAGATCGTCGTCACCGGCGGGGCGCGGGTGGGGCAGCGGGTTCGGGTGGTGACCGCGGCGGGGGTTCAGGTGTACCGGGTGGTGGGGGTGGCCGCTTCGGTGCCCGCCCAATCCACGGTGTTCTTCAGCGATGAGCGGGCCGCGCGGTTGTCGCCGCGGATCGACGCGCTCGCCGTCTGGCGTCCTGTCGCGGAGGTACGCGCCGCGCTCGGCGCGGCGGCCACATCTGGTACGGCCGCCTCGCCCAGTACGGCGGTCGCGTCCGGTACGGCGGCCACACCCAACACCGCCGCCACACCCGGTACGGCCGCCTCGCCCGATTTGGCTCAGCCGGGGATGCCTGCGGTGTCCAGCCAGGTCTTGGTCCTGACCGGCCAGGACCGGGCGCTCCTCGACCCGACCCGCGAATCAGACGACCAGGCACGCAACAACACCAACACGATCGTCGGCATCGCCGCCGGTTTCGCCGGATTTATCGCCATATTCGTGGTGTCGTCCACATTCGCCTTCGCAGTCGGCCAACGGCAGCGCGAGTTCGCCCTGCTCCGCACCATCGGCGCGACCACCGGCCAGGTCAGCCGCATGGTCTACGGCGAGGCACTCCTGATCGCCCTCGCCGCCTCCGCACTGGGCGCGCTGCTCGGCCCCCTCGGCGCCCAGCCGATCATGACCTGGCTGACCTCACTCGGCATGGCCCCCACCTGGCTCACACCCTCCACCTCAAGCATCCCGTCCTACGTGGCCTTCGCCACCGGCGTACTGGTCGCCGTACTCGGCGTGGCCGTCGCCGCCTGGCGCGCCGCCCGGGTACGTCCGGCGGAGGCACTGCGCGCGGCGGCGGTCGAACCGAAGGCCATGACGACCGGACGCTGGATCGCCGGAGGCGGCCTGCTGGCCACCGCGCTCATCAGCATGACCGTCAACGCCGTCAGCGACCCGGACGGCGCCACCAACAACAAGACGTTCATGCCCATCGTCATGCTGCTCATCGCCGCCGTCGGACTGCTGGCCCCGGTCTTCGTCCGTCCGGTCACGGCGCTGCTGGCCGCCCCGCTCGGCCGCCTGCGCGGTGCGGGCGCGCTCGTGGTCGCGGGCTGGGCGGGCGCGTCGGCACGGCGCACCGCCGCCGTCGCCGCCCCGGTCCTGGTCACCGTGGCTCTGGCCGCCACCCTGCTCGGCGCCATGGCGATGACGGACGCCACGAAGTCGGCGATGCAAACCGCTCCGGTCCGCGCCGACTACCTGGTGCTGCCCACGGGCGCGTCCGGCCTCGACCGGCAACTCGTCGAACGCCTCCGTACCGTCCCCGGCGCCGACGTCACCACCGCCACCTCCACCAGCCTCTACACCCTCGAAGGCGAAGGCTCGCAACTCATCGAACGACCCGCAGAAGCCGTCAACCCGGCCGCACTCACCACCGCCCTGTCCGTACCCGTCACCGCCGGCTCACTCGCCGACCTGCGAGACGACACGATCGCCGTCTCCCCCACCTGGGAGCTGTCCCTGGGACAACGCGTGACGTTGTGGCGAGCCGACGGCAGCCCAGCCACCCTGACGGTCATCGCACTGCTCGCCCCCCGCTCAACCACGGACTCCTACATCACCCCGGCACACGCCCTGTCCACCCCACCGTCAATCGCATACGTCAAACTGCACCCCGGCACCTCCACCACCGACGTCCAGCAGGCACTGCAACGAGCCACCGACGGCCACAACGCCCACACCATCACCAAAGCCGCCTGGACCGCCACCACCCTCGACCGCCGCACCTCCGCCAGCCGCCTCGGCCTGCTGGTGGTGCTCGGCATCATGCTGAGCTACACCGTGATCGCCCTGATCAACACGCTGCTGATGGCGGCCCCCGACCGTGCGGGCGAACACGCCGCCCTGCGCATGCTCGGCGCGGCCAAGCCCCAGGTCCTGAGGTACGTCATGGCCGAAGCGTTGCTGGTGGTGGCGGTGGGCGTGATCCTGGCCGCCGTCGCCACCGGCCTCGGCCTGCTCGGACTGTACGCCGCCTTGGCGCAACTGTCCGGGCCCGTGGCGGTGGACGTGCCGTGGCAACCGGTGGCGGGGGTGATCGGGCTGTGCGGTGTTCTCGCGGTGGTGACGGCCGTACTGCCCGCCAGCCGGATCAAGGGGGTGGCGATGCCACGGACCTGAGCCGCTTCGGCACGGACGGGTGTGGCGGGCTCGCTTCCGCGGGCCGCGCCGTCCACGTACGTGCCGACTTCGATCAAGCAGGTGCTACCGGGAGATTCGCGCCCGAGGCGATGAGACGCCCGGTGCACGAAGAAGCGGTTCTGCACCTGCTCCTTGAGGATTTACGCTGATCGGGCTGATCCAAGGGTCCAGGCTCGTCAGGTGGAGCTGGGCGGATCCGGCCACAAGGCGCTGGTCGCAGCGGCATCGAGAACGTCCCCGAGCCGCAGCCAGGCGGTTGCTCCCGTGTAGGAGGCCGGGCTGGTGGCGAAGCGGTTCCAGGCTTCGTCGTCGTTGCCCAGCGTTGTCAGCACGACGGAGACGACAGTCTCGGGGCCGCCGACAGTGAGGGCGGTCCAAGCGGGAAGAGCGCGGACGAGGTGCGGTGGGCAGTCCGGCAGCGCGAGCACGAGACGAGTCCACGCTTCCCTGAGAGCGGGACCGCCGCCAAGACGTTTACGGAGGTCCGTTGTCATCCGGATCAACGCCGTCTCTGGGGCGGAGTGAAACGCCAAGACCTCTGGAAAGGCGAACGCAGGCCGGTGGCTGTGTGAGGCGAAGGACAGCAGGGTCTTCTCAACGAGATCGTCGTCCCCGGCATGCCGGGCCAGATAGTCACGCAGGGCTTCATCGGAGGCGCCGGCCAACTCCCGTACGGTCACGTGCGCGGGGTCTCCGAGCGCCGAGCTCCGAGTCGCGGCGGCGGGATCGTCCAGCATTCGCTCGATGGAGGCGCAGAGCTCGGCCAATTGCCGGTGGTCTTCCTGCGCCTTGTACCCGCCACGCGCCCATGGGGGAAGGGCCGCTTCTCGAAAATGCTGAACCACCGCGCGCGCCTTGTCCTTCACCTCATCTGTCACGTCCGGAAGATGCAGCAGCAGGGCGTGAATCCAGCGCACGTCCTGCGGACTTGGGCTCAGGTGGTCCGGGTCCGGGTCGGGCTCCCAAAGGTCCAGAGCGTTGGCTGCTGCGACCGCGAAGCGTTGGCCGAGTACGACAAGGAGCTCTTGTGGCGCCCGCCAGGCGTGCGACTCGCCATAGCGCGTCTTGCCGTCGGCAGGGTTGAGAATGTGTCGCCAGGAGCCGTCCACCGTGGCCTCCATCCAGTACACGGCCGCGCGAAGGCCGCGCTCACGGGCACTGCGGGAGTCGCCGAAGAATCGTTCGACGTACCGGCGGCCGTCGGGGTCCAGCGCGTCGAGTTCGTCCGCGAGGAGAGAGCGCGCTTCTAGCTCGGACAAGCCATCCCGCAGCATCCGGCACAGGCGTGTGATCAGTCGCCTGGCCTCGAACTCGGCCAGGTCTCTTGCGGCGATCTCTTCCAGCAAGGACGGTTCGACATCCCACGGAACGGCGCCGAGAAGGTGATCACGGATGACGCCGAAGGCGCGGCTGCCTTGCGCCCATTCGACCAGCTGCCGATGACGATCAGTGTGCAGTTCCACCACGCGCCCCCACATGGTCTCCCAAGCTTCCCAAGCCGCCATGTGCTGCTGGTGCCGCTTCAAGAAGTCCTCGGTCGTCTCTGACTCGGTGCGGCGTGGCCCGGGTGGGAACTGTGGAAGGAGGTCGAGGGCGGCGGAGAAGACGGTGTCGTGCAGGTCTGGCTCACGCAGGATCACCTGTGAGGCGCTGGGCTCCTCCAGGAGCTCCGGCGTCATCGGCCGACCGTGCGGTTCGCGCCGCCTCAGCTCCGTCCCCATGGCCTGAGCCAGCAGCTCGCCGCAGCGTTTCCGACCGAGGACCGCGAGTTGCGGCGATGAGCAGAGCCGCAATGCCTCCTCGCGCAACGCGTCGGAGCAGGAGGGGTTCGAGAGCGCCGCGGTGGCCAGACGCATCGAAGGGCTCTCGTGCGCCTGGCCTTCCGTCCGGATATCGCTCTCAATCGCGGCCTTGAGCATCCACTCCGGGGCCGAGGACTTATGTGCCCCGAGGAGCAGTATCAGCAGGAGGGCGTCGCGGGCTCGCCCTTCCGGCAACGCCCGCGTCCGCTCCGTCGCCATGCGAATCGGCGGGGAACCCGGACTCGCCTCAGCGGCGATCGCGCAGAGGAATTCGACGGGGAGCCCGGATCGTGGCTGTTCACTGGTCATGGCGTCTCCGGCCGTAGGGGGGCGTGAGTGCGCCGACCATGATGGCTCATACCACCGACGTTTCGAGCGATATCAAGCATGGCGGTCTGGAACCGGTGCGCCCCCTTCTCAACGACGGCCGCAGTTCAGTGCCTGGTCCGCGTTTCCGGGGTCTGACCGGCCAATCAGGGTCCGATCGCGAAATGTCTGCCTGATCCAGTATTCGCGGGTCGTCAACAACGACCCGCGCCGGCGCGAGGAGAGGAATTATGCCGTGTCTCCCAGCAAAAGCGCTGATCAGGGACCCAGCAACAACGTCAAAAAGCCTTCACGTGCCCGGCCGATCCAGCATCCTGGGCATGTCCAGAACCTGCCCCGAGCAGAGCCCTCACTCTCTGGCCCCCCTTTCTCGAAGAGGTCTCCGTGACTCGGTATGCCATCGACCGTGCCCACAACACGCTCACCGCCCAGTGGAGCACCGGCATCGGCGACACCACCACCGTCGTTGCCCGGCTTACCCACGACCAGCTCCCCCACGACACCCGCAGGCTCGCGGCCGAGCTGGCCCACCTGTCCCACCTCTGCTGGCGCTCCTACACCCACCCCGCCGGCACCGCCGACCGGCATGGCCCCCACAGCGCGGGCCTGCACCGGCAGCAAGAGCGTGACGCCTTCGACAAGATCCTGCCCGCCCTGGTCGCCACCGCGCGACGCGCCGACCAGGCCGCCCCCACCAAGGTCGAGCGAGCCGCCCACGCCATCGCCCGTACGCTGCGCCAGTTCGGCGCCGCGCGGCTCACCACGCGCGTCACCACCGAGGTCGCCGCCGAGCTGGCCGCCATCGAGCAGGCCGAGCGCGGCGATCTGTCCGAACGCGCCCAGCAAGCCGTCATCCTCAGCCGCGAGGACGCCTCACCTCTGCAGATCTCCCAGGCCGACCGCCTGCTGCACGACGACCCCTTCGGCAGCCGGGCGCTGTTCACCGAGGTGGACCCCACCGCGGCCGCCATCGCCGCCGCCCACTGGTTCCACGCCGCCGTCACCGTCACCGCCCGGCACACCGGCCTGCACCCGAGCCAGGTCGTCGGCGGCGCCGAGCAGCCCGACAAGCCTCTCGCCGTCGAAAGTCTCACCGACGTGATCATCGCCATCGCGGCGGGGGCGCGCGCCCGGTACGTGGTCATGCCCCTGATCCGTAACGCGCTGCATGTCGCCGACGGGTATCTGCGGGGCATCCTTGAGGTTCAGCATCGCATCACCGCTGCTCAGGAGCTCATTCACATTGCCCATCCCGACCTTGATCTCGGTCCTGACAGCATCCATCTGCCGCTCACCTCGCTGAACCCCGCCAGGCCCGCGCCGGATCTGCTCGACAACCTGCTGTATGGCGTCCAGACCTGCTGGCGTCTTTACCAGCACCACAGCGACCTCGGACATCCCCAGCCCGAAGCTGCGCGGCAGGATGAGGTCCGTCAGGCGTTTCTCGGGGCGGTTCGGGAGGAAGCGGCCAGTTGGAGTGAACGGCTGCTGTAGGTGCCGGTCGAGGGTTGGGTCGCACCAGCCGACGAGGGCGATCCGAGTGCCGCTGAACGATCGATGCGATACGTATCGTTCGGATGTCGAGACTACTGCACCACCGTGAACCCGCAGGGGGTCAGGCGGTGAACAGGGTGGTGGTGGCGCGTCGCACCAGGTCTTCCGGCTCGACCAGCTCCAGCCTGGACGGCCCGTCCACGCCCTGGAGGCGCTCGAACAGCAGCCGCATCGCCAGCCGCGACACCGCGCGGGGCCTGGGCGACACGTTCGTGATCGGCCGCGCGTACGACAGCGCCGTCTCGTCGGTGCAGACGCCGACGAGCGACACGTCCTGCCCGGCGACGAGGTCGCGCTCGCGCAGCAGCCTGGCCAGCCAGTCGGTGACCTTGGGGGTGCGCCCGATCAGGCCGAGCCGGTCGTCCCGGCGGGCCAGCAGCCGGTCGGCGCAGGCCATGACGCCGTCCCAGGTGTTGGAGCGGCGCGGGACGACGCTCAGCTCGACCCCGTGCGCCGCCGCGCGCTCGTGCGCGCCGGTGTAGAAGTCCTGCACGAACTGGAAGGGCTCGGGGTCCTCGGAAGGCTCCCCGAGGACGGCGATATGCCGGTGGCCGGTGGCGGCCAGCTCGTCCACCAGCAGTTCGGCCGAGCGCCCGGTGTCGAAGTCGGCCACGTCGAGTCCGCGCGGGTCGGCGGGGCGGCCGACGAGGACGACGGGCAGGCCCAGCTCGGCCGCGGCCGGGATGCGGTCGTCGTGCGTCTGCACGTCCATGACGACGAAGGCGTCGCAGATCGAGCGCCCGGCCAGGCGGGTGAGCCCGGCCGGCCCCTCGCGCCTGGTGCTCAGCACCACGTCGTAGTCGAGCCGCCGCGCCTCCTCGATGATCGTGTCGATGTACGGCATCGTCTCCGAGGCGTCGATCTGCGGCCCGAGGTACACGATCAGCGCGATCACGTTCGTCCTGGCGGTGCGCAGCGTGCGGGCGCCGGCGTTCGGCTGGTAGCGCAGGGCGCGCATGGCCTCCTCGACGCGGCGGCGCGTCTCGGCGGAGACGGCGCGGTTGCCGCTCATCACCGCCGACACGGTGCTCTGCGCGACACCGGCGAGCGCGGCCACGTCCCTGCTGGTGGGGGCCGTGCGACCGCCGCTCTTTCCTCGTGCCATGGGCCCTTACAGTAGCCGACCGGGCGGCACGGACGGTTGCCACCCGGCGGGGGCGTCGGCTAGCGTCGGTACGTAACGAACGATACGTATCGCGAGCGGTGTCTCGTCGATTCACCCCGCTGAAGAGGTACCGATGACGATCTCCCGCCCCGGGTCCGCTCCGCTGCTGGAACGGTCCGGGGACGAGCTGGAGCTGGCCCTGGAGGCCGGCGAGCGGTGGTGGGGCGGCGCCGTCGAGGACGGCCTGGCCATGCCGTTCGGCGAGCGGCCGTTCGCCCGCGACCTCGGCTCGCCGCGCACGAACGGCTCCGACCAGGCCGCGCCGTCCAACCAGAGCAGCCCGGTGCTGCTGTCCACCCGCGGCCGGGTGGTCTGGTCGGAGCGGCCCTTCGCGTTCGCCTTCGAGGACGGCCTGCTGCGGCTGTCGGGCCGCGACATCCTCGTCAGCCGTGCGGGCGGCTCGCTGCGGGAGGCGTTCCTGTCGGCCTCGCGCCGGTTCTTCCCGCCGTCCGGACGCGCTCCGGCCGCCGAGCTGTTCTCCGGGCCGCAGTACAACACCTGGATCGAGCACCCCTACCTGCCCACCCAGGAGAAGGTGCTGCGCTTCGCCCGCGACCTGCTGGACGCCGGGATGCCGCCGGGCGTCGTGTTCATCGACGACCTGTGGGCGCGCGACTACGGCACCTGGCGCTTCGACCTCGCCCGCTTCCCCGACCCCGCCGCGATGATCAGGCAACTGCACGCGTGGGGCTGCTCGGTCATGTTGTGGGTGGTCCCGTTCGTCAGCCCGGACTCCGCCGCGTTCCGCGAGCTCGAACGCCGCGGCCTGCTCCTGCGCGACCGCTCGGGGCGGACCGCGATCCGGCGGTGGTGGAACGGGCTCAGCGCCACCCTGGACCTCACCGCCCCTGACGCCGTCCGCTGGATGACCGGCCGGCTCGACGCGCTCATGGCGGAGACCGGCGTGGACGGCTTCAAGTTCGACGCGGGCGACATCCGCGACTACCGCGCCGACGACCGCACGGCCGGGCCCGCCGAGCCGGTCGATCTGTGCGAGGCGTGGGCGCGGATCGGGCTGCGGTATCCGTTCAACGAGTACCGCGCGTGCTGGCGGATGGGCGGCCAGCCGCTCGGCCAGCGCCTCCAGGACAAGCCTCCGCTCTGGGGGCCAGGCGGGATCGGGTCGCTCGTACCCGAGATGCTGGCCCAGGGCATGATCGGGCATCCCTTCGTCTGCCCCGACATGGTCGGCGGCGGCGAGATCGGCTCGGTGAGCGGGCAGCCGGCCACGGATCAGGAGTTCTTCGTCCGGTACGCGCAGACGGCGGCGCTCAGCCCGATGATGCAGTTCTCCGTGTTGCCCTCGCGGGTGCTGGACGAGGCGCATCTGGCCGCGGTGCGTGCGGCGCTGGCGGTCCGGGACTCGGTGCTGCCGCTGATTCTCGGGCTCGTGGAGCAGGCCGCGCGGACCGGCGAGCCGATCGTGCGGCCGATGTCGTATCACGCCGAGGGGATGGACGACGTCACCGACCAGTTCTTTCTCGGGCCCGATCTGGTCGTGGCGCCCGTGACGGTGCAGGGGGCCGCCGAGCGGGTCGTCGTCCTGCCGCCGGGGCGGTGGCGTGGTGATGACGGCACGCTGGTCGAGGGGCCTGTTCGGGTCACGGTGGCGTGCGGGCTGGACCGTATCCCGCGATTCGAGCGGCTGTCATGACCCGGGTTCGCGTCTCGTCCGTCACCTTCGAGCATCATCGGGAGGCGTTCGGCATCGGTGAGCCCGCGCCTCGCCTGTCGTGGACGGTCGTGACCGACATTTCGGGCTGGCGGCAGGCGGGGTACGAGATCGAGCTGAGCGACGGGGCCACGACCGACCGCGGGAACGCGGCAAGCAGCGGCACCGCCACCGGCCGTGTCGAGTCCGCCGAGTCGGTGCTCGTGCCGTGGCCGGGCGCGCCGCTGGGGTCGCGCGAGCGGCGCGGCGTGCGGGTGCGCGTCCACGGGACGGACGGTTCGGCCAGCGACTGGAGCCCCTGGTCCTGGGCGGAAACCGGCCTCCTGCACCCGTCCGACTGGCAGGCGAGTGCCACCGCGCCGCCGTCAACACTCCTGGGCACCCCCGACGGCCCCGCCCTGCTCCTGCGCCGCGACTTCACCCTGCACGGCCCCATCGCGCGGGCCCGCCTGTACATCACCGCCCACGGCCTCTATGAGGCCGAGCTGAACGGCCGGACGATCGGCGACGACGTCCTCGCCCCCGGCTGGACCAGCTACCACCACCGCCTCCCGTACCGCACCCACGACGTCACCGCCCTGCTCCGCGAAGGCCCCAACACCCTCGCCGCCACCCTCGCGGACGGCTGGTATCGAGGCCGCACCTTCGACCGCACGAACCTCTACGGCGCCCGCACCGCCCTCATCGCCCAGCTGGAGATCACCCACCCCGACGGCACGACCACCGTGGTGACCACCGACGGCGAGTGGCGCTGCGCCACCGGCCCGATCACCGCGACCGGCCTGTACGACGGCGAGAAGCACGACGCCCGCCTCCACCCGCAGGGCTGGTCGGAGCCCGGCTTCGACGACCGGGAATGGCTGCCCGCCGACACGCTCCCCCACGACCCGGCCCTGCTCGTCGCCCCCACCGGCCCGCCCGTCCGCCGCACCGAGACCCTGGCCCCGAAGGAGGTGCTGACCAGCCCGTCCGGCAAGACGATTCTCGACTTCGGCCAGAACCTCGCAGGCCGCCTGCGCATCCGCGTCCAGGGCCCGGCCGGTCACACCGTCAGCCTCAGGCACGCCGAGGTCCTGGAACAAGGAGAACTGGCCCTGCGCCCGCTGCGCGGCGCCGCCGCGCTGGACGAGTACACGCTGCGCGGCGACCCGGGGCCGGAGACGTGGGAGCCCCGCTTCACCACGCACGGCTTCCGCTACGCCCAGCTCGGCAACTGGCCGGGCGAGCTGCGACCGGGCGACGTCGTGGCGGTGGTCTGCCACACCGACCTGCGGGCCACCGGCACGTTCGAGTGCTCCGACCCGCTGCTCAACAGGCTGCACGACAACGTCCGGTGGAGCATGCGCGGCAACTACGTCGGCCTGCCCACCGACTGCCCGCAGCGCGACGAGCGGGTGGGCTGGACGGGCGACCTCCAGGTGTTCGCCCCGGCCGCCGCCTTCCTCTACGACTGCGCGGGACCGCTGTCGTCGTGGCTCGCCGATCTGGCCGCCGACCAGGGCGCGCACGGCACCGTCCCGCCGTTCGTGCCGTGGCCGCCGCGTTACGCCGCCGAGCACGCCGACCCTGCCTGGGCGGGCCCCGCCGCCGCGTGGGGCGACGCCGCCGTCCTCGTCCCGTGGACGCTCTACCAGCGCACCGGTGACCTCGGCCTGCTGGAGAGCCAGTACGCGAGCATGCAGGCGTGGGTGGAGCAGATCGCCACGCTCACGCGCGGCCACCTGTGGGACGAGGGCTTCCAGTACGGCGACTGGCTCGACCCGGCCGCTCCCCCGGACCAGCCCGGCAGGGCCCGCACCGACCCTGCGCTCGTCGCCACGGCCTACCACGCCCGCAGCGCCACGGTCCTGGCCGAGACGGCGGCGCTGCTCGGCCGTCCCGGCGACGCCGCCCGTTACGCGGAACTGGCCGAGAACGTGCGGGCGGCCTTCCGCCGCGAGTTCGTCACCCCGTCGGGACGGCTGGCCTGCGACACCCAGACGGCCTACGCCCTCGCCCTCTCCTTCGACCTCGTCGAGCAGCGCGAACGGGCCGGCCGCCGTCTGGTCGAGCTGGTCGAGGCCGACGGCCACCGCATCGGCACGGGCTTCGTCGGCACCCCGCTGATCTGCGACGCCCTGTGCTCGGCCGGCGCGTACGACACCGCGTACGAGCTGCTCACGCAGCGCGAATGCCCGTCGTGGCTGTACCCGGTCACCATGGGCGCCACCACCGTCTGGGAACGCTGGGACAGCCTGCTCCCCGACGGCACGGTCAACCCCGGCGAGATGACGTCCTTCAACCACTACGCCCTGGGCGCCGTCGCCGACTTCCTGCACCGCACCGTCGCCGGGCTCGCCCCGGCCGCCCCCGGCTACCGCCGCCTGCTGGTACGCCCGCGTCCCGGCGGCGGCCTGACCCACGCCCGCGCCCGCCACGACACGCCGTACGGGCCCGCCGCCGTCTCCTGGAGCAGCGACGGCGAGACCCTCACCGTCACCGCCATCGTGCCGCCGGGCACGACCGCCCTGGTGGACCTGCCGAACCTGGCGGAGCGGGAGGTGGCGGCGGGCACGCACACGTTCAGCGCGCCTCTGTAGCCGTCCGCGCCAGTAGTCCCGAAGGAACCAGCTTATCCCATATATCCTACAGGTATAGTGGGTTTATGGTCCTACCATCGATCACCATCGTCGGAGGCGGCGCGAGCGGCACCCTGACCGCGATCCACCTGCTGCGACTCGCCCGCGCCACCGGAACTCCCGTGGCGGTCACCCTGCTCGACCAAGGCGGCCGGCACGCGCTCGGCCAGGCCTACTCCACCACCGACCCGCACCACCTGCTCAACACCCGCGTCGAGCGGATGAGCGCGCTCGACGACGACCCCGATCACCTGCGGGCCTGGGCGCGCACCGAGGGCGTGCACGCCTACGACTACCTGCCGCGCGCCGTCTACGGCCGCTACCTGCGCGAGGTGCTGGCCGCCGCCGAGGACCCGCCCGCGCGCCCGCTCCACCGCGTCACCGCCACCGCCGTCGCCCTGGACGCCGACCACACGGTACGGCTGTCCGACGGCGGGCGGATCGGCGGCGACGCGGTCGTCCTGGCCCTCGGCAACCGCAGCCCCGCCCCGCTGCCGGGCGTGCCCGCGCACCCCCGCTACATCGCCGACCCGTGGGCGCCGGGCGCGCTGGCCGCCATCGACGACGGCGCTCCCGTGCTGGTCCTCGGCACCGGACTGACGATGGTGGACGTGGCGCTCACCGTGACCAGGGCCCATCCCGACACGGTGGTGCACGCGCTGTCCCGGCACGCCCTCCTCCCCCGACCGCACCTGCCGCGCCCTGCCCTGCCCATCCCCGTCGCCATCCCCGACGGCCCGCTGCGGGTCGCGGACCTGCTGAGCGCCACCCGCCGGGCCGTGCGGGCGAGCGGCGACTGGCAGGGAGTGATGGAGGGGCTGCGCCCGCACGTCCAGGAGCTGTGGCAGCGGCTCGGCGCGGACGAGCGGCGGCTGTTCCTGCGCAGGGTGGCGCGCTACTGGGAGATCCACCGGCACCGCATCCCGCCGTCCTCCGCGTCCGCCATCGAGGACCTGCGCGCGGCCGGACGGCTGCGGCTGCTGCGCGGCAGCCTGCTCTCGGCCGAGCCCGCCGCGAACGGCCTGCGCGTCCACACCCACCTGGACGACGCCGCGAACGGCCCGCGCGTTCACTCCGGCTCGGGCGGTGCCACGACCGGTCTCGATGTCGGATGGCTGGTCAACGCCACCGGGCCGGGCGGCGACGTCACCTCCGACCCCTTCCTCGCCACCCTCATCGCCTCCGGCGCCGCCCGTCCCGACCCGCTGGGGCTCGGCCTCGACGCCGATCCGGACGGCGCGCTGCGGGGCTCTCGTGAACGCCTCTTCGCCGTGGGCCCGCTGCTGCGCGGAAGCCTGTACGAGACGACCGCCGTGCCGGAGATCCGCACCCAGGCGGCGGCCCTCGCCCCGCGCCTGCTGGAGATCGCCGCGTCCCACGCGGCACCCTCACAGTCGGTGGCCTGAGACAGCGGCCCCCGGGATGGACGCGGCGGCCAGCCGCGCGGCATCCTGTGGCGTGCTGTTACGCCAGTTGGAGTACCTCGTCGCCCTGGCCCGTGAGCGCCACTTCGCCCGTGCCGCCGAAGCCTGCCACGTCTCGCAGCCGTCGCTGTCGGCCGCCATCCGCAAGCTGGAGCGGGAGCTGGACGTGCCGCTCGTCCGGCGCGGGCAGCGCTTCTCCGGGCTGACCCCCGAGGGCGAGCGGGTGCTGCTGTGGGCGCACCGCATGCTGGCCGACGCCGAGGCGCTGCGCCAGGACCTGTCCCGGATGCGCGGCGGCCTGTCGGGCACGCTGCGGATGGGCGCCATCCCGACCGCGCTGACCGCCGCCTCGCTGCTGACCACGCCGTTCTGCGAGCAGAATCCGCACGTACGGGTGATGCTCACGTCCCTGTCGTCACGGGAGATCGCCCGTCAGCTCGCCGAGTTCGAGATCGACATGGCGATGACGTACCTCGACGACGAGGACCTCGGCGAGACCCGCGCCACCGCGCTGTACGAGGAGCGCTACCTGCTGCTGACCCCCGCCGACGGCGCGCTGGCCGAGCGGCGGATGGCGCGCTGGGCGGAGGTCGCGGCGCTGCCGCTGTGCCTGCTGGCCCCCGAGATGCGCAACCGCCGCATCCTGGACGCCAACTTCCGGCAGGCCGGGGCGGTGGCCGTCCCGGCGATCGAGACCGACACCGTCTCCGCCCTGTTCGCGCACGTGGCGACGCACCGCTGGTCCAGCGTGATCGCGCACGCGTGGCTGCACATGTTCGGCGTCCCGGAGGGCATGCGGGTGGTCCGGCTGGAGCGGCCGGCCCGCGAGCCGCGGATCGGGCTGGCGCTGGCCGGTGCGGGCCCCGGGCCGGTGATGGCCAGGGCCGTCCTGGACATCGCCCGCGACCTCGACCTGCGCGAGGTGTTCGACCGGCTCACCCGTGAGCACCTGTCGTCATAGGCCGCTTCTATCGAACGATAGAAACAAACGCTTTGACCTGCGGAAACCCATCGGCGGAAGCTGTGATCATCCCCCGATGACAAGGAGCAGAGGCCATGGCCAAGGTGCTGTGCGTGCTGTACGACGACCCGATCGGCGGATACCCCGCCTCCTACGCCCGCGACGGCCTGCCCGAGCTGTCCGGCTATCCGGGCGGGCAGCCGCTGCCCAGCCCCAAGGGCATCGACTTCACCCCCGGCCACCTGCTCGGCAGCGTCTCCGGCGAGCTGGGGCTGCGCCGCTTCCTGGAGGAGCGCGGCCACACGCTGGTGGTCACCTCCGACAAGGACGGCGAGGGCTCGGCGTTCGACAGGGAGCTGTCCGACGCCGACGTGGTGATCTCCCAGCCGTTCTGGCCCGCGTACCTGACGGCCGAGCGCATCGCCCGCGCCCCCAGGCTCAAGCTGGCCGTCACCGCCGGGATCGGCTCCGACCACGTGGACCTGGACGCCGCCATCGCCCGCGGCATCACCGTCGCCGAGGTCACCTACTGCAACAGCATCAGCGTCGCCGAGCACGTGGTGATGATGATCCTGTCGCTGGTCCGCAACTACCTGCCGTCCCATCGGACCGTGCTGGACGGCGGCTGGAACATCGCCGACTGCGTCGCCCGCTCCTACGACGTCGAGGGCATGCACGTCGGCACCGTCGCCGCCGGCCGCATCGGCCTGGCCGTGCTGCGCCGGCTCAAGCCGTTCGACGTGCGCCTGCACTACACCGACCGGCACCGGCTGCCCGCCGAGGTCGAGGAGGAGCTGGGGCTCACCTTCCACCCGGACGCCGCCGCGATGGTCCCGCACTGCGACGTGGTGACCGTCAACGCGCCGCTGCACCCGGAGACCGAGGGGCTGTTCGGCGACGAGCTGATCGCGTCGATGAAGCGCGGCGCGTACCTGATCAACACCGCCCGCGCCAGGATCGCCGACCGGGACGCGGTCGTGCGCGCGCTGAACAGCGGGCGGCTCGCCGGGTACGCCGGCGACGTCTGGTACCCGCAGCCCGCCCCGTCAGACCACCCCTGGCGGACGATGCCGCACCACGGCATGACCCCGCACATCTCCGGATCCTCCCTGTCCGCCCAGGCCCGCTACGCCGCCGGGACCCGCGAGATCCTGGAGGCGTGGCTGGACGGCGTCCCGATCCGGGAGGAGTACCTGATCGTGGAGGGCGGCGCGCTGGCCGGCACCGGCGCCCACTCCTACTCCACCCGTTGAGCACCTCGCCTGGCCAGGGGACCGGTCGTGGATGCCAAGCCGGAGCGGTAGATCATGCCGCTGTTGCGGAGGATTCCGGGTATTCACCCTCGAAAGTGCGGGCGGTAGGGTGAGGGCTTGTGACGACGCGCGCGGGCGGTCGCCGTGATCAAGTCCACCGACGTCGTCGTCGAGATCGGTGGTCGCGAGCGCGTGGCCACTTACCGGTGAGGAGCCCCCTTGGTGTTCAGGCGTATGTCCCGATGGGTGATCGCCCTGCCCGTCGCGCTGGCGCTCGCGGGCCTGTCCGGCTGCGGCTCCGAACAGCCGTCCACGGCCTCCGGGTCCGGGTCCGCCGCGGCGAAGGAGCTGACGGTGTTCGCCGCGGCGTCCCTGACCGGGACCTTCACCGAGCTGGGCAAGGCCTTCGAGGCGGCCCATCCGGGCACCACGGTGAAGTTCAACTTCGGCTCCAGCGCCACCCTGGCCCAGCAGATCACCCAGGGCGCACCTGCCGACGTGTTCGCCGCCGCGAGCCCGGCCACCATGAGGACCGTCACGGACGCGTCGCTGGCGGCCTCGCCGGCCACGTTCGTCAGGAACAAGCTGCAGATCGCCGTGCCCGCCGACAACCCGGCCAAGGTGGACGAGCTGAAGGACCTCACCGACCCCAAGGTGAAGGTGGCGCTCTGCGCGGAGCAGGTGCCGTGCGGCGCGGCGGCGGTCAAGGCCTTGGACGCGGCCGGGCTGGAGGTCAGGCCCGTCACCCTGGAGCAGGACGTCAAGGCCACGCTGACCAAGGTCGAGCTGGGTGAGGTGGACGCGGCGCTGGTCTACAAGACCGACGTCATCGCCTCCGGCGGCAAGGTGCTTGGCATCGAGTTCCCCGAGGCCGACCAGGCGATCAACGACTACCCGATCGCCGCCCTGGCCAAGGCCCCGGCCGGTGACACGGCCCAGCAGTTCGTGGATCTGGTGCTGTCGCAGCAGGGCAGGGACGTGCTGACCAAGGCCGGCTTCGAGGCTCCCTGATCTCGGATGGGAGCATCTGTGCCGCGACCTGACGACCGCCCGCCGGGCTCGGGTGAAGAGGGCGAGCCCGCCCGGCGAAACGACCGCCCGCCGAGCTCGCGTGAGGGGCGCGGGCCTGCCCGGCGAAACGACCGCCCAGCGGGCTCGCGTGAAGGGCGCGGGCCCGCTCGGTGGAACGGCCGCCCGGCGGGCTCGCGTGGAGGGCGCGAGCCCGCCGGGCGGACGCCGTGGATCCTCGTCGTGCCCGCGCTGGTGGGGCTGGCGTTCCTGGTGCTGCCGCTGGCCGGGCTGCTGATCCGGGCGCCGTGGCCGACGCTGCTGGAACGGCTGGCCGAGCCGCACGTGCTGGAGGCGCTGCGCCTGTCGCTGGTGACGGCGACCATCGCCACCGCGCTGTGCCTGCTGCTCGGGGTGCCGCTGGCCTGGCTGCTGGCCCGGGTCTCCTTCCCCGGGCGGCGGGTGGTCCGCGCGCTGGTCACCGTGCCGCTGGTGCTGCCGCCGGTGGTCGGCGGCGTCGCGCTGCTGCTCGTGCTGGGGCGGCGCGGGCTGGCCGGGCAGTGGCTGGAGTCCTCGTTCGGGATCACGCTGCCGTTCACCACGGCGGGGGTGGTGGTGGCCGAGGCGTTCGTCGCGATGCCGTTCCTGGTGATCAGTGTGGAGGGCGCGCTGCGCGGCGCCGACCAGCGCTTCGAGGAGGCCGCCGCCACGCTGGGCGCCTCCCGCTGGACAGTGTTCCGGCGGGTGACGCTGCCGCTGGTGATGCCCGGCGTGGTGGCCGGGGCGGTGCTGTGCTGGGCGCGGGCGCTCGGCGAGTTCGGCGCCACGATCACGTTCGCCGGCAACTTCCCCGGCACCACCCGCACCATGCCGCTGGCCGTCTACCTGGCGCTGGAGACCGAGCCCGAGGCGGCCATCGTGCTCAGCCTGGTGCTGCTCGCCGTCTCGGTGATCATCCTGGCCAGCCTGCGCGATCGATGGGTGAGCGCCCCATGACCCTGGACGCCCGGCTGGTGGTCACCCGGCCCGCCTTCACCCTAGACCTCGCCCTCGACGTCCAGCCTGGCGAGGTCGTGGCACTGCTCGGCCCGAACGGCGCGGGCAAGACCACCGCGCTGCGCGCCCTGGCCGGGCTGACCGGGCTGTCCGGCGGGCACATCACCCTGTCCGGCAGGCCGCTGCACACGATGCCCGCCGAGAGCCGCCCGATCGGCATGGTGTTCCAGGACTACCTGCTCTTCCCGCACCTGAGCGTGCTGGACAACGTCGCCTTCGGGCCGCGCTGCCAGGGGATGTCCAAGGCCGAGTCGCGCGGCCTGGCAACCGAATGGCTCGACCGGGTCGGCCTGGCCGACCGCGCCGCCGCCCGGCCCCGGCAACTGTCCGGCGGCCAGGCCCAGCGGGTCGCGCTCGCCCGCGCCCTGGCCGTCCAGCCGGAGTTGCTGCTGCTGGACGAGCCGCTGGCCGCGCTGGACGCGCACACCCGGTTGCAGATCCGCTCCCAGCTCCGCCGCCACCTGACCGCCTTCGGCGGCGCCACCGTCCTGGTCACCCACGACCCGCTCGACGCCATGGTGCTGGCCGACCGGCTGATCGTCATCGAGCACGGCGCCCTCGTCCAGCAGGGCCCGCCCGCCGAGGTCGCCCGCCGCCCGCGCACCGACTACGTCGCCCGCCTGGTCGGCCTCAACCTGTATCGGGGGGTGGCCGACGGCACCCGGGTCAAGGTGGGCGAGCTGCCGCTGCACACCACCGAGCCGCTGGACGGGGCCGCCTTCGTGGCCTTCCCGCCCGCCGCCGTCGCCCTCTACCGCACCCGCCCGGACGGCAGCCCGCGCAACCTGTGGCAGGCCCGCGTCGAGGGCGTCGAACGGCACGGCGACAACGTCCGCGTGCACCTCGACGGGCCCGTCACCGCCTTCGCCGACATCACCCCAGCCGCCGTCGCCGACCTCGACCTGACTCCCGGCCGGCAGGTGTGGGTGTCGGTCAAGGCGACCGAGACGCACGCGTACCCGGCGTGAGCGGCCGACGGGCAGCTCCTCCCCTTCGTGACGTCTGCCATCCAGGCCGCTTCTGAGGCGGCGCCTACCCTTCCGGCCCTTCCGGCCCTTCCGGCCCTTCCGGCCCTTCCGGCTCCTGCGGGCGGGGATGCGTGACCGGCAGCCGCACGGGCAGCCCGCGCAGCAGGACGTCGAGGAAGAGGTCGAAGCGGGCCGGGGTCGCGCCGGTCTCCACGCCGGCCTGACGGGCGCCGAGCCACTGCACGACGCCGAGGCCGAAGACGTACCAGCTCTGCTCGGCCAGCTCCGGGCTCGCCCCGGCCGTACGGAAGGCCGCGACGACGCGGTCGCGCAGCCGCGCGAAGGAGTGCGGGTTGTGGGTGTGGGGCAGGGCGACGTGCACGGCGTAGCCGGGGACGGCGAGGAACTCGTCGTGCATCGACCAGGCCAGCTCGGCCAGCCACGCCTGCCAGGTGCCGGGGGTGGGGTCGGTCGTGGGCAGGATGCGGTCGACCACGACGTCGCTGATCATGTGGAACAGGTCCTCGCGGTTGCGCACCCAGCGGTACAGCGCCGAGTGTGACACTCCGAGCCGGTCGGCCAGCTCGCGCATGGTGAGCGAGCCCAGGTCCGTGGTCAGCGCCGTGGCCACGATCAGGTCGCGGCTCAGCCGTGGCGGCCTGCCCTGTTTCCTGCCGGCCTGCGGCATTCTTCGCATCACCTCGCCCTTGTCATGCTCATTCCAGCATTAGTGACCATCGGTCTCTAAATGTGTTAGGTTCCCCTTACCAGCGTCTGGACCCCGCCGATGTTGATCCTCGCCGCCTGCACCGCAGCCGTCATGTTCCTCGTCCGTGCCGTCAGGAACCGCCCCGGACACCACCCGCAAGGAGACCCCGTGCGCATGTCCCACCCGACCACCGCGACCCCGGCCGCGGGAGAAGCCCGCGCCTCGATCATCGTCACCGCGCTGCTGCTCGCCTCGCTGGGCGTCGCGATCGCGCAGACGATCGTGGTCACGGCGCTGCCCGTCTTCGGACGGCAACTCGGCGTCCCCGCCGGCTCGGCGGCCTGGCTGCTGACGGCGTTCATGCTGTCCTCCGGCCTCGCCACCCCCATCGCCGGACGGGTCGGCGACCTCTTCGGCCACCGCACCGTCATGATCGCGGGCCTCGTCGCGCTGACGGCCGGCAGCGTCGTCGCGGGCGTGAGCGACCTGGCCGGCTCCTACCCGGGGCTGCTCGTCGGCCGCGTGCTCCAGGGCCTGTCAGGCGGCGTCTTCCCCGTCGCCTTCGGCCTGGCCCGCATGTCCGTGCCGCCGGGCCGGCTGCCCGGGGTGGTCGCCGCGCTGAGCGCGATGTTCGGCGTCGGCGGCGCGCTCGGCATGGTCCTCGCCGGGCCGATCACCGGAGCGCTCGGCACCTCCTGGCTGTTCTGGACCACCGCCGCCATCGCCGCCGCCGCCCTGTTCGGCACCGCCTTCCTCCCCGGCCACGAACCCCACCAGGGAGCACGACTCGACCTGCTCGGCGCGCTGCTGCTGTCCGGCACCCTGGTGTGCCTGCTGCTGGCCATCAGCCAGGGCAGCGCCTGGGGATGGGCCTCCGCCGCCGTGTGGACGCTGTTCGCCGCCGCCGTGGCACTCGCCGCGCTGTTCGTCGCCGCCGAACGCCGCGCCGCCGCGCCGCTCATCGACCTGCGGCTGGTGTACGCGCCGCAACTGCTCCCCACGCACCTCGCCACGCTGGTCATCGGCATCGGCATGTTCGCCGCGATCACCCTCATCCCGCAGTTCACCCAGGCGCCCACCAGCACCGGGTACGGGTTCGGCGACAGCCCCAGCCAGACCGGGCTGCTGATGGTGCCCGTCGCCCTGTTCATGGTCGTCGCGGCTCCGCTCGGCACCCGGATCGCTCGGCTGACCAGCAGCCGCACCGTGTTCCAGATCGGCGCGGTGCTCGCCGGAGTGGCCCTGGCCGGGCTCGCCTTCGTGCACGGGGAGCGGTGGGCCTTCTACGTCTGCGGGGCCACGCTGGGGCTGGCTTACGGTCTGGCGTTCGCGTCCCTGGGTGCTCTGGTCGTGGGGGTGGTGGAACACCATCAGACGGGGGCCGCCACCGGGCTGAACACCATTCTGCGCACGATCGGCGGGGCGGTCGGGGCTCAGCTCGCCGCCGCCGTCATCACCGGCTCCGCCCCTGCCGGAGGGTTGCCCACGGAGGCCGGTTACACGGCGGCGTTTCTCACCGCCGCGTGCGTCGCCGCGGCGGCAGCGGTCGCGGCGGCGGGGATCTCGCTCAAGCGCGCGGGCGAAGGGTAGGCGCTTCGGCCCGGCCCCGTGTGCTCGGTGAGCGGGGGCCGGGCTGGTGGCGGGTCCTACGCGCCGGTGATCGCCTTGTCGGTGCGCAGGGTCTGGGTGCGGGTCTGGAGGAAGGTGCGCAGGGTCTTCGCCTCCTGTTCGATCTTGGCGGGGTCGGACTTCTCGTTCAGGCCGTACGCCGCGATGAGGTCGTCGACCAGGCCGGTGGCGGTGCCGCTGCTCAGGAGCTTGGTGTAGAGGGCGCGGTACTGCTCCTCGTAGAGCTTCTTGAAGGTGGCGTTCGCGAGGAACTTCTCCTTCAAGGGGTGGCCCATGCGCATCATCCCGCCGCCGCCACCGCCGCCGCCGCCGGGTGGAGCTTGAGCCTGCTGGCCTTGCTGCTGGTTCTGTTGTGGGCGGCCTCGGCCGAAGCCCATGCTGATCGTGTCGTTCACGCCGCTCTCGGCGTTGCCGCTGAACGCGAGGTTCAGGTCCCAGGTGACGACCTTGAACTTCTTCGTGTCCAGGTCGTACCAGAGGTAGTAGTTCTTACCGGGGCCGGCCATGTCGTCGAAGTTGACCATCATGTTCTGCAGGACCAGGTAGCGGGCGAACGACTCCACGTCCAGGCGGTCGGCCAGGCCCTTGGCGAACTCGGCGTCAGAAGCCTCGTTCACCCACTTGACCAGCTCGATGACCGGCTGCATGTCCTTGCCGCCGACCTTGTTGATCTGCTTGAAGTCGGTGGTGTACTCGGTCTGGTCCTCGCCCTTGTAGGTGAAGGAGCCCGAGGCCAGCGACTTGTACAGGACGCCGTTGCCGAGGGCCTCGGCGTAGCCCTCGTCCAGGTACTCCACCAGGAGGCGCGGGGTCGAGGAGCGGCCGTTGACCGTGAAGGAGCTGTAGGTGGAGCGCTGGGTCGGCTCGCCGGACGCGCCTACCAGGGCGATGCCCAGCGCCTCGTTCAGCATGGCTGTGGAACCCGTCGTGGCCGGGCGGACGGCCACCTGGCTGTGGCCCTGGTAGCGGCGGCCCTCCACGAACTCGTCGAAGCTGATCAGCCACGGGAGGTTCTCCGGTTCCTCGCCCTTGAGCTGGGCGCCGAAGCCCCCGGGCCCGCGACCGCCACCGCCCGGTTGCCACCCGGCTTGGGGCTGGCCGGTCTGGGGCTGGCCCGTCTGGGGCTGATCGGTCTGGGCTTGGCCGGTTTGCGGCCGGCCCGTCTGCGGCTGCCCCGTCTGGGGCTGGCCCGTCTGCGGCTGGCCCGTTTGCGGCTGGCCCGTCTGCGGCTGGCCCGTCTGCGGCTGGCCCGCTTGGGGTTGATCGGCCTGAGGCTGGTCGGCCTGGGGCTGGTCGGCCGGTTGTTGCTGGCCGTTGCCGGGCGGCTGGAAGCCGTCCGGAGATTGGAAGCCATCGGGTGGCTGAAAGCCCTCGGGGACGCCTGCGGGCCGCCGTCCGCCACCCCCGCCCATGCCCCGCTGCGCCGACTGCCCCTTCCAGGTCAGCCCCATCAGCGTGGAGTTGCCCTTGAGCCGGACGCCCACGCTGGGGATGCGGGTGCCGTCGATGGTCAGGTCGGCCTCGACGTACTTCTTCTCGCCCTCCTTGAGGTACTCGGTGAGCATGTCCTCGTAGGCGGCGTCCGGGAAGGTGAGCGTGACCTGGTGCGGCACGGAGGCGTCGAAGAGGTCCTTGGCGCCGGTCAGGTTGGTGACGACGGTGGCGGCCTCGGCGGTCTGCGAGGTGGTGACGTACGGGCGGATGGTGCCGCTGCCGAACACGCCCCAGCAGGCCACCAGGAACGCCGCGCACAGCGCGACCAGCTTCCAGTTGTGCCGGAGTTTGACCGGGATGCGATGCTTGAAAGACGTCATGACCGGCTACAGGTCGGTCTGGTCGTATCCGGTCAGGACGGTGACCGACTGGCCGTGGTTGCGTTCGCGCAGGGCGGCGATGACGTCCGCGGGCTCGCTGCCCTTCTTGATCTTAACGGTGTACATCAGCTCCATCAGCGCGCCCGCCCTGATCGACTCCATGCTGACCAGCTCGAACTCGTCGGTGTGGCGCACCAGCACGTCCTGGATGGCGTGCGTGTAGTCGTCGTCGGAGGGCACCTGGACCTTGACGACCTGGCGGCGCACGTTCAGCGCGAACCAGTTGAACCGGCTCATCAGCATGATGATCAGCGAGATGGCCACCGCGGCGACGATGGCCAGCAGGTAGAAGCGGGTGCCGACGGCCATCCCGACGCCCATCACCAGGAAGATGAACCCGACGTCGCGGGTCTCCTTGATGGCGTTGCGGAAGCGCACCACCGACAGGGCGCCGACCAGGGCGAAGGCGCGGGCGATGTTCGAGCCGACGACCAGCATGATGAGCGAGATCAGCATGCCCAGGATGACCAGCGTCTGCACGTACGACTGGCTGTAGGAGA
>NZ_BAAAQX010000058.1:0-46451 GCF_039531895.1 Nonomuraea monospora
CCTCCCGCTCGGCCTGCCCCCCCCCGCCCGGCCTACCCCCGCCTGGTCTGCTCGCCCCCCGGCCTGCCCCGCTCCCGTCGGCCCCGCTCCTCGCCACCCCGCCTCCCTGGCCGTCCCGCCAGCTCGGCCGCCACTTGGCCATTTCCTGCGGACGCCAGTATTGGTGTGTCACCCGGCGCCCGCATGCTCCCAGCCCTCCGCCTGCCGAGCCCTCCGCCTGCCGAGCCCTCCGGCAGCCCCGCCTCCGGCAGCCCCGCCTCCGGCAGCCCGGCCCCCGGCCCCCCGCCCTCGGCCCCCGGCAGCCCGGTCACCCGCTGGCCCAGCCACTCTGAGCTGGTTATCCACAGCCACTCACCCCTCACCTCACCCTTATCCACAGAACCGGACCGAGCCCCATTTCGCGCCCTCAAAACCAGGCACCCTGTGGACCCATGACGAGCAACCGCCCCACCCCCTCCCCCTCCCACCTGGGCCAGCAGGACCAGCAGGAACTTGCCACCCCAGCACCCCCCCGCCACCGACCCGACCTCCACCCGCCCGACCCGCCCGACCCCCACAGACCCGGTCCTCACCGACTCGACCCTCACCGACCCGGCTCCCTCCTTCACCCCGGAGCCCTGCCTGACTCTGTCCAGCCCCACCGACGTCCTGGCCGCCGTCCCCTACCTGGTCGGCTTCCACCCCACCACCAGCCTCATCGTCATAGGCCTGTCGCGAGGCCAGGCGACGATGGTGGCCAGATGGGGCCTCCCCTTCCCGCCGGGCACCCTCGACCCGATGTCCCCCCTGTTCGGCCGCGAGGGCATCACGGAGATCGTTATCATCGGCTACGGCCCGGGCGACCTGGTAACCCCGGCGGTCGACGAGGCCAGAAGGCTGGCACGCATGGACGGCGTCCACGTAGGCGAGGCCCTGCGCGCCCACGAGGGCCGCTACTGGTCGTACGTCTGCGACCTACCCGCCTGCTGCCCAGCGGACGGCACCCCGTACGACCTGTCCTCCAGCCAGATAGCGGCCGAGGCCACGGTACGCGGCCTCGTAGCCCTCCCCAACCGCGAGGCCCTGGAGCGCACACTGGCCCCGATCACCGGCCCCGTGCGGATGGCGATGCGCCGAGCCACGTCAGCGGCCATCGCGGACTTCCAGGCCCGCCTCATGGCCGCCCCCGACCTGCACACCTTCGCTGAACAGTACGTGTCCGAGGCCCTGATCAGAGTCCAGTCGGCGCTCCAGACCCACACCGACGGCGGCCGCCTCAACGACGCGGAGGCGGCAAGACTCGGCCTGGACCTGACGATCATGAGAGTCCGCGACGAGGCCTGGACCCTGATGAACGACTCCCACTCCCTCCTCTGGAAAGACCTGACCCGCAGACTGGAGCCCCGCTTCACGCCGCCGGTCGCGTCCCTGCTGGCGATGGCGGCCTGGCGGGCAGGCAACAGCGTCCAGGCCACCATCGCCCTCGAACGCGCCCTTACGGCCGACCCCGGCTACTCGATGGCCAACCTCCTCATGCACGCCCTCCAGAACCTGCTCAACCCCACCATCCTCCAGGGCCGCCTCCCCACCCCGGCCGAGCTGGACGAAACCATGGGCCCGGCCTGCGCCGCCTGGCTACTCCCCTTGATCGACCTTCTCGACGAGGAGGACCCGCCCCCACCCCTTGAGTGACGGCCGGACGAGCGGGCCGGCTCCGGAGCCGAGGCGAGCGGGCCGACCTCCCGCCCTCGGCCCCCTCACCAAAGGCGCCGCCATGCCACAACCCACGCCCCGTTGTCAGCACGCCTTGGCCAGCTCACCTCCGACGCCGCCAACGCCAACGCCGACGCCAACGCCAACGCCGACGCCAACGCCGACGACGACGCCAACGCCGACGACGACGCCGCCGACGACGACGCCGCCTCCGACGCCGCCAACGCTGCCGCTGCCGCCGACGACGCCGCCGCCAACGCCGCCTCCGACGCCGATGCCGCCCCCAACGCCGCCGCCTCCGACGCCGCCTTTGGACGCCGCCCCCGCCCCCGCCTCCGACACTGATCCTGGCCGCTGCCGACGCTGCGGCCCTTGCCCCTGACCCCCGCCGACACTGACGCCAGCGTTGCCGACGCTCTCGCTCACGCTGCTGCTGCCGACGCTCTCGCTCATGCTGCTGACGCCGACGCTGCTGATGTCGACGCTGGGGAGTTCGTGAGCCTCTTCGTCGCCATGAACGCCACCAGGCTCGCCCCCTACCTAGACCCGGACGTCGTGTTCCGAGAACTACGGCAAACCCCGAGATCAGGGGCCGCGACCGGGTGATCAGCATGTGGGCCGGGGTCTTCTCCGCCATGGAACGCGTCAAGTACAGCGGCCTCCAACCAGGCCGTGAGCGGCGACGCCGTCATCGCGGAACAGGTCCACGGGCTCGCCTGCCGGGCCGCCCGCGAGCCCCGATCAGGAACATGGCGGTCTACCGGCTGCACGACGGCCGCCGGATCGTCGAGTGGCGCGACCACACCAACGCCGCGTACGCCCGCACCCTGATGTGACAAGAAGGCGATCACCCTGGCCCGAGCGCAGAAAGGGCGCGCGGGCCAGGGGAGGGGGTCAGAGGTTGCCTTCTTCTTTCCTGCGACGCTCGTTGTAAGCACGCATCCGCTGCGGGTACCCGGTGAGCTGAACGTCGTACACAGGCAGGGCAAGATCGCGGGCGACCTTGTGGATCACGGCCGGCGAGCCGACCCTTCGCCTGGTCCACTCGCCGTCGTCGGCCACCGCCACGGCGGTCGTGTCGGTGGCGAACGTCTCCGGCTCGACGTAGAACTCGACACCGCGCCGCGAACGGGCGAAGGCGATGAGCGCCTCGATGTCGGCGTCAGTCGCCTCGCGGTCGAACTTCGCGATCTTTCTGCCGCGCAGTCGACGAATGCCGTAGCGGTCTCGCCATCTCATGAATCCTTTTTATACCGTCTGGAGCCGCCGCGTCGGGGATGATCTAGGGGACGAATCCGGGATTCTCCCGATGGCACCCCGGGCAAGCAGGACGCAGTATGTGAGGAGACCGTTCGATTCTCTGAGGAGAGGCATGGCGATTATGGCTGGGGTACCGAAAACCCCTGGGCCGGGACAGGTGCCGCCAGCTCATCTGCGCGTCACCAACCAGGACCGAGAGAACGTGGTCGAGCACGTCAAAGCCGCATACGCGGAAGGCCGCTTCGACAAGCTCGAATTCGACGACCGCCTGGAGCGTGCCATGACGGCGCGCACGCACGGCGACCTCGTCCCCATCATGAACGAGCTGTACGGCCAGCAGGCCGTGCCCCGGGCCGCCGCGCTGTCGCATTCGGCGGCTCCGGCGGGGATGGCGGAGAGCAACGAGCGCCTCGGCGGAGCTCTCGCGCACGCGCTGCCGATCGTCGGTTTCCCGATCCTCGGCCCGCTGCTCCTGCTGCTCACCGGCGGGAAGACCTCGCCTTACATTCGCAAGCACGCGCTGGAGGCGCTGAACTTCCAGATCACGGTCGTCGGCGCTTCGATATTGCTGCCGCTGACCGTCGTCGGGATCGTGCTGGTGCCGTTCATCTGGGTCGCGGCCCTAATCCTGTCGATCGTCGGCGGCGTCTCGGCGTTGTCGGAGAGCGATTTCCGTTACCCGATGACAATTCGCCTGGTGAAGTGACCGGCGGGCCGGAGAGGGGTAATTCGCGGGCGCTTTCCGCTAGCGGCGGCCGAGCACCTCGTACTTGACCCGCATCACTCCGGAGTTGATGTTCCCGATGGCGGCGAAGGCGGCTTTGGACAGGTCGAGGCAGCGTCCGCCGATGTAGGGGCCGCGGTCGTTGATGCGGACCGTGACGGACTCGCCGTTGTTCGGGTTGGTGACGCGGACCTTGCTGCCCAGGGGGAGGGTCTTGTGGGCGGCGGTCATGGCGGCGGGGTTGAAGCGTTCGCCGCTGGCGGTCATCTGGGGCTCGCCGTAGTAGGAGGCGCCGCAGCTTCCGGAGGACAGGACGCGGAACTTCGGCACCTTTGTGGCCTTTGTGGCCTTCGTCTTGGCGGCCTCCGTCCGGATCTCGGACTCGGCCTGATGCGAGGGCTGGTTCGAGGCCTGATGCGAGGGCTGAGGGGAAGCCGCCTCCGAAGTCTGGCGGGGAGGCTCCTTCGGGGACGGGGAGGAGGGCCGGGAGGTGGTGGGGGAGGGCTCCGGGGATTTGGGCTGCTTCGTGGTGGACGGGCTGAGCTGCGGGGAAGACTGGGCGGTCTTCGGCCGGGCCGCCGCCGCGGCAGGGGCCGGGGGAGCCTCAGAAGCGGGGGACGAGGAGGGCTTCGGGGTGGAGGCCGTCGTCCGGGCGGGGGAGTCGTTGCCGATGGCGGCCCAGGCGGTGGTGGAGGCGGCGGCGACGACGGCCGCGCCGGCGGCGACGGTGGTCCAGCGGCGCCGGTTCGAGGTGGCCTTGCGCTGCGAGCCGGACGGCTCGCGAGGGTCCTGGGGAGACGGCTTGCGGGTGTGCTGGCCCAAGGTAAACCACGGTCCTAGATAGGGGAAAGGACGGGGAAAGGCCGGATCCGTGGGGAGTGGGGGCATGCGGCGGCCGATCCTGGCGCGGGGTGGGGGATTCCGCGCGATGGGCACGAACATATGCGACAAAGAGCAGGCAAAGGCAACTTAATGGGACGTCCAGTGAAATATCTCACTTAAGCCGCAAAGGGTGCCACCAAGCCGAGCGTACGCCGTGGATCTTCAGGTTTCCGGAGAACACCGAAAGGATCAGAGCATCAGGGAACGAACGGTCTCGACGGTGTCGGCGTCCTCGACCCGCTTGTCCGGCCGGTACCGCAGCACCCGGGCGAAGCGCAGCGCCATGCCCCCCGGGTAACGCGGCGAGCGCTGCACCCCGTCGAAGGCGATCTCCACGACCAGCTCGGGCCGCAGCCGCACCGTCCACTCGTCGGTCGGCCCCTCGGCCAGCTCCAGGAAGCGCTGCGTCTGCCAGGCCAGCAGCTCGTCCGTCAGCCCCTTGAACGTCTTGCCCAGCATCACGAACCCGCCCTCCGGGTCACGCGCGCCCAGGTGCAGGTTGGACAGCTTGCCCTCGCGCCTGCCGTGACCCCACTCGGCCGCCAGGACCACCAGGTCGAGCGTGTGACGGGGCTTCACCTTGATCCAGCCCGCCCCGCGCCGCCCCGCCGCGTACGGGGAGACCAGCGACTTGACCACCAGGCCCTCGTGCCCGGCCTTGACGACGTCGATGAAGAACTTCTCCGCCTCGGCGACGTCACCGCTCACCAGCCGCGGCGTCAGCAGGCCCTGCGGCACCGTGCGGGACAGCGCCTCCTGGCGCTGGGCGTAGGGCAGGTCGAGCAGGTCGGCGCCGTCCACGCGCAGGGCGTCGAAGAAGAACACGCTCAGCGGCGTCTGCTCGCGCAGCGCGGCCACGTTCGTCTTGCTGGAGACGCGGCTGGCGGTCACCTGGAACGGGTGCGGCCGCCCGTCGGGGCGCAACGCGATCACCTCGCCGTCGAGGACGAGGTCGGCGGACGGCATCTCCAGCACCGCCTCGACCAGCTCAGGCACCTGCGGCGTGATGTCGTCGAGCGTGCGGGTGAAGACGCGCACCTCGGTGCCCGATCGGTGGGCCTGCACGCGTACGCCGTCGAGCTTCCACTCCAGCGCCGCAGGCGCGCCCGCCTTCTCCAGGGCGGCGGCCACGTTCGGCGCGCTGCCCGCCAGCATGGGCGCGACCGCCCGCCCGACCTCCAGCCGGAACGCGTGCAGCGCCGGCACCCCGCCGCTCAGCGCGGCGGCGCCCACGGCCGGAAGCCAGCCGCGCAGCGTGAGCGCGCGGCGCACGTCGACCGACGGCGCGCCGGAGGCCTTGGCGACGGCCTCGATCATGACGCCGTCGAGCGCGCCCTGGCGCAGCTCGCCGTGCAGCAGCCGCCGCATGAACTGCTGCTCCTGGCTGGTCAGCCCCGCGAACAGCTCGGCCACCAGCGCCTTGCGCGCCGCCTGCGAGCCCTGGCCCGACACGGCCTTGATCCGGCTCAGCAGCAGGTCGACGTCGGTGAGCGTGGCGGTGGCGGCGAGCTTGGGCTGCGGCATGTCCTCCAGCGTGCGCCAGCCCACGCCGACCTGGCGCTGCGGCAGCTCGCCCGACAAGTAGGCGATCGCGATCTCCGCCTCGCCGGGACCGACCCGGCCCAGCAGCTCCGCCAGGTGACCCACCTTGCCGAGCCTCGCGGACGTGCGCGTCACCGCCTCGGACACCCGGACCACGTCGATCAGAAGCACACGCCTATCGTGCCTCAAGCCGACGACATTTCCCCACTTGAAATTGACCCGTGTGTCGATGAGCGGAAGAAGACCGATATCCGCCCGTGTGCCGAGGGAGGCTGCAAGGCGCGGGGGAAGGACGCCAAGCACGCGCAGGAAGGGCACGCGAAGGGGGTGGGAGGGTGCGGGGTGGCGCGCGAGGTGCGGGAGGTGCGCGAGGGGCGTGAGGGGCGAGGCGCGAGGGGTACGGGGATGCGAGGTGCTCGAGGGGTGCGCGAGGAAGGCGCGAGGGGCGCACGAGGTGCGTAAGGGGCCGCCTGCGGTGCTGGAGGTGCGCGAGGTGCCGGAGGGGTGGCAGGTGCGCGAGGGGGCGGGGGTGCCGGGGGTGCGAGGGGCGCGCGAGGGACGCGGCGAGGCGCACGAGGGGCACGCGAAGGGGGGCGGGAAGGACGCGGGAGGCGCGCGGGAAGGCCGCGGGAGGGGCGCGGGAAGGCCGCGGGAGGGGCGCGGAGGCGCGGGAAGGCGCACGAAGGACGCGGGAAGGCGCGAGGGACGCGCGAGGGACGCGCGAAGGACGAGGGGAGACGCGGGGGGACGCGAGGGGACGCGAGGGGCGCACGAATGATGCGGGAAGGATGCGGGGGGCGCGGGAAGGCGCCGGGCCGCCAAGGCGCCGGCGCCTCACCGCGAGAGCGTCAGCTCACGCCGAGCAGGTCGACGACGAAGATGAGCGTCTCGTTCGGCTTGATGCGCGGAGGGGCGCCACGGGTGCCGTAGCCGAGGTGCGGCGGGATGACCAGCTTGCGCCGGCCGCCGACCTTCATGCCCGCCACGCCCTGGTCCCAGCCCCCGATGACGCGCCCGGCGCCCAGCGGGAACTCGAACGGCTGGCCACGGTTCCACGACGCGTCGAACTCCTCGCCGGTCGAGAACGACACGCCCACGTAGTGGACGCGTACGTTCTGGCCGGGCTTGGCCTCGTCGCCGTCGCCGACGGTCAGGTCCTCGATCTCGAGGTCCTTGGGCGGTTCGCCGCCCGGAAAATCGATCTCGGGCTTCTGGAGTGCCACGAAAGTGCTCCTGTTGACGGTTGTTCTCGAAGAGAATGGACCCGACGACTCTATGCGGTCGGGATATCGTCAACGTTCATGGCCGCCCTTTCTCCCGACGCGTTCCTGCTCACCGGCCGCGTGGCCGTCGTCACCGGGGCGGCCAGGGGCCTCGGCCTGGCCATCGCGCAGGCGTTCGCCGCGTTCGGCGCGCACGTGGCGGTCTGCGACCGCGACAAGCCAGAGGGCGACCGCGACAAGCCGGAGGGCGACCGCGACAAGCCGGAGGGCGACCGCGACAAGCCGGAGGGCGAGCTGGCGATGACGCTCGACGTGCGCGACCACGTGGCGGTGGAGGTCTTCGCGCAGGCCGTACGCGAGCGGTGGGGCCGCGTGGACGTGCTGGTGAACAACGCGGGCGGCACCTTCCACGCCGGGTTCGCCGACACCTCGGCGCGCGGCGAGCAGGTCCTCATCGAGGAGAACTTCACGCAGGTCACCGGCATGATCCGGTGTCTGCTGCCGATGATGTCCGCGGGCGGGTCGATCATCAACGTGACGTCGAGCGAGGCGCACCAGGCCGCGCCCGGTTTCGCCGTGTACGCGGCCATGAAGGCGGCCGTGGAGAGCCTGACGAAGTCGCTGGCGCTGGAGCTGGCGCCCAGGGGCGTCAGGGTGAACGCCATCGCCCCCGACGCGATCCCGACCGAGGGCGAGGCGGGCGTGCGCGAGCGCATGCCGGCCCGCCCGCTGCCCTACGAGCCGGTACGCGTGCCGCCGCTGGGCCACCTGGGCGAGCCCCGCGACGCCGCCGCGGCGGCCGTGTTCCTGGCCGGTGACCTGGCCAGGTTCGTGACCGGCACGACGCTGCACGTGGACGGCGGCATCAACGCGGCGGGCGGCTGGCGCAGAACATAACGATCGAAACAGGACATAACGATCGGCGCAGCACATGAACGATTTACCAGCTCTGGTGCAGCGGCATGCCCTCCGCGTACCCCGACCCGCTCTGGATCCCCACGACGGCCTTGGCGTGGAACTCCTCCAGGGTGGAGGCCCCCGCATAGGTGCACGACGACCGCAACCCGGCCACGATGGCGTCGATCTGGTCCTCCACGCTGGGCCGCTTCGGGTCGAGGTACATCCTGGACGTCGAGATGCCCTCCTCGAACAGCGCCTTCCTGGCCCGCTCGAACGCGGAGTCCTCGGCCGTCCGCAGCCGCACGGCCCGCGCGGAGGCCATGCCGTAGTTCTCCTTGTACGCCCGCCCGTTCGCGTCATGGTGGGTGTCGCCGGGCGACTCGTACGTCCCCGCGAACCACGACCCGATCATCACGTTCGACGCCCCGGCGGCCAGGGCGAGCGCCACGTCACGCGGGTGGCGCACGCCGCCGTCGGCCCACACGTGCCGCCCCAGGCGGCGGGCCTCGGCGGCGCACTCGAGCACGGCGGAGAACTGCGGCCGGCCGACGCCGGTCATCATCCGGGTGGTGCACATGGCGCCTGGCCCGACGCCGACCTTGAGGATGTCGGCTCCGGCGTCCACCAGGTCGCGCACGCCGTCGGCGGTGACGACGTTGCCGGCGGCGACGGGCACGCCGGGGTCGAGGGCCCTGACGGCGCGCAGCGCGGCGACCATCTTGTCCTGGTGGCCGTGCGCGGTGTCGACGACCAGGCAGTCGATCCCGGCCTCCAGCAGCTCCTTGGCCTTGGCGGCGACGTCGCCGTTCACGCCGACGGCGGCGGCGATGCGCAGCCTGCCTCCGGCGTCCACGGCGGGCTGGTAGAGGGTGGCGCGCAGGGCGCCCGTGCGGGTGAGGATGCCGACGAGCCGTCCCTCGTCGTCCACGATGGGCGCGAGCCGGTGCCGGCCCTCGTGCAGGCGGTCGAAGGCGGTGCGCGGGTCGAGCCCGGCGGGCAGCGTGAGCAGCTCGCTCGACATGACGTGGGAGAGTTGCGTGAACATGTCCACGTCGCGGCAGTCGGCCTCGGTGACGACGCCGACGGGGCGGTTCTCCCAGTCGACCACGATGATCGCGTTGTGCGCCCGCTTGGGCAGCAGTTGCAGGGCTTCGCCGACGGTGTCGTGCGGGGTCAGGGTGAGGGGCGTGTCGTGGACGAGGTCGCGCTTCTTGACCCAGTCGACGACCTCCGCCACGACGTCGAGCGGAATGTCCTGCGGGATCACGGTGATGCCGCCCCGCCGCGCGACGGTCTCGGCCATGCGCCGCCCGGCGACGGCTGTCATGTTGGCCACGACGATCGGGATGGTGGTGCCCGTGCCGTCGTTCGTCGAAAGATCGACGGCGAGCCGGGAGCCGACCGCGGAACGCGACGGGACCATGAACACGTCGCTATAGGTCAGGTCGTAATGTGGCTCGAGGTCGTTGAGAAATCTCACGTTCATCCATCTTATGTGCTGACAGGTCAACAAGGCATTTCCCCGTTTCTGGGGGCCTTATGATCGGCCGGGACACTTTTGGGGGAGGGAGGGTCTGTGAACGTCACCGAACGGGCCGAACTGGTGGTCGTCGGTTTCGCCGTACGCACCACGAACGCCGACGAGATGGATCCGGCGCGGGCCAAACTGCCCGCTCTGTGGCAGCGGGCGGGGGCGCCCGGCGCCTTCGCGCACGTGCCCGGCCGCGTGGACGAGAACCTGTACGCGGTGCTCACCGACTACGAGAGCGACCATCACGGGGCCTTCACGCAGATCGTCGGCACGGGTGTGCGCACGGTGCCGCGACTGCCGGAGGGCATGGTGGCCGTACGCGTTCCGGCCGGTCAGGCGCTACGGCTGGAGGCCCGGGGGCCGCTGCCGCAGTCGCTGGTCGAGTCGTGGCAGACGGTGTGGAAGCACACCGAGTCGGGCGGCACGCCACCGCGTGCCTTCACGACGGATCTCGAGGTGCACCACCCCGACGGGGTGGACCTGTACATCGCGGTCTAGTCAGAGTCCGAGCACGACGGCCGCCGCCTCGACGGCCGTCGGCTTGACCTCCTCCAGCGGCAGGTGCGCGAACTCCACCGCGCAGTCGGACATGCCGCCGAGCGCCACCGTCGCCCTGATCTGCTGTGCCGTGGTGAGGTCCGGCCCCAGCAGCCTGGCGATCAGCTCCCGCCGCCACTCGAACATGCGCGTGCCCAGGTCGAGATGGCCGAGCGTGGTCAGATCGCGCACCATCATCACGATCACTTCGCGGTGCCGCCAGATCAGCTCGAAATAGTCGTCGAGCAGCACACGCGGCTCGCCTCCGGGTGCCCGGCCGCGCAGGAACCTCTCGATGTCCTCCACCAGCGGCTCCACGATGCTGCGCACCAGGTCGTCGCGTGAGGAGAAGTGGTAGTAGAGCGCGGGCTTGGTGATGCCCAGCCGCTCGGAGATCTGCCGCAGGCTGGTGTTCTGGATGCCCTGCTGCACGAACAGCTCGCGGGCCACCGCCTGGATGCGGGTTCTGGTGTCACTGGGCATGATCCGAGAATAGCCCTTACCTACCGTTAAGTAAGACGGCGTGCTAGCGTACTTACTTAACGATAGGTAAGGAGGGCGTCATGCGGGTTCTCATCTCGGGTGCGAGCATCGCGGGGCCGGTGCTGGCGTACTGGCTGACCAGGTACGGCTTCACCGTCACCGTCGTCGAGCGGGCCCCCGCGCTGCGTAAGGCGGGCGGCCACGCCGTCGACCTGTTCAGGCCCGCCATGGACATCGCCGAGCGGATGGGCGTGGTCGATCAGGTCGTGGCGCGCAAGACCGGCACCGAGCACCTCACCCTGCACACAGAGGACGGCGCCCGCGTGGACCTGGAGCTGCGGCGCGTCCTCGGCGCCATCTCCGACCGGCACGTCGAGATCATGCGCGACGACCTGAGCGAGATCCTCTACGAGGCCACCCGCCACGACGCCGAGTACGTCTTCGACGACTCGATCACCTCGATCTCCGCGGACGGCGAGGTCACGTTCGAGCGCGGCGAGCCGGGCCGGTACGACCTGGTGATCGGGGCCGACGGCCTGCACTCCAACGTGCGCCGCCTGGTCTTCGGGCCCGAGTCGCGGTTCACGCACTGGATCGGCGCCTACCTCGCGGTCCTGTCGGTGCCCAACTTCCTGGAGCTGGACAACCACATGGAGGGCGTCGCGGGCGTCGGCTGGATGGCCGCCATGTACGGGGCGGCGCACCTGGGCGACGCCCGCGCCGGGTTCTTCTTCAGGACGCCGGAGCCGCTCGACTACCACCACAGGGACGTCGCCCGGCAGAAGGAGCTGCTGCGCGAGCGCTTCGCCGGCGTCGGCGGGCTGGTGCCGAGGATCCTGGCGGAGCTGGAGCGCACGCCGGCGTTCTACTTCGACTCGATCACCCAGCTCCGCCTCGACACCTGGTCACGCGGCCGGGTGACGCTCGTGGGCGACGCGGGCCACTGCCCGGGGCCGGCCGTCGGGGGCAGCACGAGCCTGGCGGTCGTGGGCGCGTACGTGCTGGCGGGCGAGCTGGCCGCGCACGGCGGCGACCACACGCGCGCCTTCCCCGCCTACGAGGCGGAGATCGGCGCGTACGTGCGCCGCAGCCGCACGTTCGCGATCGGCGCGGCCAGGCGGATCGTGCCGGGCAGCCGCTTCGACCTGTGGGCGCTGAAGCAGGGCGTGCGGCTGGTGAACCGGCTGCCCGTCGGCCTGACCAGGGCCGTGCTGAAGGCGGGCGGCAACGGGGCGCGGCTGCACGACTCGGTCGCGCTCAAGGACTACGCAGCACCACGGGAAACGACGTCACACCCCTGACGAAGGCGTTGGGCAGGATGCGCGGCCCGTCGGCGTCGGCCCACTCGGCCGACCCCACCCGGTCCAGCCACTCCTCGAAGAAGATCCGCAGCTCCAGCCTGGCCAGCGCCGCGCCCAGGCAGAAGTGCGTGCCCAGGCCGAACGCGATGTGCCCGCCGGGCTTCCTGGTCACGTCGAAGACGTCGGGGTCGGTGAACACCTCAGGGTCCCGGTTCGCCGACCCGTACATGAGCAGCACCTGCTGGCCGGCGCCGATCTCCTGCCCGTGCAGCGTGGTGTCGCGGGTGGCGGCCCTGCACATGTTGAGGATCGGCGTGGTCCACCGGATGAACTCCTCGACGGCCCCTTCCATCAGCTCCCGGTCCGCGCGCAGCAGCCGCCACTGGCCGGGGTGGCGGATGAGCGCGTCGATGGCGGTGGCGATGACCGTCCTGGTGGTCTCGGCGCCGCCGTCGAGCAGCAGCAGCGCGTCGTTGGCCAGGCATTCGTCGTCGTAGCCGGGGGTGGCGCACCACAGGGACAGCAGGTCGTCGCGCGGGCTGGCGCGCCGCTCGGCGGCCAGCTCCAGCACGGCCTGGCCGTACTCGCCCGCCGCCACGGCGGCCTCGTGGGTGACGTAACGCAGCCCGCCGCCGGCCACGATCGTGGTCTCGGACCAGTGCTTGAGCCGCGGCCAGTCCTCGTCGGGGAAGCCGAGCAGCCAGCCGATCATGCGGGCGGGCAGCGGCGCGGCCAGCTCGCTCACCGCGTCCACCGTGCCCCGCTCCAGCGCGGAGGTGATCAGCTCGACGACGACCTCGCGGACCCGGGCGGCGTAGCGGGCGTGCACGTGGCGGGGGGTGAAGCGGCGGTAGACGAGGCGGCGGCGCTCGGCGTGCTCGGGGTCGTCCAGACCGATCATGGACGGTTCGGAGGGGAGCTGGGGGCGGTAGCCGACGGTGCTGGTCCACAGGCGCGGATCGCGTTCGATGGCCGAGATGTCGGCGTGGCGGGAGACGCCCCACAGGCCGTTGGGCTCGTCGCGGTAGACGGGCGCGTGCTCGCGGAGCCAGGCGTAGACGGGGGAGGGATCACCGGCGTACAAGGCGCCGTCGAGTAAGTCGATCATGCGAGTACCCCTTGGCTACGTAGCTTGTCCGCCTCCTCCTGGTTCAGACCCCAGCCGGACAGGTCGGCCAGGCGGGTGGCGGGGGAGAGGTCCTGCGCCGGCACGCCGAGCAGGCGCGGCGCCGGAGCGGGATGGGTGACGCCGCCGACCTTGACGAAGGAGCCACGGGCGACGTTGTGCGGGTGCTCGGGCGCCTCGGCCATCGACAGCACGGGCGAGACGCAGGCGTCGGACCCGTCGAAGAGGGCCTCCCACTCGGCGCGGGTCTTCTTCCTGAACTCCTCGGCCAGGCGCGCCCTGAGCGCCGGCCACTGGGCCCTGTCGTTCCTGTCGGGCAGGTCGGTCAGGCCCATCAGGGTGACCATGGCCTCCCAGAACTGCGGCTCCAGCGAGCCGACGGCCATGTGCTCGCCGTCGGCCGTCTCGTAGGTGTCGTACTGCGGGGCGCCGGTGTCGAGCAGGTTCGTCCCGCGAGGTCCCCAGAATCCGCTCTGCACGCCCTGGTAGAACATCGAGAACAGGACCGCGGCCCCGTCCACCATGGCCGCGTCGATCACCCGGCCCAGGCCGGTGCGCTCCCGCTCGAACAGCGCCAGCAGCACCCCGTACGCGAGCATCAGCCCGCCGCCGGCGAAGTCGCCCAGGATGTTGATCGGCGGCGTCGGCTTGCCGCCCTCGCGGCCCAGCATCGACAGCACGCCGGAGACGGCGATGTAGTCGATGTCGTGCCCGGCGGTCGGCGCCAGCGGCCCGTCCTGCCCCCAGCCCGTCATGCGGCCGTAGACGAGCCGCTCGTTGATCGCGTGCAGGTCCTCGGGGCCGATGCCGAGCCGCTCGGCCACGCCCGGGCGGAACACCTCGATCACGACGTCGGCGTGCCGGACCAGCTCCTTGAACGCGGCCACGCCTTCCGGCGCCTTCAGGTCGAGCCCGATCGTCTGCTTGCCGCGGTCCATGACGTCGGTGCGCGGGCGGTCGGAGACCGCCTTCACCCGGTCGATACGCAGGACTTCCGCGCCGTGATCGGCTAGCATCATCCCCGCGAACGGCCCAGGGGCGAGCCCGGCGAGCTCCAGCACGCGCACTCCGGACAGCGGACCCCGGCGAACCTCAGTCATCGACCTCTCCTTGCTGTGGACCCTGCCCCAGTAGAACAACATTCGGTGATCTGGTGCAAGCGGCCTTTCCGACCTTCCGGCGAAGAACTGGGAGGTATGGGAAACTTGCCCACTGTCGGGTGGTCAACAGGGGTAGGAAATGGTTTCGGATAGCAACCGGCTCGTGGCAGGGCGCTACCAGTTACTGCGCGAACTGGGCCGCGGGGGGATGGGCGTGGTCTGGCAAGGCCACGACACACTGCTGAACCGGCAGGTGGCCATCAAGGAGGTGCTGCTGCCGGACACGCTGTCTCCGGGAGATCAGGAGCGCCAGCTCTTGAGAACCGCCCGCGAGGCTCGTACGGCGGCCAAGCTCAACCATCCATCGGTCGTCGCCGTGTACGACGTGATCGAGGAGGACGGCCGGCCGTGGATCGTGATGGAGCTGGTCAGCCATCCGACGGTCGAGCAGGTCGTGCTCACCACGGGCGCGCTCCCGGTGCGCGAGGCGGCGGACGTCGGCAGGCAGGTGCTGTCCGCGCTGCGCACCGCGCACGCCGCGGGCATCCTGCACCGCGACGTGAAGCCGAGCAACATCCTGCTGTCGGAGGACGGCAGGGCCGTGCTCATGGACTTCGGCATCGCCACCGTCGAAGGTGACGCCTCGCTGACCAGGACCGGCATGGTGACCGGCTCGCCCAGCTTCCTGGCGCCCGAGCGGGTCCGCGCCGAGACCGCGGGGCCGCCCTCCGACCTGTGGTCGCTGGGCGCCACCCTGTACGCGTGCATGGTCGGCCGCTCGCCGTTCGAGCGCGGCGACCCCATGGCCACGCTCAACGCGCTGCTCACCGAGGAGCCGGACTACCGCAGGATCCCGCCTGCCATGCATCCGGTACTGAAGGGCCTGCTCAAGAAGGAGCCCCAGGACCGCGTGGACGCCGAGGAGGCCGACCGGCTGCTCGCGGCCATCATCGCCACCCGGCCGCCCGCCCAGGACCTCGACGTCCCGGAGAAGAAGAAGGGCAAGGGCCAGGGCCCGGGGCGGGCGCTGCTCGCCGCCGCCGCCACGGTGGTGCTGGTGCTGACGGGCGGCGCGGTCGCGTACTTCAGGACCGCCACGCCCGCCGAGGGCGCGCCGCGCGCCACCACGCAGCCGGCCGCCGCGACCCAGCCCATCACGCCCAGCACGGCGCCGACGCCCGGCACCACGGAATCGGCCACGCCGACGCCCAGCGTCACCAGGAGGGCGCCGGTCGTGCGGGCCTGGAAGTCGCGGGACGGCTGGTCGATCCTGCGGCCCACCGGCTGGCGCGGCGCGCTCGGCGAGGCGTCCACCGAGTGGACCCGCAGGGACGGCAACGCCCACCTCGGCGTCGAGGCCGTCTACTCCAACCTCGACCCGAGCCAGATCATCCGCGACGGCCAGGAGGCGCTCCAGCAGAGCGCGGCCGGCGTGGTCAACCGGGGCCGCAGGGTGGTCACCCACCAGGGCGTCAAGGCCGTGCAGTGGGAGTTCACCTGGACGGCCGGCGAGGTGAACGACGCCCGCTGGGTCCGGCCGGGCACCCGCTACCACGAGATCCGCCGCGCCCTGACGGTCGGCGACACCGCGTACGTGCTGTCGTGGACCGTCACCGAGGAGCAGTGGCAGCGCAACAGGGCACTGATGCGGCAGGTGATCAACAGCTTTACTGTGGGGGCATGAGCCCCTGGAACCTGCTCGCCCTCCCGCCGCTTCCCGAGCAGGCCATGCGCGGCCTGCTCGCCCCGCTCGGCGACCGGGTGACGCTGCGCGTGCCCGCCTCCCGCGACAGGGACGCGCTGCTCGCGGCGCTGCCCGGCGCGGAGATCGTGCTCGGCGACTGGACGGGCGCCCTCGTCATGGACGCCGAAGCGGTCGCGGCGGCGCCCCGGCTGGCGTTCGTCCAGCAGCCGTCCGTCGGCGTGGACGGCCACGACCTCGCCGCCCTGGCCGCCGCCGGGGTGCCGCTGGCCAACACGCCGGGCGTCAGCGCCGCCGCCGTCTCCGAGTGGTGCCTGGCCGCCACCCTGTCGCTGTCGCGCAAGCTGGCCGAGGCCGACGCCGCCGTACGCGCCGGCAAGTGGCCCCAGCAGGGCCTGCTCCCGCACGAGCTGCGCGGCAAGCGCGCGGGCGTGATCGGCTACGGCCCCATCGGCGTCATGTGCGCGGACCTGCTGCGCGCGCTCGGCTGCGAGGTCGCCTACTGGACCCGCACGCCCCGCGAGGACCCCGGCTACCAGGACCTCGACGCGCTCGTGTCCGGCAGCGACGTCGTGGTCGTGGTGATCGCGCTGTCCGCCGAGACGCGCGGCCTCGTCGATCCGCGCCGCATGAAGCAGGGCGCCCTGCTCGTCAACGCGGCCCGTGGAGGGGTGGTCGATCAGGACGCGCTGGTCGAGGCGCTGCGCTCCGGCCATCTCGGCGGCGCCGCGCTGGACGTCTTCGAGACCGAGCCGCTCCCCGCCGCCGACCCGCTGCGCGACCTGCCGAACGTGCTGCTCTCCCCGCACGTCGCCGGCGTGACGCCCGAGTCCACCGGACGCCTGGTCACGGCCGTGCTCGACAACCTCGCCGCGGCCGTCGAGGGCCGCGAGGTGACCGGCGTGGTCAATGGCATATCGCCCAAGATCTCCAGGAAGTTTACGCAATCGCCTATCGCGTAGGGGATTCACCTGGCACGATGAACAGTTTTCGTGTCTTTAACGACCCCGGTCTGTTCGAGGTCGCCCTTGGGAGATACGGTCTTACGGACGATCTCTACCAGCTCAAGGGGGTGCTTTCGTGACGACGACGATGTCGACACACCGGCGGGCAGTAGAGCAGATCCGGCAGTCGTACGCCGAGATCCCCGGCGACGCCGCGCCCAGGCTGGCCAAGGCCACGTCCAACCTCTTCCGGTTCCGCGACGGCGGCAAGACGGCCAAGCTCTCGGCCAGAGACCTCGACGAGGTCATCAGCGTCGATCCCGAGACCATGACCGCCGAGGTCCAGGGCATGACCACGTACGAGCACCTGGTCGACGCGACCCTGCCGCACGGCCTCATGCCGTACGTGGTGCCGCAGCTCAAGACCATCACGCTGGGCGGCGCCGTGACCGGGCTCGGCATCGAGTCCACCAGCTTCAGGGACGGCCTGCCGCACGAGTCGGTCGAGGAGCTGGAGATCCTCACCGGCGACGGGCGCATCGTCGTGGCCCGCGACGACAACGAGCACCGCGACCTGTTCCGCGCCTTCCCCAACTCCTACGGCACGCTCGGCTACGCGCTGCGCATCAGGATCAAACTCCGCAAGGTCCAGCCGTACGTGCACCTCACCCACGTCAAGTTCACCGACGCGGGCAAGTGCATGCTGGCCATGCAGGAGATCTGCGACAGCATGGTCTACGACGGCGACCCCGTCGACTTCGTGGACGGCGTGTTCTTCGCCCCCGGCGAGATGTACCTCACGCTGGGCCGCTTCGCCGACCGCGCGCCCTACATCTCCGACTACACGGGGATGCGCGTCTACTACCAGTCGATCAGGCAGCGCACCCGCGACTGGCTGACGGTCCGCGACTACCTGTGGCGCTGGGACACCGACTGGTTCTGGTGCTCGCGCGCCTTCGGCGTGCAGCAGCCCGTCGTCCGCTCGCTCATGCCGCGCCGCTGGATGCGCTCCGACGTCTACCGCCGCCTGGTCGCGCTCGACCGCAGGCACGGCGTGACCGCCCGCGTCGACCGCTGGCGCGGCCTGCCCGTGAGCGAGTCGGTCATCCAGGACGTCGAGACGCCCGTCGAGCGCGGCGCCGAGTTCCTGGAGTTCTTCCACGACAAGGTGGGCATGACCCCGGTGTGGATGTGTCCGCTGCGGGCGAGCACCCGCTGGCCGATCTACCCGCTGGAGCCGGGCAAGCTCTACGTCAACTTCGGTTTCTGGGGAATGGTGCCGCTGCCACGGGGGCAGTTCGACGGTTACTACAACCGGCTGATCGAGCGTGCCGTTCACGATCTCGACGGTCACAAGTCGCTCTACTCGACCTCCTTCTACGCCCGTGAGCAGTTCTGGCAGCTGTACAACGGCGATGCCTACTGGCCGGTCAAGCGGGAATACGACCCGAATGGGCGCCTGCTGGACCTGTACGAAAAGTGTGTACGGGGAAGGTGAGCAAGCAGATGGCTCTCGCATCCATCTTTGAGAAGATCGTCGGTTCGAACGCGAACATCGCGTTCATGGCGTACGACGGCAGCAAGGCCGGGCCGGACGGCGCCGACCTGGCCCTCGAGGTCAAGTCGCCGATCGCCGTGGCCTACCTGGCCCAGGCACCCGGGGAGCTCGGCCTGGCCAGGGCGTACATCTCCGGCCACATCGACGTCCACGGCGACATGTACACGTTGCTGGACCGGATGTGGAACATCACCACCAACGACCTGACCACGTCCGAGAAGCTCGACGCCGTGCGGGCCCTGGGCGTCAAGCCGCTGCTCATGCGGGTGCCCCCGCCCCCGCAGGAGATGCGCCAGAGCGCGCTGGCCAGGCTCGGCTCCCGGCACGCCAAGCAGCGTGACGCGGAGGCCATCCACCACCACTACGACGTCTCCAACCGGTTCTACGAGTGGGTGCTGGGCCCGTCCATGGCCTACACGTGCGCCTGCTATCCGACGGAGGAGTCCACGCTGGAGGAGGCCCAGTACGCCAAGTTCGACCTGGTGGCGCGCAAGCTCGACCTCAAGCCCGGCATGCGCCTGCTCGACGTCGGCTGCGGCTGGGGCGGCATGGTCATGCACGCGGCCAAGGAGTACGGCGTCAAGGCGCTCGGCGTCACGCTCAGCCGCCAGCAGGCCGAGTACGCGCAGAAGGCCATCGCCGACGCCGGGCTGCAGGACCTGGCGGAGGTCCGCTTCATGGACTACCGCGACGTCCAGGAGTCAGGCTTCGACGCGGTCAGCTCGATCGGCCTGACCGAGCACATCGGCAAAGCCAACGTGCCGTCGTACTTCGAGTTCCTGTACGGCAAGCTCAAGCCGGGCGGGCGCATCCTGAACCACTGCATCACCCGGCCGACCGGCAAGGAGAAGACGTTCAACAAGGGCGGTTTCATCAACCGCTACGTCTTCCCCGACGGGGAGCTGGAGTCGGTGGGCTGGCTGATCCGGCAGATGGAGGACACCGGCTTCGAGATCCGCCACGAGGAGAACCTGCGCGAGCACTACGCCAAGACCCTGCGTCACTGGTGCGACAACCTCGACGCCAACTGGGAGGACGCGGTGCAGGAGGTCGGCATGGGCACCGCCCGCGTGTGGGCCCTGTACATGGCCGGCTGCATCGTGGGCTTCGAGCGTAACAAGGTGCAGCTTCACCAGGTGCTCGGCGTCAAGCTCGACGCGAACGGCCGCGCGGGCGTCGCGCTGCGGCCGAGCATCGACTGGCCCTAGCCGCTCATGGGGTGGGCCGTCGGTGCCCACCCCATTTCGCCGGCTCTAAGGGGCCGCTTGTTCGGCGGATCTCCCGGTGCACAGGTGCCGGTCCTTGGCGTGCCGCCCTTTGCTGGGGTGCTGCTCGTCGGCGCCGGAATCCTCCTGCGGATCCTGTTCCTTGAGGTTGTGGGGCTTCGCGTGCCTGCCCACGTGTGCTCTCCCTCCCTCGCACAACTGCTTAAAGTGACCGTATGGCTACAGTCGGCTTTGGGGCAAGCGGCTGAACGGTAAAGGTGAAGCTCCTTCCATGCTCGGGCATCTCAGGAGGTGCAGGCCGTGCCGTTCAGGGTGAAGGCGGGCGGCTTGCCGGTGTTGCCGCCGTGCGTGGCCTGGAAGCCGAACGAGGCCGACGCTCCCGGCGCGATGGCGCCGTTGTAGGAGACGTTCCTGGCCGTCACCTGGCCGCTGCTGGGCGAGATCGAGGCGTTCCAGGCGGAGGTGACGCTCTGGCCGGCGGGCAGGGTGAAGGCCAGGCTCCACGAGGAGAGCGCGGTCGTGCTCGTGTTCGCGATCGTCACCGCGGCCGTGAAGCCGGTGTTCCAGGTGTTCATCTGGTACGTGACCTGGCAGGCCCCGGCCGGAGGAGTCACCGTCGGCGTGATCGTGGGGGTCGGGTCGGTGCCGCCCTCCGACAGGCCGAAGAAGTCGATCACCATGGCCGCCATCCCACCCTGAGGCAGGCTGTGGCCCACGCCCTGCAGACTGATCGCCTCCACCGGCGCCTTCGTGCCCGTGCCGCCGTAGCGGGTCCTGGTCCAGCCGGAGCGCGGCTGGTCGGTGAGGCTGGGCGTCTGGCTCAGGCCGTGGACGTTGGTCCACTGCTTGATCTGCTCCTGGAAGTTCGGGTAGCGCAGCGTGGCGTCCTCGGTGCCGTGCCAGATCTGCATGCGCGGGCGCGCCCCGCTGTAGCCCGGGTACGCCGCGCGTACCTGGTCGCCCCACTGCTGAGCGGTCTTGATGAGCTGGCCGTTGGCGCAGGTGCTGTTCCAGCTCGACCCGTCGGTGGTGGCGAAGCAGCCGAACGGCACGCCCATGAACGACGCGCCCGCCTTGAACACGTCCGGGTACGCGCCGATCAGCACGTTCGTCATCATGCCGCCGGAGGAGGCGCCGGTCACGTACGTGCGCTCGGGGTCGGCGTTGTAGCGCTGCTGCACGTACCTGACCATGGAGACGATGCCCACCGGGTCGCTGCCGCCGTTGTGCGTGAGCGACTGCGGCGAGGAGACGTCGAAGCAGGAGCCGCTCCTGGTCGCCGACGGGTAGACGACGATGAACTTGTGCCGGTCGGCCAGCGAGGCGAACTCGGTGCCCGAGTAGAACGCCGGGCCCGAGCCGGTGCAGTAGTGCACGGCCACGAGCAGGGCGGGCCTGGCGGCGACGCCGTCGGGGACGTACAGGTGCATGCGCAGGTTCGTCGGGTTCGTGCCGAACCCGGTCACCTCGGTGAGCTGGGCGGACGCGGCCGGCGGCGCGGTGATCAGGCCGACTGTCACGAGGGCCGCGGCGGCGATGATGGCGCTTGCCATGCGAGCTTTCAGCTTCATCGAGTTCCTCTCGCTCTCCAGCCGAAATATTGCGAGTGTCTACAGAAAATTTCGGCATCGCAATATGGCAGGTGCGTGCGGATATGGCGGAGGGCGTTGAGCTGCTCAGAGGCGAGAAGGAAGGACTCGCGTCGATGAAAGTTTCGGATCAGACCGCCAGCTCCTCCAGCGTGCCGGTGAGCGAGTCCCACGACAGCTCGGCGTCGGCCGTGCGCCCGTGCGGCGAGCGGAACCACTCCACGTACTGCGCCACGTCGTCCAGCGCCCACCGCAGCCGGTACAGCGCCAGCAGGTCCTGGTCCACCGCCCGTCCCGTCGCCTTCGCGTAGCGGGCCAGGTCCTCCTCGTCCCTGACCACCAGCCACAGGTCCCGCTCCGGCACGGCCATCCCGACCGTGTCCCAGTCGATCAGCAGCCGGCGCTCCCCGTCGCGCAGGAGGTTGCCCGGGTGCGGCTCGCCGTGCGTCAGCACCGGCTCGCCCGGCTTGCCCGCCAGCCGGTCGAACTCCGCCAGCCTGCGCCGCAACGCCCCGGCGTACTGCACGATCAGGTCCTGGGCGGCCTCCGAGTAGGGGCCGCCCAGCCAGGGCAGCGTCGTGTCGCCGAGCGCCTGCTCCAGCCCCGCCCGGCCGGTCAGCGCCACCGGACGGCCCGGCGTGGACAGCGGCGGCGGGGTGGCGTGCAACTCCGCCAGCAGGTCGATGACGTGGCCGCGCTCGGCGGGCGACAGCTCGTCGCCGAAGTCGCCGCCCGTGGCCTCCTCGTACGGGAACACGCTCATGGCGTACCGGTGGCCGTCGAGGCGGCGCAGCGTGGTGCCGTCGGTGGCGCGCAGCGGGGCCAGCACGAAGGCCAGGCCCGCCTCCTCGCGCAGCGCCGCCGCCGTCTCCATGGCCAGCCGCAGCCCCTCGTACGTCTGCCGCCGCACGTCCGCCACCGTCACGAACCAGCGCCGCCCGCCCTCGCCGGTCGCCGTCCAGTGGAAGTCGCCGAAACCGACCGGCGCGTAGTCCAGGCCCGTGGCCTCGATGCCCCAGGCGCGCAGGGCGGGGCGCAGGAGCTCTTCGTCGAAGTCGTCCGGTCGATCTCGCATGATCGGCAAGCTACCCCGAGGGCGGGCAAGCGTGCAGCTCGAAATCGTCTCGCGGGGGTCACCGCAGGTCGGCGAGGAAATCCAGGGCCGCGACGACGTTGGTCACGACCCAGGACGGACGCGCGGGGCTTACGCCGGACCTCCGCGGGCGGGGCGGACGCGCGGGGCTTACAGCGGGCCTCCGGGAGCGGGGCGGGAGCGCGGGCGAGCGCAAGACGTCCCGGGGGACGGCGAAGGCGCGGGTGGGGTGCCCGCGCCTTCGGCGACGACCGGGTCAGCGCAGCTCGCGCTTGAGGATCTTGCCCGTGGCCGTCATCGGCAGGGCGTCGCGGAACTCGACGATCCTCGGGTACTTGTAGCCCGCCAGGTTCTCCTTGGCCCACGCGATCAGCTCCGACTCGCTGATCGTCGCGCCGGGCGTGCGGATGACGTACGCCTTGACCTCCTCGCCGTGCGAGTCGTGCGGGACGCCGACGACGGCGGCCAGCGACACGGCCTCGTGGGTCATGAGGACCTCTTCGACCTCGCGCGGGTAGACGTTGAACCCGCCCCGGATGACCATGTCCTTGGCCCGGTCGATGATGGCGTAGTAGCCGTCGGCGTCCCGGGTGGCGATGTCGCCGGTGCGGAACCAGCCGTCCTTCATCACCTCGGCCGTGGCCTCGGCCCGGCCGTAGTAGCCCTTCATGACGTTGTGGCCGCGGATGGCGATCTCGCCGGGGCCCTCGCCCTCGATGGTCTTCCAGTCGCCGTCGACCAGCTTCATCTCCACGCCCCAGATGGGGGTGCCGATGGTGCCGGGCTTGGCGGGCCGGCCGATCTGGTTGAAGCAGGCCACAGGGGAGGTCTCGGACAGCCCGTACCCCTCCAGGATGCCGACGCCGAACGTCTGCTCGAAGTCCTTGAGCACCTCGACCGGCGAGGACGCGCCGCCCGCGACGGCCACCTTCAGCGAGCGCGGCACCTCCGCGCCCTCGGCGTGGATCTTGGTGAGCATGGCCCAGTACATGGTGGGCACGCCCGCGAAGTACGTGACGCCCTCCTTCGCCATGAGCGCGAGCGCCTCGCCGGGCTCGAAGCGCGGCATCAGCACGACCGTGGAGCCGCGCAGGAAGCCGGTGTTCATGACGGTGGTCTGGCCGAAGGAGTGGAACAGCGGCAGGACCGCCAGGTAGGTGTCGCCGCCCTCGGTGCGGGGGAACATGCGGTCGCTGATGATGGCGTTCATCAGCATGTTCTGGTGGGTCAGCTCGGCGCCCTTGGGCTGGCCGGTGGTGCCCGAGGTGTAGAGGATCACCGCGGTGTCGTCGGGCGCGGTCTGCACGGTCTCGAACTCGCCGGCCATCCCGCCGAGCGCCGCCCAGAACGACTCGCCGTACTCCGACTCGGTCGCCAGCGGCGTGGCGGGCAGCACGAAGAAGTGCTCGCAGCCTTCCGCGGCCTCGAAGCCGGCCTTGCCGCGCTCGCCGAGCGGCAGCTCAGGCGAGCCTTCGAAGCAGAACAGCGCCTTGGCGTCGCTGTCGTCGAGGTGGTAGGCGATCTCACGCGACTGCAGGAGGACGTTGAGCGGCACCACCGTCGCCCCGGCCTTCAGAATGCCGTAATAGACGAACGGGAAGTACGGCAGATTGGGGCAGGCCAGCGCGACCTTGTCACCCTTGCCGATGCCGCGTGTCACCAACAGGTTCGCGACCTGGTTCGCTACGGTGTCGATCATGGAGAACGGCAGCCGCATGTCGCCGAAGACGATCGCGGTGCCATCCGGGGTGTTCCTGGCGCTGTCCTCCAGGACGATCGACAGGTTGAGCATGACGCCTTCCTCCCTCTAGAACGGCTTCGGCGCCATCTTCGCAGTACCGGCATACCGACTGGTAGGTAACTCAGGTCACAAGTGCATATGGACGCGTCGGCCCCGCGTGAAGTAAGCAAGTAGGAAGTTACTTACCCCTTGGAGGGGTGTCATGGAGTACGACTACGTGATCGTCGGGGCAGGCTCGGCCGGATGCGTGCTGGCCAGCAGGTTGACGGAGGATCCCGGCGTAACGGTGGCGTTGGTCGAGGCGGGCGGCAAGGACGACAGGCTCGAGATCCGCATGCCGGCCGGCTTCGCCAAACTGTTCAAGACCGAGTACGACTGGGCCTACCTGACGGCCAAACAGAGCGAGATGTCCGGGCGCGAGCTGTACTGGCCGCGCGGGCGGGTGCTGGGCGGCTCCTCCTCGCTCAACGCCCAGATGTGGGTACGCGGCTGCCAGCAGGACTACGACCAGTGGGGGATCCCCGGCTGGGCGTACGACGACGTCCTGCCCTACTTCACCAAGGCCGAGCGCCGCGTCGGCAGCAACCACGGCGGCGTCTACGGCACCGACGGCCCGCTCTACATCTCCGAGCTGCGCAGCCCCAACGTCACCACCGGCGTCTTCCTGAAGGCGTGCGAGGAGCTCGGCTACACCCGGCTGACCGAGCTGAACGGCCGCAGCAACGAGGGCTACTGCCCCACCCCCGTCACCCAGAACCGCGGCAGGCGGTGGAGCTCCGCCGACGCGTACCTGCGCCCGGCGCTCTCCCGGCCCAACCTGCACGTGATCACGAACACCACCGTCGACCGGGTCACGTTCGACGGCAGGCGCGCGACGGGCATCGAGCACAGCGGCGGCGCCCCGATCAAGGCCAGGCTGGAGGTCGTCCTGGCGGGCGGCGCGATCGGCTCGCCGTACCTGCTCATGCGCTCCGGCGTGGGCGCGGCCGACGAGCTGCGCGACGCGGGCGTGCCGATCGTGCACGAGCTGCCCGAGGTCGGCAAGAACCTCCAGGACCACCTGTCGAGCGGCGTGTTCGTCGAGTGCAGGCAGCCGGTGACGCTGACCAAGGCCGAGTCGATCGTGAACCTGCTGCGTTACATCGTGCTGCGCTCCGGCATGCTCACCACGAACGTCGGCGAGGCCGTCGCGTTCATCAAGACCTCGCCCGAGGAGCCCGCGCCCGACATCGAGCTGATCTTCGCGCCGGTGCCGTTCGTGGACCACGGCTTCACCCCGCCCACCGGCCACGGGCTCACCGTCGGCGTCGTGCTGCTGCAGCCGGAGAGCCGCGGCAGGATCGCCCTCAACGGCAGGGACGTGGTGATCGACCCCGGCTACCTCACGGCGGAGGCCGACGTCAAACGCCTGGTCGAGGGGCTGAAGGCGGCCAAGCACGTGTTCGCCACGACCGCGATGAAGGCCTACGCGGGCGGGCCGATGGCGCCGTACTGGGGGCCGGAGAGCGACGAGGAGCTGGCCCAGTGGGTACGCGAGCGCGGCGAGACCCTCTACCACCCCGTCGGGAGCTGCCGCATGGGCGCCGACGAGGCGTCGGTCGTGGATCCGGAGCTGCGCGTGCGCGGCGTCGAGGGGCTCAGGGTCGTGGACGTGTCGGTCATGCCGACGCTCAACCGCGGCCACACGCACGCCCCCGCCATCATGATCGGCGAGAAGGGGGCCGACCTGATCAGGGCGAGCAAGGCTTGACGTAAGTGGTCACTTGCGTAGTCTCGTCGATATGACCCTGTCCGCGGACCTCGACCTGTCGCAGATCCCGTTCTGGGGACGGTCGCAGGACGAGCGCATGGCGGCGTTCCGCAAGCTGCGCGAGCTGGAACGCCCGGTGTTCGTGCCGGAACAGGCCGTGCCGTTCATCGGTCACGGCCCCGGCTACCACGCGCTGGTGCGCCACGCCGACGTGACCGAGGCCAGCAGGAACGCGGCCGTGTTCAGCAGCGAGCCGTGCTCCAACAGCATCCCCGACATGCCGCGCTGGCTGAGCGTCTACTTCGGCTCCATGATCAACATGGACGATCCCCGGCACGCGCGGCTGAGACGCATCGTGTCGCGGGCGTTCACGCCGCGCATCCTGTCGAAGATGGAGGAGGACCTGGCGCGGGCCGCCGCCGAGATCGTCGATCAGGCGATCGAGGAGGGGCCGGGCGACTTCGTCACCCAGGTGGCCGCCAGGCTTCCCGTACGCGTCATCTGCGACATGATGGGCGTCCCCGCGAAATTTCATGACATGGTGTTGCGGCGGACGAACGTCATCCTCGGCAACGCCGACACCGAGTACACCGGCATCTCACCCGACTTCAGCCGCGCCAACGTCGCCCGCGGCCTGGTCAAGCTGCTGCACGCCGGCTACTCGCTCAACCGGCTGGCCGCCCGCCTCGGCGACGAGCGGCGCAAGCGGCCCACGGGCGACCTCGTCAGCCTGCTGGTCAACGGGGAGGAACGGCTCACCTCGCAGCAGCTCGGCTCGTTCTTCATCCTGCTGGTGGTGGCGGGCAGCGAGACCACGCGCAACGCCATCGCGTACGGGCTCAAGCTCTTCACCGACCACCCGGAGCAGCGCGAGCTGCTGCTGGCCGACTTCGACGAGCGCGTCGTGGGCGCCTGCGACGAGATCGTCCGCTACGCCACGCCGGTCATCCAGTTCCGCCGCACGCTGACGCGGGATCACGAGATGAACGGCATGACGTACCGGAAGGGCGACAAGGTGCTGCTCTTCTACAACTCGGCCAACCGCGACGAGTCGGTCTTCCGCGACCCCGACGCGTTCGACATCACCCGCGACCCCAACCCGCACGTCGGCTTCGGCGGTCCTGGCCCGCACTACTGCCTGGGCGCGCACCTGGCGCGCAGGGAGATGACCGTGATGTTCCGCGAGCTGTTCACCCGGCTGCCGGACATCAGGGCGGTGGGGGAGCCCGACTTCCTCCTGTCCAACTTCATCAACGGCGTCAAGCATCTGAGGTGGGCGTTCTGAGATGTCCGGTGATGGAAGATCCGGCGTGCTAGGTTTCGCAGTCATGGAGATCAGGACTATCCACGCCAATGGGGTGGAGTTCGCGTATCTATCGTTGGGAGAGGGGCCGCTGGCGCTGCTCCTGCACGGCTTCCCCGACACCGCGCACACCTGGCGGCACCTGATGCCCGCGCTGGCCGAGCGCGGCTACCGCGCGGTAGCGCCCTTCATGCGCGGCTACGCGCCCACAGAGGTCCCGGCCGACGGCGCGTACGAGGACGCGGCGCTCGTCGCGGACGTACGCGCGCTGCACGAGGAACTCGGCGGCGGCGACGACGCCGTCGTCATCGGGCACGACTGGGGCGCCTTCCCCGCCTACGCCACCGCCGGCCGCTTCCGCCGCGCCGTCACGCTCGCCGTGCCGCCGCCCGGCTCCCTCGCCGGCCTCTTCCTCGACTACGAGCAGCTCAAGCGCTCCTTCTACATCTTCCTCTTCCAGACCGCGCTCGCCGAGACCGCCGCCGCCACGCCCGGCTTCATCGACAACCTCTGGCGCGACTGGTCGCCCGGCTACGACGCGAGCGAAGACCTCGAGTTCGTGCACCGCAGCCTGCGCGACCCCGCCAACCTCGCCGCCGCCATCGGCTACTACCGCGCCATGCTCGGCACCACCCCGCACTCCGGCCGCTACCCGGCCGTCGAACGCCCCGTCACCGGGCCCGTCCTCTACCTGCACGGGGCGCAGGACGGATGCCTGGGCCCCGACCTCGTCAAGGGGGCGCTCGACCACCTGCCGGGAGGGTCGCGGGCCGAGCAGGTGGCGGGCGCGGGGCACTTCCTCCACCTGGAACGGCCCGCCGAGGTCAACCGGCTCATCCTCGACTGGCTCGGGCCCGCCTCCGGCTGAGGACCGTGATCAGGGGGTGCTGGCCTGACAGGCTCACCTCCAGGACCTCCTCCACCGCGAAACCCCGCGGGACGCCGTCGTGCACCAGCGCCACCGCCAGGCCGTCCGGGGCCATCACCCGCCTGACCTCGCGCCACAGGGTGGCCGGGTCCTGGGAGAGCAGGCCCGCCGGGGGGACCTGGCGGCCCCAGGGCGGGTTCACCAGCACCCGGTCCGCGGCACCGTCCCCCAGCGGGATCCGCCCACCGTCGGCGATCGCCCACGCCAGGCGCAAAGGCTGGTCTTGGGGCACCCCACCCGCCGCACCGCCCGCGCGTGCGGCGCTGCCTGCGCGTGCGGCGCTGCCTGCGCGTGCGGCGCTGCCCGCTCGTGGGGCGCTGCCCGCTTGTGTGACGCTGGGCGGGCCTGCTGCGCTGCCTGTGTGTGCGGTGCTGTCTGCGCGTGCGGCGCTGGACGCGTCGCGCGGCCCTGGCGCGTTGGACGCGGCGGCGGCGGCGCGGGCGTTGGCGGTGGCGGCAGTGACGGCGGCGGGGTCGTGGTCGAAGCCCAGCAGCCGCAGCCCCGCCCCAGCCCAGCCCGAAGCGGCCGCCTCGATCAGCGTCGTGCCCGCACCACAGCACGGATCGACCACCGTAAGACCGTCGTCGAGCCGCGCCAGCCGAGCCATCGCGGCGGCCACCGGCGGATGCAACGTGCCCCGGACGGAGACAGTCTTGTAGGCCCGCCGATGCAACGGCCGCCCCGCCACCCGCACCGCGATGACCGCCTGCTCCCCTTCGATGGTGACCCGCCAGGCCATCGCCCCGCCCGGCGGCCGCCGCCCGTCCCGGCGCGAGTGGTAGGGCACGCGCAACGGCCGCGCCAGCTCGGCCCCCACCGCGTCCTCGATCTCGAACCGGGTGTAGTTGCGCCGCCCCACGAACGACGCCGACACCTCCACCCCGCTCCCGGGAGAGCCCAGGAGCCGGGCGTCGATCTCGCGCGCCGCCCGCGCCAGCCGGAGCAGGGCGGAGCGGCCGGGGCCGACGCCGTCGACGACGGCCGCAGCGAGCAGGACGTCGTCGGCCGTGCGGAGCGCGAGCAGGTCGGCGTCGGGCCGGGCTTCGAACCAGACCTCGCGGTGGCGCACCCCGCGCACCACGCCTGTCCTGGAATGCCGGATCTCATTGGCCACCAGGGGCTCGATGCCACGCACGGCCCTGGCCACGGCAAAGGTATGCAACTGTGTTTCTCCCACGTAGCGACCCGGGGCGGCGCTCGTCGAGCCGTCCCGCATCACCGGCGGTGGGTCGTCCGCGACCCGCCGGCGGATCGCTAACGTCGGAAGAAGTACACGGGGGTCACCTTAGGCGGGCGCCGCGCGGGGGGCCACAGGTTTTCCGCCGACGTACGTACGGTGTACGTCAGACCCATTGACGTAAGTGGCCGCTTTCCGAATGATGGCCTCATGAGCGTCCTGGACTTCGACCTGTCGGACCGCGACTTCTGGGCCAAGCCCATGAGCGAGCGCGAGGAGGCGTTCGAGCGGCTGCGTTCGCTCGACACCCCGGCCTTCTTCGAGGAATCGGAGATGACCTACATGCCCAAGGGGCCGGGCTACTACGCGCTGGTCAAGCATGCCGACATCCTGGAGGCCAGCCGCAACCCTGAGGTCTTCTGCTCGGGCGACGGAGGCGCGACGAACATCCCCGACATGCCGGCGGAGTTCGCCGAGTACTTCGGCTCGATGATCAATATGGACGACCCGCGCCACGCCCGGCTGCGCAGGATCGTCTCGCGGGCCTTCACCCCCAAGATGATCAAACAGTTCGAGTCGGACGTGGAGGCGGCGGCGGTCGGCATCGTGGACGACCTCCTCGCCAAGGGGTCCGGCTGCGACTTCGTGACCGAGGTGGCCGCGCGGCTGCCCCTGAAGATCATCTGCGACATGATGGGCATCCCTGAGCGCGACTACCAGTTCGTCTTCGACCGCTCGAACATCATCCTGGGCGGCTTCGACCCCGAGTACACCGGCGACGACCTCAACCAGCTCGCCGAACGGCTGCTCAACGCCGGCATGGAGCTGCAGCAGCTCGTCCAGGACCTGGCCGCGCACCGGGCCGACAACCCGACGGGCGACCTCACCTCGTCCCTGGTCAACGCCAACATCGACGGCGAGCGGCTGACCATGCAGGAGCTGGGCTCGTTCTTCATCCTGCTGGTGGTGGCCGGCAACGAGACCACCCGCAACGCCATCTCGTACGGCATGCGCCTGCTCACCAAGAACCCCGACCAGCGCGCGCTCTGGCTGGAGGACATCGACGGCCGCGCCCCCGGCGCGGTCGAGGAGATCGTCCGGCTGGCCTCACCGGTGAACTTCATGCGCCGCAAGGCCACCAGGGACTTCGAGATGAACGGCCACCTGTACCGCGCGGGGCAGAAGGTCGTGCTGTTCTACTGGGCCGCCAACAGGGACGCGGCCGTGTTCGACGACCCGCGCCGCTTCGACATCACCCGCCACCCCAACCCGCACGTCGGCTACGGCGGTCCTGGCCCGCACTTCTGCCTGGGCGCTCACCTGGCGCGCAGGGAGATCACGGTGATGTTCCGCGAGCTGCTGCGCCGCGTCCCGAACGTCGAGGTGGGCAAGCCGGACCGGCTGCACTCCAGCTTCATCAACGGGATCAAGCACATGGAGTGCACCTTCTGATCGGCCGGCGGGCCTTCCGGGTCAGGACTGGCCGGCGAGGCGGATCTGGTTCATCACCGTACGGATGTCGGGCAGGAGCTCCTTGCTCTCCGCCGGGATCGAGATGTAGACGATCGCCGGGACCTGGCCGCCGGTGTTGATGGCCATGGTGGCGATCGTGGCGTTCTCGGTGTCGGAGGTCAGCTCGTACGCGATCAGCCGCCCCGTCTGGTCGCCCACCTTGATCGGCTGCTGGGCGATCTTGCGGACCTTGTTGCCCTGCGGGAAGAAGCTGCGGCGCGCGCTCAGCACGACCTGCTTGATCACCGGCTCCAGGTTGTCCGGCTCGTAGTACGACGACAGCCGCTGCGACAGCGGCCCCGACATGACCGTGGCGTACTTCTCGGGCGCCACCTGCACGTACTGGCGGGTGTCGAAGCCGTAGGTGCCCTTCACCGTGGCCCGCTGGTCGAGCTGCCAGGTGCCGCCCAGGCGCGGCATGGAGATGCCGGCGGCGGCGTCGGGCACCCGGCCGATGACGGGCGAGGCCTTGCCGGTGTACTTGCGCAGCGGCCCGATCGAGGTGGACGACTTGGTGGCGCTCGCCTTGGGCGTGGCCGCGGCCGACTCCTCTGCGGCGAGGCTGGCGCCGGACGACGGCTCCTCGCCCGCCAGCGGGCCCCACAGGAACGCCCACAGCAGCGCGGCCACCAGCGCGATCGCCACGGAGCCGCCGAGCGCGTAGATCCAGATGGGCTTGCCCTGCTCCTCGTCCTCCAGGCCGTCCTGGTCGCCCATGGCCTGGTAGTCGTCGCCGAAGACGGTGTTCCAGAGCTCCTGCTGGCGCTCGGGCGGCGGGGTGCGGGAGCCGCTGATCTGGCCGGCCGTGACGAAACGGTTCTCCGGGTCGGAGGGGTCGCGGCTCAGGTTGGAGCCGGGGCGGCCGGGGTGGTCGTCGGGGTGGGGCGCGCCCGGAGGGGGGCCGGGAGGCGTGTCGGTGTGGGGCTGGGCAGCGTCCATGGGGGATGAGGGGACCGCGCGTTCGTTGAGGAGGTTCTGGGTGTGCTGGTTGTAGGTGACCGTGCGTTCGTCGGCCGGATGGGGGGCGGGCGGCGGGCCGCCCGCGTTGTTGTAGATCGTGGTGCGCTCGGCTCCGGACTCGGCGGGCGCCGCGCGGTCGGCCGGCGGCCAGGGGGCCGGGCTGGACAGGTTGGACCAGGCGCCGGGGGACGGCGTGGGCGGCTGCGACCAGGCGGGGACCGGGTCGGCGGGCTGTCCGGGGCGCGGGCCCTGCGGAGAAGGGGGCGGGGCGCCCTTGGAGGACACGTCCGGCCACGCGGCGGGACCCGCGGTGCTCTGCGGCGGCGGCGCGTCCTGCCAGGCGGCCCGCACGTCAGGTGAGGAGGCGCTGTCCTGCCAGGCGGCCCGCACATCGGGGGAGGAGGCGTTCTCGGGCCACGCTGCCCGGACGTCGGGCGAAGACGCGTGCTCAGGCCAGGCTGCCCGGACGTCGGGCGAAGAGGCGTTCTCGGGCCAGGCCGCGCGCACGTCGGGCGAGGAGGCGTTCTCCGGCCAGGCGGCGCGCACGTTGGGTGACGAGGCGTTGTCCGGCCACGGGTTGCGGACGTCGGGCGAGGAGGCGTTGTCCGGCCAGCCGCCGGACGGGTCCTGGCGGGCGGCGCCGGGCCGGGGCGCGCCGGGCGGTTCCGGCCACGACGGGTCCTTGCGCGGCGGCTCAGGCCAGGACGGCTCGGGATGGCCGGGACGCGGGCTCTCCGGCCAGGACGTGGGCACCTCGGCGGCGGCCGCGCTGGGCCAGGACGTGGGGACCTCCCCGGAGGGCGAGGACGCGTCGCGGCGGGGCGGGTCCGGCCAGGAGGATGGCAGGTGAGGTCCGGAATTCTCCGTTGCCATTGCTGCCGGCCCTCCCGAGGTTGTGTCCGGATGTCCCGTTATATCCGGATTTGACGTCTGACGCATGATCTCATGGGATTTTCCAGGAGACGCAGGTGGTTCCGCAGCGAAACGAGGGAAGCCATGCGGATCGGTGGGCGGATCCTGCAGAGGCAGGTCCCCCTCCGGTCTTTCGGGCTCAGCTGGGTATACCACGGCGACAAGGCTATTCTTCTGGGACGAATGAGGTCACAACGGATACATCACCATCAGGTCTCGCCGGACCCGAAGCCTCCATTGTGCCCGCGGACCTCGATCCAGTGCCTGCATTCAGCCGAAGAGGTGCGCTAGGCTTGACACATGCGTTCCGCGACCCTGCTTCTTAGCGGGCCGCGACGGCCCTAAGAGATCTCCGCCGTCGCGGCTCCACCCCTCGTTGTGTGCACGAGGGGTTTTCTTATGGGTCCGAATCAAGCCAGAAGGACAGTAGCCGTGAGTGAGTACGATCCGCAGGCGCTGCAGGCCAAGTGGCAGCAGCGATGGGAGGAGCAAGAGACCTACCGGGCGAGCGAAGACCCGGCAGACCCACGCGAGCGCCGCTACATGCTCGACATGTTCCCCTACCCTTCCGGCGACCTGCACATGGGCCACGGCGAGGTGTTCGCCCTGGGCGACGTCGTCGCGCGCTACTGGATGCAGAAGGGTTACAACGTCCTGCACCCGATCGGCTGGGACTCCTTCGGCCTGCCCGCCGAGAACGCCGCGATCAAGCGCAACGCCCACCCGGCGGAGTGGACGTACGCCAACATCGAGACGCAGGCCAACTCGTTCCGCCGCTACGGCATCTCCTTCGACTGGTCGCGCCGCCTGCACACCAGCGACCCCGACTACTTCCGCTGGAACCAGTGGCTGTTCAACCGCTTCTTCGAGCGCGGCCTGGCCTACCGGAAGGGCGGCCTGGTCAACTGGTGCCCCAACGACCAGACGGTGCTGGCCAACGAGCAGGTCGTGGCCGGCAAGTGCGAGCGCTGTGGCGCCGACGTCGTCCGCCGCGAGCTGACGCAGTGGTACTTCAAGATCACTGACTACGCGCAGCGCCTGCTGGACGACATGGAGCAGCTCACTGGCTGGCCCGAGCGGCTGCTGACCATGCAGCGCAACTGGATCGGCCGCTCCGAGGGCGCCGACGTGCTGTTCGAGATCGAGGGCCGCGACGAGCCGGTCCACGTCTACACCACGCGCCCCGACACGCTGTACGGTGCCACGTTCTTCGTCGTCGCCGCCGACGCCGCGCTGGCCGAGGAGATCGTCACCGAGGAGCAGCGCCCGGCCTTCGAGGCCTACCGCGCCGAGGTCGCCAAGCTGAGCGACATCGAGCGGCTGGCCACCGACAAGGAGAAGACCGGCGTCTTCCTGGGCCGTCACGCGATCAACCCGGTCAACGGCGAGCGCATCCCGGTCTGGGCGGCCGACTACGTGCTGTCCGACTACGGCCACGGCGCCATCATGGCCGTGCCCGCCCACGACCAGCGCGACCTGGACTTCGCCCGCAAGTTCGACCTGCCGGTGAAGGTCGTCGTGCACACCGGCCTGGCCGACCCGGGCGAGACCGGCGAGGCCACGCCCGGCGAGGGCACCCTGGTCAACTCGGGCCCGCTGGACGGCCTGACCAAGGTCGAGGCCATCGCCAAGATCATCGAGATCCTGGAGACGCAGGGCAGGGGCACCGGGGCGGTCAACTTCCGGCTGCGCGACTGGCTGCTGTCCCGCCAGCGCTACTGGGGCACGCCGATCCCGATCATCCACTGCGCCGACTGCGGCGAGGTGCCCGTCCCCGACGACCAGCTGCCGGTCACGCTGCCCGACCTGCGCGGCGAGGCGCTGGCGCCCAAGGGCGTCTCACCGCTGGCCAGCGCCACCGACTGGGTCAACGTCGAGTGCCCGAAGTGCGGCGGCCCCGCGCAGCGCGACACCGACACGATGGACACGTTCGTCGACTCGTCGTGGTACTTCCTGCGTTACTGCTCGCCGGGCTACACCGACGGCCCGTTCGACCCCGAGCAGGTGCGCAAGTGGGGCCCGATCGACCAGTACGTCGGCGGCATCGAGCACGCGGTCCTGCATCTGCTGTACTCCCGCTTCTTCACCAAGGTCCTGCACGACATGGGCATGGTCGACTTCACCGAGCCGTTCATGCGCATGCTGAACCAGGGGCAGGTGATCAACGGCGGCAAGGCCATGTCGAAGTCTCTGGGCAACGGCGTGGACCTGGGCCGGCAGATCGACGACTTCGGCGTCGACGCCGTCCGCCTGACCATGGTGTTCGCCGGCCCGCCCGAAGACGACATCGACTGGGCCGACGTCTCGCCGGCCGCCTCGCAGAAGTTCCTGGCCCGCGCGCTGCGCGTGATGTCCGAGGTGACCAGCGAGCCGGGCGTGCCGTTCGAGGGCGGCGACGCCGGGCTGCGCAAGGTGACGCACCACACGATCGACGAGGCCACCAAGCTGGTCGAGTCGCAGCGCTTCAACGTGGCGGTGGCGCGCATGATGGAGCTGACCTCCGCCGCCCGCAAGACCATCGACTCGGGCGCGGGCGCCGCCGATCCGGCGGTGCGCGAGGCCGCCGAGACGCTGGCCGTGCTGCTGTCGCTGGTGGCCCCCTACACCGCGGAGGAGGGCTGGGAGCGGCTGGGCCGCACCGGGTCCGTCTCGTTCGCCGGGTGGCCGGTGGCCGACCCCGCGCTGCTGGTGCAGGAGTCGGTCACGTGCGTGGTGCAGGTGGCGGGCAAGGTGCGCGACCGCCTGGAGGTCTCGCCCGACATCAGCGAGGACGAGCTGCGCGCGCTGGCGCTGGCCTCCGAGAAGATCGCCCCCTACGTGCAGGGCATGCCCCGCAAGGTGATCGTCCGGGCGCCGAAGCTGGTCAACATCGTCCCGTAGTCACAGGTTGCGCAGGGCCGGCAGCAGCTCCTTCTCCGCCCAGTCGAAGAACGGCTGCTGCTGGTCGTGCCCGATCTGCACGAGCGCCACGTGCGTGTACCCGGCGTCGGCGAACTTCTTGACGCTCTGCACGACGGCGTCCACGTCGTTGCCGCACGGCACGCTCTGCGCCACGTCGTCGGGGCGCACCGTGCCGGCCGCGGCGGCGAAGTTCACCGGCCCCGGCAGCTCGGCCATCACCTTCCAGCCGCCGACGCTGGACCAGCGCCACAGCTCGTGGGCGCGCTGCTTGGCGGCCTCGGCGTCGGTGTCGTAGGCCAGGGCGAGCTGGCCGTAGACCGGCTTGCCGTCGCCGCCCGCGGCGTTGAACTGCTGCACCACCTCGGGCATCGGGTCGTTGATGACCAGCACGTCGCCGTACTCCGCGGCCAGCTCAGCCGACTGGCCGCCCGAGGCGGCGATGCCGATGGGGACGGGCCGCTCCGGCAGGTCGTACAGCTTGGCCGAGTCCACGTCGAAGAACTCGCCCTGGTGGGTGACGTACTCGCCGCTGAACAGCTTCCTGATGATCTGGACGGCCTCGGCGAACATCCGGTGCCTGGTGTCCACGGGGGGCCAGCCCTCGCCGATGACGTGCTCGTTGAGGTTCTCGCCGCTGCCCAGGCCGAGGGTGAACCTGCCCTGGCTCAGCACGCCCATGGTGGCCGCCTTCTGCGCCACGACCGCCGGGTGGTAGCGCATGATGGGGCAGGTCACGTACGTCATCAGCGGCAGCCGCTCGGTCACCTGGGCCGCGGCGCCGAGCACCGACCAGCAGTAGGGCGAGTGCCCCATCTCCTCGACCCAGGGGAAGTAGTGGTCGGAGATGACGGCGTAGTCGAAGCCGATCCGTTCGGCCGCGGCGGCGTAGTCGACCAGCTCGCGGGCCGGAGTCTGTTCGGACATCAAGGTGTAGCCGATTTGTACCATGCGCCCCGGCTACCCGACTTTGCCCACATTAGCGGCCAAGGACCGGAGATCAATGTTGGCGGCGGGCGCGCAGCTCCTCGACCACCAGGCCGAGCCCGATGCCCAGCAGCCAGACGTCCTTGACGACGCCGATGCCCTGCTGCGTCGGCCGCACGCTGCCCTCGTGGTGCATGGCGGGCGTGCGCAGGTACAGGCCGATCAGCCCTGCGGCGAAGCCCGTCAGCGCCGCCCCGGCCAGCAGCGACGGCACGAACGGCGCCAGCAGGGCCGCGCCGAGGGCGACCTCGCTGCGCGCCAGCAGCCGGGTGAACAGGCCCGGGTCCATGCGGCGCAGGAAGGGGTAGGCGTCCGCCGCCATGGCGTGCGTGGCCGCGGCGCGCTGCTCGTCGGCGTCGACCATGTCCACGCCCGAGTTCAGGATGACGGAGGCGGCGGCCAGGCGGGGCGGGAGCTGATGCGCGCGGACGAAGATCTTCATGCTTCCTCGCAAGTCTCGAAACGGGCCTTAAGTCCCCTTCCCCCACAAATCGGACTGTCCACTGGTAGAGGAATTCTTGAGCCGCTCTTGAGGCCTCGGTTTAGTGTGCAGGGGTGGCATATGGCGCATACCTGAGATACCCGCACCTGCACGGTGACCTGGTCACCTTCGTCGCCGACGACGACGTCTGGATCGCTCCGCTCAGCGGCGGAAGAGCCTGGCGGTTCACCGCCGACCGCGTCCCCGTGGCGCACCCGCGCTTCTCGCCCGACGGCGGCCGGATCGCGTGGACCAGCACGAAGGAGGGCGCTCCCGAGGCGTTCACGGCCGAGCTCGACGGCGCCGAAGGTGAACGGCTGACCCACTGGGGTGAATACTCCACCTCCGTCCGCGGCTGGACCCCCGGCGGCGACGTCCTCGCGGTCACCTCCGCGGGGCAGGGCTCCGACAACCGGCGCTGGGCGTACGCGGTGCCGCTCGACGGCGGGCCGGCCACGCGCCTGCCGTACGGCTGGGTCGGCGAGGCGGCCGTCAGCGACGGGAAGGTCGCCACCGTGTCGGTGGTGTGGCGCGAGCCGTCACAGTGGAAGCGCTACCGGGGCGGCACGGCGGCCAAGATCTGGGTGGACGCCGAGGGGAACGGCGAGTTCGCCAGGCTGTTCGCCGACAGCGCCGCGCAGTACTGGTCGGTGAGCTGGGTCGGCGACCGGATCGTGTTCCTGTCCGACACCGACGGCGCCGGGAACCTCTACTCCGCCCTGCCCGACGGCTCCGACCTGCGCAGGCACAGCACGCACGAGGAGTTCTACGCCCGCCACGCCACGAGCGACGGGGAGCGGGTGATCTACAGCCATGCCGGGGACCTGTGGCTGCTGGAGAGCCTGGACGCGGAGCCGTACAAGCTGGACGTGCGGCTCGGCGGGCCACGGCCGGGGCGGGCCAGGCGGCCCGCACCCCTGAGGGCGGGCGCGTTCTCGCCCGACGCCACCGGGCGGGCCAGCGCGGTCGAGATCCGCGGCACCGCGCACTGGGTGACGCACCGCGACGGGCCCGCCGGCGTGCTGCGGGCCGAGCCGGGCGTGCGCGTCCGCCTGCCGCAGGTGCTCGACGCCGACGGCAAGGCCGTGTGGGTCTCCGACACGAGCGGCGAGGACGGGCTGGAGATCGGCACCCCCGGCGGCGAGGTCAGGACACTGGCCTCCGGGCAGCTCGGCCGGGTGCTGGAGCTGGCCGCCGCGCCCGACGGCAAGCACGTGGGCGTGGCCACGCACGACGGGCGGCTGCTGGTCATCGACCTGGAGAGCGAGAGCGTACGCGAGCTGGACCGCACCGACCAGGGCGACGTGAGCGGGCTGACGTTCTCGCCCGACTCCACCTGGCTGGCGTGGGAGCACCCGCACCACCGGCGGCTGACGCAGATCAAGATGGGGCGGCTGGACGGCACGTCCGTGATCGAGGTGACGCCGCCCCGGTTCGTGGACTACGACCCGGCGTTCACCAGGGACGGCAAGCACCTGGCCTTCCTGTCGGTACGCACCTTCGACCCCGTCTACGACGCGCACGTCTTCGACCTGTCCTTCCCCAACGGGTGCAAGCCGTACATCGTGCCGCTGAAGGCCGCCACGCCGTCGCCGTTCGACCCCTCGCTGCAGGGACGCGGCTTCAACGGCGAGGACGACAAGCCGTCCAAGGACGACAAGAAGGACGACATGCCGCCGCGCACCGACGTCGACCCCGACGGGCTGGCCTCCCGCGTGGTGCCCGTCCCGGTGCCCGCCGGAAGCTACGGCAACCTGCGTACGGCGAAGGACGCGCTGCTCTGGCTGCGCTACCCGCTCAGCGGGGTGCTCGGCGACGGCAGCGAGCAGAGCACCGAGACCGTGCTGGAGCGCTACGACCTCAAGAAGCGCGCCAAGGCCGAGCTGGGCAAGGAGATCCGCGCGTTCGAGGTCAGCGGCGACGGCTCCAGGCTCGTCACCAACGGCAAGAACGGCCTGCAGACCCGCGCCGCGAGCGAGGGCGACGACGTCGTCACCATCGAGCTCGACCGGATCACCGTCCAGCTCGACCCGGTCGCCGAGTGGCGGCAGGGCTTCCGCGAGGCCGGCCGCCTCATGCGCGACCACTTCTGGCGCGAGGACATGAACGGCGTCGACTGGCAGGGCGTGCTCGACCGCTACGAGCCGCTGGTCGACCGGATCGGGTCCCACTCCGAGCTGATCGACCTGCTCTGGGAGACGCAGGGCGAGCTGGGCACCTCCCACGCCTACGCCGTGCCGAACGGCTCCGGCGTCGACCCCAGGCGCCGCCAGGGCCTGCTCGGCGCCGACCTGGCCAGGGACGGCGACGGCGTCTGGCGGGTGGAGCGCATCCTGCCCGGCGAGTCGTCCGACCACGCCGCCCGCTCGCCGCTGCTCGCGCCCGGCGTCGCGGTCCGCGCCGGCGACGCCATCCTCGCCGTGGGCGGCCGGCCCGTCGATCCGGTACGCGGGCCGTTCCCGCTGCTGGCCGGCACCGCGAACCAGCCCATCGAGCTGACCGTCCGGCACGGCTCCGGCGGCGACGTGCGCAGGGTCGTGGTCAGCCCGATCGCCGACGAGACGCAACTGCGCTACCACGACTGGGTGGAGGACCGCCGCGACTACGTCAGGCAGGCGTCGGGAGGCAGGCTGGGCTACCTGCACGTGCCCGACATGGTGGCCTCCGGGTGGGCGCAGTTCCACCGCGACCTGCGTACCGAGATGGCCCACGAGGGGCTGGTCGTGGACGTGCGGGAGAACGGCGGCGGCCACCTGTCGGAGCTGGTGCTGGAGAAGCTGTCGCGCAAGGTGACCGGCTGGGCGCGGGCCCGCTGGTACCAGCCGAGGCGCTACCCCGACGACTCGCCGCGCGGGCCGGTGGTGACGGTCACGGACGAGTTCGCGGGCTCCGACGGCGACATCGTGAGCGCGGGCATCAAGGCGCGCGGCATCGGGCCGCTGGTCGGCACGCGGACGTGGGGCGGGGTGATCGGGATCGACTCGCGCTACCACCTCGTGGACGGCACCCGCGTCACCCAGCCCCGGTACTCCTTCTGGCTCGACGGGCCCGGATGGGGCGTGGAGAACCACGGCGTCGATCCCGACATCGAGGTGGTGATCACCCCGCAGGACCGGGTGGCGGGGCGCGACCCGCAGCTCGACAAGGCGATCGAGCTGGCGCTGGCCGCCCTCGACGAGCATCCCGCCGCCACGCCCCCCGACCTGCCCCCGCTCAACCAGCCAGGCGACTGAGGATCTCGGCGAGGATGGCCTCGGTGGTGGCGAAGTTGAGCCGGACGAAGTTCTCACCACCGGGGCCGAAGGCCGCGCCGTCGTTCAGCCGCACCCTCGCCTCCCGCTCGAACACCTCCGCCATGCCCGGCCTGCCCACGTCCAGCCAGGCCAGGTAGGTCGCCTCCGGAACCCGGTAGCGGAACGCGGCGGGCAGGCGGGAGGCGATCGTGCGCCGGTTGCGGTCGAGCAGCGCCACGGTCCGCGCCAGCCAGTCGTCCCCGTGCCGCCAGGCCGCGACGGTCGCCTCGACGCCGAAGACGCTGGGGGAGCCGTACACGAACGGGGGCTGCGCCTCCAGCGCCTCGCGGGCGCCCTCGTGGCCGAAGTGGGCGACCGAGCAGCGGATGCCGCCCAGGTTGAACGCCTTCGTGGCCGACGTCAGCGTGACCGTGCGCCCCGGCAGGATCGTGGCGAACGGGATGTGCCGGTGCGGCTCGTACACCAGGTCGGCGTGGATCTCGTCGGCGATCACCAGCAGGTCGTGCCGCTCGGCGTGCTCGGCCAGCTCGTGCAGCTCCCGTTCGGTGAACGCGCGGCCGGTCGGGTTGTGCGGGTTGACCAGCAGGAGCACCCGGCAGCCCGACAGGTCGGGCACCTCGAAGCGCCACGTGTCGCCGTCCGGCTCCATCCGGATGGGGCACAGCGGGCGCTGCATGACGCTGAGCGTGTCCAGGAACGGGTGGTACGCCGGGACGTGCACGGCCACTCCGTCGCCCGGCTTCGTCCAGATCTGCAGGAGAACCTGGAGCGCCTGGTTGAGGTCGTTGAACGGACGCACCAGCCCCGGGTCGGCCTGCCAGCCGAACCTGCCCGCCATGCGCTCGGCGAACGCCTCGGCCAGCGGGCCGGCGTTCTGGTCGAGCAGCCAGGTCGGGTAGCCCAGGTCGCCGTCGGCCCGGCGGCGCAGCACGTCGGCGACCGCCGGCGCGGTGGGCAGGTCCATGTCGGCCACCCAGGCGGGGATCACCCCCGGCTCCACCGCCGCCCACTTGAGCCCATCATGAGTGGATTTAAGGTTTAAAGGGGTATATGCGTCATTCACTCGGCCATTCTAGGATTCTTGAATGTGATGAGGCGGTGGCGCGGAGTATGGCAGGCTGGGCGGCCATGACGCCCCACCCGAAGATCGACGCGATCGTCGAGACGTACCTGACCTTGGCCGACGCGGAGGCTCCCGGGCTGGTGGAGGGGCTGTATCTGGAGGGCTCCGCGGCGCTCGGCGACTACCGGCCAGGCGCGAGCGACGTCGACTTCATCGCGGTGACGTCAGAACCACCGCCCCCCGGAGTGCTGGAACGCATCCACACCAAACTCGGCGCCCACCCCTTCGACGGCGTCTACCTCACCTGGGACGACCTCGGCCGCGACCCCGCCGAGCTGGGGGAGCGGCCCCGCTCGCAGGCAGGCCGGTTCAGCCGGCGCGGCTCGGTCAACCCCGTCACCTGGCACACGCTGGCCCGCCACGGGCTGACCTGCCGGGGCCCCGAGTCGCACGATCTCAAGATCTGGAACGATCCCGCGGCCCTGGCCGCCTGGACCGATCGCAACCTCGACCTCTACTGGCGTCGCCTGGTGATCCGCGCCTCCCGCCCGTTCACCCCGTGGGGGCTGACCTGCCTCGGCGGGTACGGCGCCGTGTGGGTCGTCACCGGCGTCGCCCGGCTGCACTACACGCTGGCCACCGGCGACATCACCTCCAAGACCGGAGCGGGGCGGCACGCGCGCGAGGTCTTCCCCGAGTGCTGGCACCGGGTGGTGGACGAGGCGCTGCGGCTGCGGGAGGAGGACAGCGCGCTGCCGTCCGTGGCGAGCGTCGTCGCGGGGCTCGGCGATCACTTCGGGACGCCGCGGCGGTCGCTGTACGGCTCGCCGTTCGAGCGCAGGCGGGACGTGCTGGGCTTCGCGGACCAGGCGATCACGGCGGCGCACGAGCTGTACCGGGCGCGCTGATATTGACGGCGCTCGCCTGCCGGGATACGAATGCATCTCACCACGACCCAGCCTGGCGTGGTGAGATGTTAACGCTAACATCCTGGAGGGCCGCTCGATGCGTACGCGTTTGCCCTGGTTATGCCTGGTGCTGCTGCTGATAGGTGTCCTGACGCCCGCCACGGCCGCACACGCCGCCGGACCAGCGCCGCACTACCTGATGACGGCCTTCACCAACGTCAGCCAGTCCAACATGTACGTCTACGACTCCTCCAACGCCGGCACCTTCAACCTCGTCAGAGCCAACGCCTACACGCCGCCGTCCGGCCTGATCCGCGACCCCAGCGTGATGCGGCACACCGACGGCTACTACTACCTCGTCCACACCACGAACTGGACCGGCGACACCATCGGCTTCGCCCGCAGCGCCGACACCGTGACCTGGACCTTCCTGCGCAACCTCACCGTCGGGCTGAACGGCGCCACCGGCAGCACCTGGGCGCCCGAATGGTTCAAGGACTCCGACGGCAGCGTGCACGTGATCTTCTCCGCGTCCACGACGGGCACCGCCGGGCAGTTCAGGCCGTACCGGATCACCGCCACCAACAGCGCGCTGTCCACCTGGAGCGCCCCCGTCGCGCTGGGCATCCCGGCCAACTACATCGACAGCTTCGTGGTCAAGTCCGGCTCGACGTACCACAACTTCCTGAAGAACGAGACGACCAAGTACATCGAGCACGCCACCGCCACCTCACTCACCGGCCCGTGGACGTTCACCGGCACAGGCAACTGGGCCGGCTGGGGCTCCGGCCTGGAAGGACCCGCGCTGACCCGGCTGCCGGACGGCAGGTGGCGGATCTACTTCGACAACTACACCGGCGGGCGCTACTACTACGCCGACAGCTCCAACCTCTCCTCGTTCGGCGCCAAGGTGGAGCTGCCGGGCCTGTCCGGGACGGCCAGGCACTTCACCGTGCTGCGCGAGGACTCCGGCGACACCACCGCCGTCCCCACCGGCAACCGCTCGCTGCGCTCCGCCAACTTCCCCGACCGGTACGTACGCCACCGCGGCGGCCTGGCCTACCTCGACCCGCTGACCTCCGCCAGCGCGCCGGCCGACCGGCAGTCCGCCACGTTCACCGTCGCCGCGGGCCTGGCCCAGTCCGGCTGTTACTCCTTCCAGTCGGCCACCCAGCCCGGCTACTACCTGCGGCACTACAACATGCGGCTCGCCCTGCAACGCGACGACGGCACCGCCATCTTCAAGGGCGACGCCACCTTCTGCGGGCGCGCCGGGCTCGCGGGCGGGGGCACCACGTCGTTCGAGTCGTACAACCTGCCCGGCCGCTACCTGCGGCACTACAACTACGAGCTGCGGCTGGACCTGTGGGCGTCCGGCACGACATTCGCCGGCGACGCCTCGTACACGGTCACCTCTCCCCTCTCGTAAAGGACACCCCCCATGCGCCCCACTCGCGCGAAGGCCGTGCTCCTCGTCCTGGCTACGCTGCTCACCGTGACCGCCAACCTCCTGACGCCCGGCGCCGCGCACGCCTCGCCGGCGGTGCAGTACACCAACCCGCTGGCCGCCCAGCGCGCCGACCCGCACATCTTCCGCCACACGGACGGCTACTACTACTTCACCGCCACCGCCCCCGAGTACGACCGCATCGTGCTGCGCCGCGCCACCACCGTCCAGGGGCTGGCCACCGCGCCGGAAAGCGTCATCTGGCGCCGCCACACCACCGGCGAGATGGGCGCCCACATCTGGGCGCCCGAGATCCACTTCATCAACGGCAAGTGGTACGTCTACTTCGCCGCCGGCCGCGCCGACGACGTCTGGCGCATCCGCATGTACGTCCTGGAGAACGCCGCCGCCAACCCCCTGACCGGCGCCTGGACCGAACGCGGCCGCATCACCACCCCCTGGGACACCTTCTCCCTCGACGCCACCACGTTCGTCACCGGCGGCGTCCGCTACCTGCTGTGGGCCCAGCAGGAGCCCGGCATCGCCACCAACTCCAACCTCTACCTCGCCCGCATGGGCGCCAACCCGTGGACGATCACCGGCGCCACCACCCGCCTCACCATCCCCACGCTGGCCTGGGAGACGCGCGGCTACAAGGTCGCCGAAGGCCCCGCCGTGCTGCAACGCAACGGCCGCCTCTTCCTGACGTACTCGGCCAGCGCCACGGACGCCAACTACTGCGTCGGCCTGCTGACCGCCTCCGCCTCCGCCGACCCCCTCCAGGCCGCGTCCTGGACCAAGAGCCAGAGCCCGGTCTTCGCCACCAACGCCGCCACCAGCCAGTACGGCCCCGGCCACAACTCCTTCACCACCTCCGAGGACGGGCAGAGCGACCTGCTCGTCTACCACGACCGCAGCTACCGGGACATCTCCGGCGACCCCCTCAACGACCCGAACCGCCGCACGCGCGTCCAGAAGGTCTACTGGCGCGCGGACGGCACACCCGACTTCGGCATCCCGGTCGCCGACGGGGTCACGCCGGTGCGGCTCATGTCGTACGACACGCCCGGCTCGGCGGTGCGGCACTGGAACTACCGGGCGCGGCTCGAAGCCAACGTCACCCCGCTGGCCGACTCCCAGTTCCGGCTCACCACCGGGCTCTCGGGCAGCGGAACCGTGTCACTGGAGTCGGCCAACTTCCCCGGGTACTACCTGCGCCACCGCAACCACGAGGCCTGGGTGGAGCAGCGCGACGGCTCCGCCCTGTTCGCCGCCGACGCCAGCTTCGTGCGGCGCGCAGGGCTCGCGGGGAGCGGGACCGTGTCGTTCGAGTCGGTGAACTTTCCCGGGTATTACGTGCGGCATCGGGCGGGGCAGGTGTGGGTGGAACGGGACGACGGTTCCAGCCCCTTCCGCGCCAGCGCCAGCTTCCTCCTGGAGTAACAGGCCTTCTGGAGTAGCTGGCTTCGTCCTGGAGCGGCCTTCTCCCCCTGAACCGCTCTTGGGCTGCGTCAGGCAGGGAGATCTGCCACCCGGGCGGCCACCGTACCGAACAAATCACCGATCGTGGTCAGCGCGGCAGCGTGCAGGAGATCCGCTGGGATCGGCGCCCCGTCCGGGCCCGCCAGCGGACGAGTCGCGCACGCCTCCGCCACCACCGTGGGACGGTAACCGAGATTGAACGCCCCCTGGGCGGTGAACTGGACGCACATGTGGGTCATGAACCCCGCCAGCACCAGGTCAGGGCCGGCCTCCAGACCGCGCAGCGTCTCCAGGAGGCCGGTCTCATGGAAGGAGTTCGGAAAGCCCTTCACCACAACCGGCTCGCCGTCCTGGGGGGCGACGTGGGGTGCGATCTGGCCGATCTCGGCGCGGATGTCGTACGGAGTGCCCTCGCCGCCGTCGTTGATGACGTGGATCACCGGCGTCCCGGCGCTGCGAGCGCGCGCCAGGAGGTCGGCGGCGGCGGTCAGGGCGCGCTCGGCGTCGGGCAGGGCCATGACGCCGGTGCGGTAGGTGTTCTGGAAGTCGATCAGGATCAGGGTGCTGGTGGACAGGGACGGCAGGACGCCGTCCAAGCCGATGACGTTACGCAGGGTCGTCGAAACGGTCATTTCGTTCTCCTTGGGACATGGTGAATAACCGGCCCTAACGGGCCGGAGCTTTAGGTGGCGCATCGGGCGGCGGAGTCGATCGCCGGTGTCGGGCGTCACGTGCCGGGCGTCACGCCGGGCGTCACGCCGGGCGTCGTACATCGCGTGTCGCGTGTCGGCCGTTGAGGGCCGCGTGTCGGGCATCGCATGTCGGTCGGCGGTCGGCGGTCGGCGGTCTGCGGGCGAACTACCTCAGCCGACTCTGCCGCCCATCGCAGCCGCCTCCTCCCCTGGTCGCCTCCCCTCGCGACCGCCCGCCCCCCTCGCGACCGCTCCTACCGCGACCGGCTTCTCCCTCGGCCGCCTCTCATCGCGGCCAACTCCTACCGCAGCCGACTCCTGCCTCTGCCCGAACTCCTGCCTCCGCCCGAACTCCTGCCTCCGCCCGAACTCCTGCCTCCGCCCGGACTTGTACCTCGGCCCGAACTCCTGCCTCCGCCCGAACTCCTGCCTCCGCCCGAACTCCTGCCTCCGCCCGAACTCCTGCCTCCGCCCGGACTTGTACCTCGGCCCGAACTCCTGCCTCCGCCCGAACTCCTGCCTCCGCCCGAACTCCTGCCTCCG
>NZ_BAAAQX010000058.1:46550-55493 GCF_039531895.1 Nonomuraea monospora
GCCCGAACTCCTGCCTCCGCCCGAACTCCTGCCTCCGCCCGAACTCCTGCCTCCGCCTGAACTCGTACCTCCGCCCGAACTCCACCTCGGCCAAGTCGCTGCGCTGATCACGCAGCGGCGGTGCGAAACCGTCTGCGATAGGCAGCAGGCGTGGTGCCGAGCCGCCGCCGAAAGGCCCGGTGCAAGGTCTCCGCCGACCCCAACCCACACGCCTGAGCAACCCGATCAAGCGCCTCATCGGTGCCCTCCAGCAACCGCCGCGCCGCCTCAACCCGAGCCGCCTCCACGTACCCAGCCGGAGTACTCCCGGTCTCCTTCCGAAAGACCCGGGCGAAATGCCGCTCACTCAGACACACCCGCTCAGCAAGCGCAGCCGCCGACAGATCAGCGGTGAGATTCGCAGTGATCCACACCCGCAACTCGTCGATGTCCCGGCGCTCAGTCGGCGCCTGCCACAGCGGCACACTGAACTGACTCTGCCCACCTTGCCGCTTGAGGTACATCACAAGCTGCCGCGCCACGGCCAGAGCAAGCCGCTCCCCGTGATCCTCGGCAACCAGAGCGAGCGCGAGATCCATGCACGAGCTGATGCCCGCCCCCGTCCACACCTTCCCCGACTGGATGTAGATCGGATCGGGATCCACGGTCACGTCGGGGTGATCGTGAGCCAGCCGATCAGCAGTGGCCCAGTGCGTAGTCGCCGTCCGCCCCGACAACAGCCCCGCCGCAGCCAGCAGATGAGCACCGACACACACAGAAGCAACCCGGTCGGCGTGCCGCGCGGTATCAGCGATCCACCCGACCAACTGCGGATCGATCACCGGAGCACCGTCGCGATCAACCGCCCCAGGCACCACCAGCGTGTCGACCCGATCACCGACCTCGTCAAAGGTCAGATCGGTGGCCAGCCGCACCCCGGCACTGGTCCGCACCTGCCCGCCATCGGGGCCGGCGAGCAGCACTTGGTACGGCGTCCGTCCAGACATCTCCCGATTCGCCACCGCAAAGACCTCGGCCGGGCCGGTGACATCGAGGAGGTCAACGTCAGGAAACACGGTGATGATGACGCGGTGCGAAGCGGGCATGCACCCATTGTCGCCAAAAGCCCCTCATGACCGCCATGACGCGGTTCTGTCACATCCAGACACGAACCCACGCCTCGCCCGCCCAAGCCCGACGCCCATCCAAGCCTCGACGCCCGCCCAAGCCTCGACGCCCGCCCACACCAAGGCCTGCCCAACTCCGCCCTAGCCTCGCTGCCCCCTGGCCTCACTGCCCTGGCCTCGCCGTCAACCGGCCCCAACCGCGTCCCGGCGCTCGCTCTCAGCCCGACCTCAGCTTGGCCCGTGTTCAACCCTGACCGTCCTCAGCCGCAGCTCGTCCTCAGCCCTAACTCCAGCCGCGACCCTTGCGCTCGCTCTCAGCCCAACCTTTACCATCGCCAAAGCCTCTGATCACCTGCGCCTTAAGGCCCTACCCTCGATCGCCTGGCCTGCCCTGCCTTAGTCCCACCACCAGGAGAACGATCCAAAGACGCCAGCCCGTCGGAACGGTCCAAATTCTCGCCACGCCATACCCCAGACGAGAGAAGCACTCAGCACCCCAACGATCCGGGCGCGGCAACATGAACATCGCACCCCTGGGTCATGTTTTCGGCGCGCGCCAATACGCGGCGCAAGCGGTCGGACGCGCGCCCGGGCCCTGGCCTGGCTGGCCCGCCTCGTCTAGAGGCGACGCAGGACCGCGACGACCTTGCCCAGAACGCTGGCCTCGTCACCGGGAATGGGCTCGTAGTTGGGGTTGTGCGGGACGAGCCAGACGTGCCCGTCCTTGCGCTTGAAGGTCTTGACCGTGGCCTCGCCCTCGATCATGGCGGCCACGATGTCGCCGCTCTCCGCCACGGGCTGCTGGCGTACGACCACCCAGTCGCCGTCCGCGATGGCGGCCTCGATCATGGAGTCACCGGCGACCTGCAGGAGGAACAGCGTGCCCTCGCCGACGAGCTGCTTGGGCAGGGCGAAGACGTCCTCGACGCTTTCCTCGGCGAGGATCGGGCCACCGGCGGCGATGCGGCCCACGAGCGGGACGTAGGCGGCCGTCGGGCGGTTGACCGTGGGCTCGTCGTCCGTGGCGTCGGGGTCGACCCAGAGCACGGGCTCGCCGGGAAGGCGGACCTCGAGCGCACGCGGTCGGTGCGGATCGCGGCGCAGGTAGCCCTTGCGCTGGAGCGCGGTGAGCTGGTGCGACACGCTGGACGTGCTGGTCAGCTGCACCGCCTCGCCGATCTCGCGCATGGACGGTGGGTATCCGCGCTGTTGAACCGAGTCGCGGATCACTTCGAGGATCTTGCGCTGCCTGGGCGTCAGGCCCAGGGAGTCTCGCCGGCGCACCGCGAGGTCGCTGACCCCGTTTGCGTCATCCCGCTCGGTCATGCTCTTCCTCCTCGCCTGGCGGCCCGCCTCACCGGCGAACCTCCCGGTCCGTGGTCCTGATGTCGCACACAGCGACCGTATCGCTGTTGAAGATCATCTTCAAACAATTGTTCGAGTCTTCCTCGAAATTGTCGCCAGCGTGGTGTACAACATCGTACGGGAGTTCGATCGACATCGTGTTCGATTTGCTGATCTTTATTTGGCCTTTTCCTCAGGCCACACGGCAGGAGGTCATCCATGCGAACGCCCACAAATACGGACACGACCAGCGAAGACGTCAACCAGCTCACCCTGATCGCCGATGCCACGCAGAGTAAGGATCGACGGGCTGACAATACGCGCGTGGGTGCCACCGTTCGCGGGAATTCCGGCAAGAGGTTGGGGCCCCGTTCGAGTGGTGGGGGAAGATCCCATTTGCGGCTTGTCCCGTCCCCGCGAGCAGGCGATGACAACCCGGACACCACCGTCCCGCCGCCCCCGGGGAGGGGTAAGGGGCGGCAGGGATGGGGTGACGGCGACGACACGGTGGTGGGTCGCAGGTCCGGCGAGAAGGCGGCTGGCCGCAAGGGAGGGGTTAAGGACAAAGGGGGACGAGAGGGGGCGCGACGAGCCCTTGCTCCGGCGGGCTCCGGCGATTCCGTCGCACAGCGTGAGGAAGTCGGAGAGGGGCGGGGAGTCGGAGCGCGATGGAGAAGGCGTGCGGCGTGGCGTAGGGACGCTACGGCGCAACGGGGGAAGTTGGCGGGGCGACAGGAAGATCCTGCGGGGCGGCGGGGGGACTTGACGAGGGTGCGGGGAGACGCGGCGGGGTCGCCGGAAGACCCGGCGGGATCGCGGCAGAGTCCTGCGCCGCATCGTGATGGCCCGGCGCCGCATCGTGATGGCCCGGCGCCGCATCGTGATGGCCCGGCGCCGCATCGTGATGGCCCGGCGCCGCATCGTGATGGCCTGGCGGCACATCGTGATGGCCTGGCGGCACAGCATGGTGGTTCGGCGGCGCAACGGGAGAGCCTGGCTGGGGTGCGGGAAGGCGCGGCAGGCGAGCGGGAGGGCTCGGGGTCGCGGGACGGCCTGGCGGCGCAGCGTGCGGGCTTGGCGGCTCGGCGTAGAGGTGCCTCCGCTCGGGAAGATGCTGAACTCGGGCAGCGGAGGGTCGCGTCCCGGCGGCGTGGAGTCTTCGGCCGGCGAGGCCTCTTCGCTCGGCGAGGCGTCTTTGGCCGGGTGCGTGCTCTTGGGCGGTCAGGCGCCGTCGAGGAGTCCCGTGGTTCCAGGCCGTCCACACGGTCAGGTACCGCAAGGCGATCAGGCGCTCCCGGCCCGTCAGGAATCTCCGGCAGGTCAGGAGTCCCCGGCAGGTCAGGAGTCCCCGGCGGGTCAGAGATTTCGGGTCGGTCAGAGATCTCTGGTCGGTCAGGGGTCTCCAGACGGTCAGGCCTGTCCAGGCGGCCAGGCGTTCCGGGACGGTCGGGCATGTCCGGCCGGTCGGACGTTGCTGGGCGGTCAGGCATGTCCGGTCGGTCGGGGGTCTCCAACCGGTCGGGGGTCTCCAACCGGTCGCGGGTCTCCAGGCGGTCAGGGGCGCCCGGATTGTCGGGCATCTCCGGTCGGCGAGACGCTTCCGTGCGGGCAGGCGTAGGGGGGAGCCGGGGGGTTTCCAAGTCGGGTGCTGCTCCGGTGCGGCTGACCCGGCGCGGTCGGGTCGTGCTGGTGGTGGTTGTGGCGTTGCTGTCGCTGGGCGGGTTCTGGCTCGGCACGCGGGCTGCGGGGCACGCGGAAGTGCGGGTCGTGGTGGCGGGGCATGCTGGGCTGCCATGGGTTGAGGTACACAAGGGGGACACATTGTGGGAGATCGCCGACGCGCTCTCCGAGGGGGATGACCCGGGGGTTCTGGTGGAGGAGATCAAGCGGTTGAACGGGCTGTCCGACTCGCTCATTCGGCCGGGCGCCCGCATCTACGTCCCGAAGGACACCGCCGCCTTACGCTGACCGCTGGCCAGCCGGGCTTCGCCGATGGGCCGCAGGACAGAGCAGGACAAGGGTAGGGCAAGGGTAGGGCAAGGGTAGGGTCGCGCCCCGCTGTGCCGCGCTGCGGGACGTGACCCTGCACCTGTGCCTGTGCCTGTGCCTGTGTCTGCACCTGCACCTGCACCTGCACCGGTGCCGCATCCGCACCGCACCGCACCGCACCGCACCGCACCGCAACCGTGCCGTGCCGTGCCGTGCCGTGCCGTGCCGCACGGTGCCGGAGGCGGTGATGGGCTGTGTTGCGCTGATTCAAGGTCGCCAGATCGCACCGCGTTGCGTGATGCCGCTAGTCACGCCGCCGGTTGTGTTGGCGGACGTGTCGCGATCCGGATCGTCCTGCATGTACTGGCCGCGCACTGCCCTTGCGGCTGTCGGCGGGCCTTGCCTCTCGCCAGCCCGGTGACACGCACGTCACGAGGCTCCGCCGCATGCGCCCGAAGCCGTTGCGCGCCCGAAGCCGGTGCGCGCCTGGCCCGGTCCGCCTGGCCCTGCCGCGCCCGGTCCAGCCACGTCCCCGTAGCCACCGCCCGCGTACGGAGCCGCCGCCCGCGTATGGAGCCGCCGCCCGCGTATGGAGCCGCCGCCCGCGTATGGAGCCGCCGTGCGCGTACGAAGCGGCCAGCAAGCACCGGCCCCCGGCGGGCGGCCCGGCGTGGACGCGACCTCAGTGCATGTCGGCGAGAGCGGCGCGCGCATGGGGCACCCACAAGCCACCCCAAACCGACGCAACCCCAGTGACAGGAATGACCATCCGAGTCCTCGGGTACCTTTGTGAGGTTTGTTCACGACCGACCCCCCAAGCAACCGATGTGACGCTCCGACCTGCAAGAAGATCACCCCGACCGAGCGACACGCCCGAGACAGTTGATGTCCATGGGCTGATCAGCGACTTCAGCCGGAAGGGCCCGCTCAACTTGCGTTCATGGTCGCACGCTTCTACGGTTGGACCACAACATCTAGTAGTTACACCGATGTAGTTCACCACACCTTGTGTTTCCGTGACCGCTCCATGGACAGCCGTGGAGTGTGCGCGAGCGTCCCGTCATGGCGGGTGAGGGCGCGTGTGGTGGCCGCGGGTTCTTGGAGGCGAAAGCGTGCATTGTCCGTTCTGTCGCCACCCTGACACCAGGGTCATCGACAGCCGCTCCACGGATGACGGCGCGGCCATCCGGCGCCGCCGCACCTGTCCCGAGTGCGGGCGCAGGTTCACCACGCAGGAGACCGTACTGCTGATGGTGAGCAAGCGCAGCGGAGTGACGGAGCCGTTCTCGCGGGACAAGGTCGTCGCGGGCGTGCGGCGCGCGTGCCAGGGCAGGCCGGTCAGCGAGGACTCGCTGGCGCAGCTCGGGCAGCGGGTGGAAGAGGCCATCAGGGCGAAGGGCGCGGCCGAGATCCCCTCGAACGAGGTGGGCCTGGCCATCCTGGGCCCCCTGCGGGAGTTGGACGAGGTGGCCTACCTGCGGTTCGCATCGGTGTATCGCGGTTTCGAGAGCCTGGCGGACTTCGAGGCCGAGATCAAACAGTTGAAGGCGGAGAAGGGGGAGTCATGACGGAGACGGCCAGCGGTTCAGTCGCGCGCGGGGGAAAGCGTCCGCGTAAGGGACTGAAGATGAAGCGGATCTTCACTAAGCCCGGCGTGCACCCATATGACGAGATCCAGTGGGAGCGCCGCGACGTCGTCATGACGAACTGGCGCGACGGGTCCATCAACTTTGAGCAGCGGGGCGTCGAGTTCCCCGAGTTCTGGTCGGTCAACGCGGCCAACATCGTGACGACCAAGTACTTCCGCGGCGCCGTGGGCACCCCGCAGCGCGAGTGGAGCCTGAAGCAGTTGATCGACCGGGTCGTCGGCGTCTACACCAGGACGGGGATCGAGCACGGCTACTTCGCCAGCGACGAGGACGCCGAGATCTTCGACCACGAGTTGAAGCACGCCCTGGCGCACCAGGTGTTCGCGTTCAACTCGCCGGTGTGGTTCAACGTGGGCACGCAGTCGCCGCAGCAGGTGAGCGCGTGCTTCATCCTCTCCGTGGACGACACGATGGAGTCGATCCTGGAGTGGTACAAGGAAGAGGGCGTGATCTTCAAGGGCGGTTCGGGGTCGGGTGTGAACCTGTCCAGGATCCGTTCGTCGAAGGAGCTGCTGTCCAGCGGCGGCACGGCCAGCGGGCCGGTCAGCTTCATGCGGGGCGCGGACGCCAGCGCCGGGACGATCAAGTCGGGCGGCGCGACCCGGCGGGCCGCCAAGATGGTCGTGCTCGACGTCGACCACCCCGACATCGAGGAGTTCATCGAGACCAAGGCGCGCGAGGAGGACAAGGTTCGCGCGCTGCGTGACGCCGGCTTCGACATGGACCTGGGCGGCAAGGACATCGTCTCCGTCCAGTACCAGAACGCCAACAACTCCGTCCGCGTCTCCGACGAGTTCATGCGCGCGGTGGAGCAGGGCGGCGACTTCGGCCTGCGCGCCCGCCTGACCGGCGAAGTGATCGAGAAGATCGACGCCAAGGACCTCTTCCGCAAGATGGCCAAGGCCGCGTGGGAGTGCGCCGACCCCGGCGTGCAGTACGACGACACGATCAACGACTGGCACACCACGCCGGAGACGGGCCGGATCACGGCCAGCAACCCCTGCAGCGAGTACGTCCACCTCGACAACTCCTCCTGCAACCTGGCCAGCATCAACCTGCTGAAGTTCCTGAAGGACGACAACTCCTTCAACGTGGCCGACTTCGTCAAGCTGACCGAGCTGATCATCACCGCGATGGACATCTCGATCACCTTCGCCGACTTCCCGACGGAGAAGATCGGCGAGACGACGCGCGCGTACCGTCAGCTCGGCATCGGCTACGCCAACCTGGGCGCGCTGCTCATGGCGACCGGCCACGCCTACGACTCCGACGGCGGCCGCGCGGTGGCCGGGGCGATCACGTCGCTGATGACCGGTGTGTCCTACCGGCGCAGCGCGGAGCTGGCCGGCGTCGTCGGCGCGTACGACGGCTACGCCAGGAACGCCGAGCCGCACAAGCGGGTCATGCGCAAGCACGCCGCGGCCAACGACGACCTGCGCACGGTCGGCTCGATGGACGCGAAGATCCACGCCGAGGCGTCGCGCCAGTGGTCGGAGTGCCTGAAGCTGGGCGAGAAGAACGGCTACCGCAACGCCCAGGCCAGCCTCCTCGCGCCCACCGGCACGATCGGCCTGATGATGGACTGCGACACGACCGGCATCGAGCCGGACCTGGCGCTGGTCAAGTTCAAGAAGCTCGTCGGCGGCGGCTCCATGCAGATCGTCAACCAGACGATCCCGCGGGCGCTCAAGCAGCTCGGCTACCAGCAGGAGCAGATCGAGGCCATCGTCGAGTACATCGGCGAGAACAGCCACGTCGTCGACGCTCCCGGCCTGCGCCCCGAGCACTACGAGGTGTTCGACTGCGCGATGGGCGAGCGGGCGATCGCGCCCATGGGCCACGTCCGCATGATGGCCGCCACGCAGCCGTTCCTGTCGGGCGCCATCTCCAAGACGGTCAACCTGCCCGAGTCGGCCACCATCGACGACATCGAGCAGGTCTACCTGGAAGGCTGGAAGCTCGGCCTGAAGGCGCTGGCCGTCTACCGCGACAACTGCAAGGTCGGCCAGCCGCTGTCGGCCGGCGACGGCTCCAAGAAGCAGCAGGAGCAGCCGAAGGAGCCAGAGGTCAAGGTCATCGAGGTCAACCGGCCGACCCGGCGGCGCATGCCGAACCAGCGGCCGAGCATGACCACCCGCTTCACCGTGGGCGGCGCCAAGGGCTACATGACCGCCTCGTCCTACCCCGACGACGGGCTCGGCGAGGTCTTCCTCAAGATGTCCAAGCAGGGCTCCACGCTGGCGGGCGTCATGGACGCCTTCTCGGTGGCGATCTCCATCGGGCTCCAGTACGGGGTGCCGCTGGAGACGTACATGAGCAAGTTCGTCAACATGCGCTTCGAGCCGGCCGGCATGACGGACGACCCCGACATCCGCATGGCCACCTCGGTGATGGACTACATCTTCCGCCGCCTGGCCCTCGACCACCTGCCCTACGACGAGCGGGCGGCGCTGGGCATCTTCTCGGCGGCCGAGCGCGCGGCGCAGCAGCGCGGCGAGGACCCGGCGGCGCTGCAGGAGGCGGTGGACCGGGAGGCGCTCGCCCAGTCCGCGCCGATCGAGGCCGCCCAGCCGAAGGAGGACGCGCAGCCGGCCGTCCAGGAGCTGACGCTGGAGAGCCACCAGCGCTTCACGGCGGACGCGCCGCTGTGCATGACCTGCGGGACGAAGATGCGGCCGGCCGGTAGCTGCTACGTGTGCGAGGGCTGCGGGTCGACCAGCGGCTGCAGCTAGGGCGTGTTTCAGAAGTGGATCACCCGGGTGATCCACTTCCGAGATGATCTTTGTGTGGGTCGGGGTGATTTGACCGCCGCGCAGTGGGCTGTGCTGGAGCCGCTGTTGCCGGCGGGAAAGAAG